>NZ_CP080377.1:4800000-5149832 GCF_019443505.1 Janthinobacterium sp. PAMC25594
AAGTGCGCATCATCCTCGATGCGGCGCCCAATTACGTGATTCCGGCGACGATCTCGTTTGTCGCCGCCAGCGCGCAGTTCACGCCGAAGACGGTGGAAACGGCCAGCGAGCGCCAGAAGCTGATGTTCCGCGTGAAAGCGCAGATCAGCCGCGAGCTGCTGCAAAAGCATCTGGCTTTGGTAAAAGTGGGCTTGCCCGGCGTAGCCTGGGTGCGTCTCGATGCAAAGCAGGCATGGCCGGCTGAACTGACGGCCAAGGTCCCGCAGTGACCATGGACGTGACCCCATTTGTCGTCAGTATCAAGGGCGTCAGCCAGCATTACGGCAAGACGGTGGCGCTCGACGCCATCGACCTCGATGTGCCGGCCGGCTGCATGGTGGGCTTGATCGGGCCCGATGGCGTGGGCAAATCGAGCCTGCTGTCGCTGGTGGCCGGCGCGCGCGCCGTGCAGCAGGGCAGCGTGATGGCGCTGGGCGGCGACATGCGCGATGCGCGCCATCGCGACGATGTCTGTCCGCGCATCGCCTACATGCCGCAAGGCCTGGGCAAGAATCTGTATCCGACTTTGTCTGTCGAGGAAAACCTGCAGTTTTTCGCGCGCCTGTTCGGCCACGATGCCGCCGAACGCCGGCGCCGCATCGACCAGCTGACCCGCAGCACGGGCTTGCACCCGTTCCTGGCGCGCCCGGCGGGCAAGCTGTCGGGCGGCATGAAGCAGAAACTGGGCCTGTGCTGCGCGCTGATCCACGATCCCGACCTGCTCATTCTCGATGAGCCGACCACCGGCGTCGATCCGCTGGCGCGCGCCCAGTTCTGGGACCTGATCGCCGGCATTCGCGTGCAGCGCCCGCAAATGAGCGTGATGGTCGCCACCGCCTACATGGATGAGGCACAGCGCTTCGACTGGCTGGTCGCCATGGATGATGGCAAGGTGCTCGATACGGGCACGCCGGCCGAACTGCTGGCGCGCACGCAAAGCGACAACCTGGAGGCGGCCTTCATCAAGCTGCTGCCGGAAGCCAAGCGCGCAGGCCACCAGCCCGTGGTCATCACGCCGCTGGACGCGGCCAGCGCGCAGGACGTCGCCATCGAGGCGAAAGATCTGACCATGCGCTTCGGCGATTTCACGGCCGTCGACCATGTGAATTTCCGCATCGGTCGCGGCGAGATCTTCGGCTTTCTCGGCTCGAATGGCTGCGGCAAGTCGACCACCATGAAGATGCTCACGGGCCTGCTGCCGGCAACGGAAGGCAAGGCCTGGCTGTTCGGCAAGGAAGTCGATTCCAGCGATATCGACACGCGCCGCAGGGTCGGTTACATGTCGCAGGCATTTTCCCTGTACAGCGAACTGACGGTGCGCCAGAACCTGGTGCTGCATGCGCGCCTGTTCCACGTGCCGGAAGCGGAAATCGCCGCGCGCATCGACGAAATGGCGCAGCGCTTCGACTTGCGCGAAGTGATGGACGACCTGCCCGACAGCCTGCCGTTGGGCATACGCCAGCGTTTGTCGCTGGCCGTGGCCATGGTGCACAAGCCGGAAATGCTGATCCTCGACGAGCCCACGTCCGGCGTCGACCCGATCGCGCGCGACAATTTCTGGCGCTTGATGATCGAGCTGGCGCGGCGCGACCGCGTCACCATCTTTATCTCCACCCACTTCATGAACGAGGCCGAGCGCTGCGACCGCATCTCGCTGATGCACGCGGGTAAAGTGCTGGTCAGCGATGCACCGGCCGAACTGGTACGCAAGAAGGGGGCACCGTCGCTGGAAGCGGCCTTCATCGCCTACCTGGAAGAGGCGGGCGGCGGCACGGCGCCGGCGGAGCAGGAAAGCGAGGTGCCCGCGCAGAAGGCTGAAGTGGCCGCACCGCAGCAGGAACACCGGCGCAGCCGCTTCAGTCTTGGGCGCATGCTCAGCTACATGTGGCGCGAAACGCTGGAATTGCGGCGCGACCCCGTGCGCCTGACCCTGGCGCTGGGCGGCTCCGTGCTGCTGCTGTTCGTCATCGGCTTCGGCATCAGCCTGGATGTGGAAGACCTCAGTTATGCGGTGCTCGACCACGACCAGACCACCCTGAGCCAGAATTACACGAACAACCTGGCCGGTTCGCGCTACTTCGTCGAGCGCCCGCCGCTGCGCGACTATGCCGATATCGACAAGCGCATGCGCAGCGGCGAACTGTCGCTGGCCATCGAGATTCCGCCCGGCTTTGCGCGCGACGTGCAGCGCGGCGCGCCGGCCCAGGTGGGCGCCTGGATCGACGGCGCCATGCCGATGCGCGCCGAAACCGTGCAGGGCTACGTGCAGGGCATGCATCAGCTGTGGCTGGCCGACCAGGCCCTGCACCGCTATGGCATCAAGATGAACAATCCCGTCGCCATCCAGACGCGCTACCGCTACAACCCGGACGTGAAAAGCCTGCCGGCCATGGTGCCGGCCGTGATTCCCTTGCTGCTGCTGATGCTGCCGGCCATGCTGGCGGCGCTGTCCGTGGTGCGTGAAAAGGAACTCGGGTCCATCATCAACCTGTACGTGACGCCCGTCACGCGCCTGGAATTCTTGCTCGGCAAGCAGGTGCCGTACGTCGTGCTGGCCATGTTCAACTTCGCCCTCATGGCGCTGCTGGCGGTCACCGCCTTCGGCGTGCCGGTCAAGGGCAGCTTGCTGACCTTGATCGGCGCCACCTTCATCTTCAATATCTGCGCCACCGGCATCGGGCTGTTCGCCTCGACGTTTACGCGCAGCCAGATCGCGGCCCTGTTCGTGACCATGATCGGCACCATGATCCCGGCCATCCAGTTTTCCGGCCTGCTCAATCCCGTCTCGTCGATGGAAGGCGTGGGCAAGGCGATCGGCCTGATGTACCCGGCCACGCACATGCTCAATATCAGCAGGGGCGTGTTCAACAAGGCGCTGGGCTTTGGCGACTTGCACGCCTCGTTCTGGCCCCTGCTCGTGGCGATCCCCGTGATCCTCGGCGTGACGGTGGCGCTGCTGAAGAAACAGGAGTCGTAAGCGTATGCGCCATCTTGAAAATATCTACCGCCTGGGCGTGAAGGAAATCTGGAGCCTGATCCGCGATCCGATGATGCTGATCCTGATCCTCTACACCTTCACTTTGGCCATCTACGTGGCCGCCACGGCCAAGCCGGAAACCCTGCACATGGCCTCGATCGCCATCGTCGACGAGGATGGCTCGCCGCTGTCCGGGCGCATCGCCTCGGCCTTCTTCCCGCCGCAGTTCACGCCGCCGGCCATGATCAACCAGAGCCAGGTCGATGCGGGCCTGGACGCGGGCCGGTACACCTTCGTGCTGACGATACCGCCCAAGCTGCAGGCGGACGTGCTGGGCGGGCGCCAGGCGGAGCTGCAACTGAACGTGGACGCCACGCGCATGAGCCAGGCCTTCAGCGGCAGCGGCTACATCCAGCAGATCGTCGCCGGTGAAATATCCGAATTCGCCAAACGCTATCGCGGCGCGACGGTCTCGCCGGTGGAGCTGGTGATGCGCGCGCGCTTCAACCCATCGCTGAGCCAGGCGTGGTTTGGCTCGCTGATGGAGCTCATCAACCAGGTGACGATGCTGTCGATCATTTTGACGGGGGCGGCGCTGATCCGCGAGCGCGAACACGGCACCATCGAGCATTTGCTGGTGATGCCCGTGACGCCGGCCGAAATCATGCTGGGCAAGGTCTGGTCGATGGGCCTGGTGGTGCTGCTGGCCGCCGCCCTGTCGCTGAACCTGGTGGTGCGCGGCATGCTGCACGTGCCGATCGAAGGCTCGATCGCGCTGTTCCTGTGCGGCGCGGCCCTGCACCTGTTTGCCACCACCTCGATGGGCATTTTTCTCGCCACCGTGGCGCGCAGCATGCCGCAGTTCGGCATGCTGCTGATCCTCGTGCTGCTGCCGCTGCAGATGCTCTCGGGCGGCAGCACGCCGCGCGAAAGCATGCCCGAACTGGTGCAGAACATCATGCTGATCGCACCGACCACGCATTTCGTCGAACTGAGCCAGGCGATCCTGTACCGGGGCGCCGGCATCGACGTGGTATGGAAACCGTTCCTGGCCCTGCTGGCCATCGGCACGGCCCTGTTTACCTTCGCGCTGGCGCGCTTTCGCAAGACCATCAGCCAGATGGCGTAGCCCCCCGCGCCGGAATGGTCCGGCGTTTTTTTGCATGAAAAGGATAGCCATGAAGATCGAAACTGCACCATTTTTCTCCACCGGCGGCTTGCCGTCGCTGGGCGTGCTGGGCGACTATGCGCGCGACTCGTGGCAGCGCATCGTGCTGTACGCGGACGTGATGCGCCGGCGCGGCAACCAGTACCAGGAGCATCTGGCCGAGGAAGTGCCGAACGTGCTGGACTTCCCCGCCGAACTGGTGATGTCCGGCCTGGAGCTGGCGCGCCCCGTCAACTACGGCCTGGCGCGCATATTGACGCCCGATACACCGCAGCCAGATCCAGGCAAGCGGCCATTCGTCGTCGTCGACCCGCGCGCTGGCCACGGTCCCGGCATCGGCGGCTTCAAGGCCGAGAGCGAAATCGGCGTGGCCCTGCGCGCCGGCCATCCGTGCTACTTCATCGGCTTCCTGCCCGATCCCGTGCCGGGACAGACGGTGGAAGACGTGATGCACGCCGAGGCGGCCTTCCTGGAAAAAGTCATCGCCCTGCATCCGCTCAGCGAGGGCAAGCCCGTCGTCATCGGCAATTGCCAGGCGGGCTGGCAAATCCTCATGACGGCGGCCATGCGCCCGGAGCTGTTCGGCCCCATCATCGTGGCCGGCGCGCCCGTGTCGTACTGGGCCGGCTGGCATGGCCGCAACCCGATGCGCTATGCGGGTGGCCTGATGGGTGGCAGCTGGGCCACGGCGCTGGCGGGCGACCTGGGCAAGGGCCGTTTCGACGGCGCCAGCCTGGTGCAGAATTTCGAGAAGCTGAACCCGGCCAACACCCTGTGGAGCAAGCAGTACAACCTGTACGCGAACATCGATACGGAAGCGCCCCGTTATCTGGAATTTGAAAAATACTGGGGCGGCCACGTGTTCCTCAACGACGTCGAGATGCAGTACATCGTCGACAATCTGTTCATCGGCAACCGCCTGGCCACGGCGGAGTTGATCACTTCCGATGGCGTGCGTCTGGACTTGCGCAATATCCGTTCGCCCATCGTCGTATTCTGCTCGAACGGCGACAACATCACGCCGCCGCCGCAGGCGCTGGGCTGGATCACGGACCTGTACCGCGACGACAACGATGTGCTGCTGCACGACCAGACCATCGTGTATGCCGTGCATGACAGCATTGGCCACCTGGGCATTTTCGTCTCGGCCAAGGTGGGGCACAAGGAACACCAGAAATTCGCCAGCAATATCGACCTGATCAACCTGCTGCCGGCCGGCATCTACGAAGCGCGGATCGTCGACAAGACGCCCGATACGCCGAACGCGGACCTGGCCAGCGGCGACTACGTGCTGCAGGTCGAGCATCGCGGCATCGAGGATGTGCGCGCCATCGTGCAGCCCAGCGTGGAAAATGACCGCAAATTCGCCGCTGTCGCGCGCGTGTCCGAAGTGAACCTGGCTTTGTACCGCACGTTTGCGCAGCCGTGGGTGCGCGCCATGGTCACGCCGCAGTCGGCGCGCTTGCTGCAGCTCACGCATCCGCTGCGCGTCTCGTACGAGCGCTGGACGGACCACAATCCGCTGGCCAAGCTGGTGGCCAAGGAGGCGGAAAAAGTGCGCGCTCAGCGCCAGCCGGTGGCGCCGGACAACCCGCTGCTGGCCATGCAGGAAGCCATCTCCGGCGCCATCACGGCCGGCTTGAACAGCTGGCGCGACTGGCGCGATACGGTGCAGGAAACCACTTTCGACATGATTTATGGCTCACCCCTGGTGCAGGCGCTGACGGGACAAGCCCTCGGCGACACCACGCCGCCGCGCCCGCATCCCGGTATCTCGCCCGAGCATTGCGAATACGTGCGTTGCGAAACGCGCAAGATGGACGAGGACATGCAGCATGGGGGCCTGGTGGAGGCGGCCGTGCGCGCGCTGTTCTACATCTACCGCTTCCGCATGATCGCCGACGAGCGCCGCGTCAACCTGGCCCTCAAATTGGTCAAGCCGCAGTACACGCAGGGCTTCAGCATGGAAGAATTCCGCGGCATCGTGCGCCAGCAGGCGCGTTTGATGCTGCATGATTTCGATGCCGCCATCGCCGCCTTGCCGACTTTGCTGTCGCGTGCGGAGCCGGATGCCATCGGCGCGCTGGGCGAATGGCTGCAGCAAGTGCTGCAAGTGCCCGAAGCGCCGACGCCGGACGAGGAAGCGAGCCTGCAGCAAATGCTGGCGGTATTCGAGCGTGCGATCAAGGCGCACGCGAAGGCGCTGCCACCGGCCGCGCATGCATCTCAAACTGCGTCCCAGCCTGCTGTCCAGGCCAAACCTGCCAAAAACACTACCTCTGCCTAGAAGACCACGATGACTACTACCCAAGACGATGATTTGCATATCGTGCGTAACCGCACCTTCGACCAGATCGCCATCGGCGACACCGCCAGCATCACGCGCACCCTGAGCATGGACGATATCGCCCTGTTCGCGGTGATGTCGGGCGATGACAACCCGCAGCACCTGGATGCCGAATTTGCCGCCTCCAGCCGCTACCAGGGCGTCATCGCGCACGGCATGTGGGGCGCGGCCCTCATTTCGGCCGTGCTGGGCACGCGCCTGCCCGGCGCCGGCACCGTCTACACGGGCCAGACCCTGCGTTTCCTGCAGCCCGTGCGCGTGGGCGATACGCTGGCCATCAGCGTCACCGTCACCGCGCGCGAGCCGCACAACCGCCACGTGACCCTGGCCTGCCGCTGCGTCAACCAGCATGGCGCCGTGGTGCTCGACGGCGAAGCGCAGGTGATCGCGCCCGCCGAACAGATCGAACGCAAGCGCGCCACTCTGCCCGAAGTGCGCCTGCATAACGGCGACGGCACGCGGCGCCTGCTGGAACACGCGCGCACGCTGGGTCCGATCCGGGTCGCCGTGATCCACCCGTGCGATGAACTGAGCCTGGCGGGCGCGCTCGATGCCCATGCGGCCGGCCTGATTACGCCCGTTCTGGTGGCGCCGCGCGCGCGCCTGGAAGCGGTGGCGGCCGAAGCGGGCCTGAGCCTGGAAGGCATCGCCATCGAGGACGTCGAACATAGCCATGCGGCCGCCGCGCGCGGCGCCGAACTGGCGGGCAAGGGCGAAGTGGAGGCGCTGATGAAGGGCAGCCTGCACACGGATGAACTGATGTCGGCCGTGCTGGCCGCCAGCGCCGGCCTGCGCACCAAGCGCCGCATCAGCCACTGCTTCCTGATGCAGACGCCCGCCTATCCGCGTCCTTTCATCATCACGGATGCGGCCATCAATATCGCGCCGAACCTGGCGATGAAGGCCGACATCGTGCGCAACGCCATCGACCTGGCGCACGTGATTGGCGTGGCCTGCCCGCGCGTGGCCATCCTGGCCGCCGTGGAAACCGTGAACGCGGACATGCCGGCCACGCTGGACGCGGCCGCCCTGTGCAAGATGGCCGACCGCGGCCAGATCACGGGGGCGATCCTCGATGGCCCGCTGGCCTTCGACAACGCCGTCTCGATCGCCGCCGCCACCGTCAAGGGCATCGTCTCCGAGGTGGCGGGCCGCGCCGATATTTTGCTGGTACCCGACCTGGAGAGCGGCAACATGCTGGCCAAGCAGCTTGAATACATGGGTGATGCGGACAGCGCCGGCATCGTGCTGGGCGCGAAAATCCCCGTCATCCTCACCAGCCGCGCCGATTCGCGCGCCAGCCGCATCGCCTCGTGCGCCATCGCCGTGATGCTGGCCAATCATTACCGGAGCACGCCGCCATGAACGCACCCGTCCAACATGCCGCCGATGGCGCCCTGATCCTGGTGCTCAATTGCGGCTCGTCGAGCATCAAGTTCGCCCTGTTCGAGCAAGCGGACGGCATGCTGCCGCAGCAGGCGCAATGGGGTGGCAAGGTCGAAGGTATCGGCCGCGAAAACGCCACGTACCGCGCCGGCGGCCTGCCGGCGGTCGCCTTGCAGCTCGATGCGCAGCAGCCGCATCACGCGGCCCTCGAATACATCCGCGCGCAAGTGGTGGCGCAGCTGGACGGGCGTCCGCTGCGCGCCGTGGCGCATCGCGTGGTGCATGGCGGCAGCAAGTATTTTGCTCCCGTGCGCATCGATGCCAAGGTGCTGGCGGACCTGAAAAGTTTTGTGCCGCTCGCGCCGCTGCACCAGCCGTTCGCGCTGGAGGCGATCGAGGTGCTGCTCGAATCACGGCCCGACATCGCCCAGGTGGCGTGCTTCGACACGGCCTTCCACCACACGGTGCCGCAGGTCGAGCAGATGCTGGCCCTGCCTTACGATGCGTGGGAGCGGGGCTTGCGCCGCTACGGCTTCCACGGTCTGTCGTACGAATACCAGTCGCTGGTGCTGGAGCAGCGTTTTGGCGCTGTCGCGCGCGGCAAGGTCATCGTGGCCCACCTGGGTAGCGGCGCCAGTCTGTGCGCCATGGAGCACCTGCAAAGCGTGGCCACCACCATGGGCTTTTCCGCGCTCGATGGTCTGATGATGGGCACGCGCTGCGGTTCGCTCGATCCGGGCGCCGTGATCTACCTGATGGAAATCGAAAAACTGTCGCTGGAAAAAGTGGCGCATGTGCTGTACCACGAGTCGGGCTTGCTGGGCGTGTCGGGCGTGTCGGCCGATCCGCCGGTGCTGCTGGCGCAGCAGGACCGGCAGGATGCCACGGGTGAGCGCATCCGCGCCGCGCTGGCCCTGTATATCCGCCGCATCGTGCGTGAAATCGGCGCCCTGACGGCCGTGCTCGGTGGGCTGGACATGCTGGTGTTTACGGCCGGTATCGGCGAGCATAGCGCCGAACTGCGCCAGCGCATCTGCGCCGAGCTCGGTTTCATCGGCCCCGTGCTCGATGCGCAGGCCAATGCGCGCAACGCCAGCCGTATTTCCACCGATGCCAGCCGCATCGTGGTGGGCGTGGAACCGGCAAATGAGGAGTGGGTGGCGGCGCGCCATGCGGCGCTGGCCGTGGGCGCATGAGGATCTGAAGCGGCAGGCGGCGCTCGATGAGAAATTTTGCCGAATTGCACATATTTCTCGTTGAGTGCGCTACCGCACTGTGTGGTTTGCCAATTATCTTTACTATGAAGTCATGCCATTGCGCTACATCAAGAAACAGCGCGATGCCTGGCAAACTTTGAACATTTTGCCCGCCTTTAGTAAGAATAAAATTAAACCATATTGAAAGGTCTCATCATGAACAAATTACTCGCCGCCCTGATCGCCACCCTGTTTGCTACCGCCGCCTTCGCTCAAACCGCGCCGGCTACCGAAGCTGTCGTGAAAGCCCAGGCTTCCGCGCAAAAAGATGTCAACAAGGCTGCCGCTTCGGAAGCCAAAGTCGATGCCAAGGCTGACGCCAACGTCGCCAAGGCTGAAATGAAGGCTGACGAAAAGAAAGCCGACGCCCATCACAAGGCCAATAAAACCAAGGCCAAGGCTCACGACAAAGTCGTCAGCGCCGATGCGGAAGACAAGCTGAAAGCGGAAGCCAAGGCCGATAAAACCGATGCCAAGGCCGATGCGAAAGCCACCAAGACGGCCGTGAAAGCGAACGCCAAGGTCGCCAAGGAAAAAGTGGAAGCGAACGCCGATAAAGCCCTCGCCGCCACCAAGACGGCAGAAACCAAGGCCAAAGCCGACGCTGAAGTCAAGGCCGCCGCCGCCAAGTAATTCCCCGTTTGCGGGCCACGGCCTGCAAGCCCCAAAGACAGCTTCGGCTGTCTTTTTTTTTCGTCCGCCACTTTTCTTTGGCACCGCTTGCCAGTCTTGATCTGGCGCAAATGCTCCTCTTTTCGCCGTGCCATAGTGAACTGGCAAACAGACGAAGGGAGACATCATGAGCACCGCTAAAACGAAAAAATCACCGGCCACCGGTTCAGCGGAAGGCGCGCCAGCCATGTCCGCCATGCAGTCCATGCCGGTCGAAGGCGACGTGCAGGCCGACGCCGATGCGGCCGGCGGCGACGCCATGCCAGGGCCGCGTCTGGGCGTGTCGTACGCGGATCAGGCGGCGCTCACCCAGGGCGCGGCCGCCGCGCATGCCGGCGACATGCCGGGCGGCGGCATGCAGCAGGCATCGCAGGGCATGGCAGGCGCCAGTTGCATGCACGTGGGCGATGGCGGCGGCATGGGGGGCGACCGCGACGACGGAGGGGGCGGAGGCGGTGCAGGTGGCATGGGCGGTGGAGGTGAGCAGGGCGGCGGCACGCCGCAAGTGCGCACCTGCGCCACGATGGACGTGCATCGCCGCCTGCTGACCGAAGATCCCTCCTATGCGAACGTACGCGCCGATATCGAAAACCTGGCCGGACTGTACGAGGGAGACAGCGGCATCGCCGGCCGTTCCGGCGTGACGCAGATACCGGTGGTGGTGCATGTGGTGTGGAACACGGCCGCGCAGAATATATCGGATGCGCAGATCGCCAGCCAGATCGATGTGCTGAACCGCGATTTCCGGCGCGTCAACCCGGATGTGAACAGCACGCCGGCACCGTTCCTGCCGCTGACGTCCGATGCGCGCGTGGAATTCGCGCTGGCCACCACCGATCCGAACGGTGCGGCTAGCAGCGGCATCGAGCGGCGCCAGACGGCGGTGGCCTCGTTTGGCGCGGATGATGCCGTCAAGTCGCAGGCAACGGGCGGCATGGACGCCTGGCCGGCAGACAGTTACCTGAATATCTGGGTGTGCCAGCTGGGCGGCGGCTTGCTCGGTTACGCGCAGTTCCCCGGCGGCCCGGCCGCCACCGACGGCGTGGTGATCCTGCAATCGGCCTTCGGCACGACCGGCACGGCGGCGCCGCCGTTCCACCTGGGGCGCACGGCCACGCATGAAATCGGCCACTGGCTGAACCTGAACCATATATGGGGTGACGACGGCACCGGGTGCTCGGGCACGGACAATGTCGCCGACACGCCGAACCAGGGCGGGCCGAACACGGGCCAGCCTTCATTTCCGCATATTTCCTGCAGCAACGGACCGAATGGCGACATGTTCATGAACTACATGGATTATGTCGACGATCCCGCCATGTTCATGTTCACGGCGGGCCAGGTGGCGCGCATGCAGGCCTGCCTCGATGGTCCGCGCGCCAGCATCGGCACGGGAACGGGCGGCACGGGCGCCACGCCGCGCCAGAGTTCCTCGCCCGTCGTGGCCTGGGGCGCGAACCGCCTCGACGTCTTCGTGGTGGGCACGGACCGCGCGCTGTATCACAAGGCCTGGAATGGCTCGGCCTGGGCGCCATCGGTCACCGGCTATGAAGGGCAGGGTGGTATTTGTACCAGTGCGCCGCAAGTGGTCTCGTGGGCGCCGAACCGGCTCGATGTGTTCGTCACGGGCACCGACAGCGGTCTGTTTCACAAATCGTGGAATGGCACGGCGTGGGCGCCGTCCCTGACCGGTTATGAAGCGATGGGCGGCTTGTGCGTGGGTGACCCGCGCGCCGTGGCCTGGGGACCGAATCGCATCGACGTGTTTGTCGTCGGTACGGACCGTGGCCTGTATCACAAGTGGTGGAACGGCTCCGCCTGGGGGCCATCCTTGACGGGCTATGAAGCCATAGGCGGTCTGTGCCTGGGCCAGCCGGAAGCGGTGGCGTGGGGACCGAACCGCCTGGACGTGTTCGTCATCGGCACGGACCGGGCCCTGTACCACAAGTGGTGGAACGGCACGGCCTGGGGACCGTCGCTGACGGGCTACGAGCGCCTGGGGGGCATTTGCACCTCGTCGCCGAAGGCCGTGGCATGGGGACCGAACCGGCTTGATGTGTTTGTCACCGGTACCGATGGCGCGCTGTACCACAAGTGGTGGGATGGCGCGAAATGGGGGCCGTCCATCGATGGCTTCGAGCGCCTGGGCGGCATTTGCGTGGGCGAGGTGGAGGCCGTGTCGTGGGCGGCCAACCGGCTCGACCTGTTCGTCATCGGCACCGATAGCGCCCTGTACCACAAGGCCTGGAACGGCAGCGCCTGGAGTCCGTCGCTGACGGGCTTTGACAACCTGGGCGGCGTGTGTACCTCGCGTCCGCGCGCCACGGCCTGGGCGGCCAACCGCCTCGACGTGTTTGTCACGGGCACGAATGGCGCCCTGTTCCACAAGGCGTGGAACGGCACGGCCTGGTCGCCCTCCGTGAGCGGCTATGAAAGCCTGGGCGGCGTGGTATCGTGTTTCTGACGTCAATGCGTCAATGCGTTAAACGGGAGGCGGCATGCACGGCATGACAACGGCATTGCCCAGCGGTAGCTGGACGCATTCCTTCGAGGAGGATGCGGACGGTATCGAGGTGTACCGGCCCACGGCCACCTTCGCCTTTCCTCCTAGCCGCAAGGGGCGCAATGTGCTGGAGTTCGGCGCGCCCGCCGGCGCCATGGCGCAAGGGGAGGCGACATTGACGTCCATGGCGCCCGGCCCCGACGACCGTCCCCGCGCCGGTCCCGTTACCCGGCTGGTGCCCCTGGGCATGGGCCGCTATGCGTTCGGTGATGCCAGCGGGGCGCGGGACGTGATCGATATCGTCGAAGCCACGCCCGACGTGCTGCGCCTGGCGCGGCGTTAAGGCTGGCCGCGCAGTTTGCAGGCGAGCGCCGTGCGGTTGTCCACGCCGAGTTTCTGGTAAATCGCATGCAGCTGGTTGCGCACGGTGGCCGGCGACTTGCCCAATTCCCTGGCGATGCTTTTATACGGCAAGCCTTCGGCTGCCATGGCCGCCACCAGCCGCTCGGCCGGGGTCAGGCGCTGCATGGCGGCCTGCCTGAAACGGTGTTTGTCATACCTGCTCTCCTGTCCGTGTGCGGCATGCCGGTGGCATGCCTGCAGGGATAACGGGAGCACGGCGCCTATCTGTAAAATTATTTTGCCCTGCCGCCAGGTGCGACGGACGAAAAAAAAGACAGGCGAACCTGTCTTTTCGTATGGATCGATGACGCTTAGCCGATGGCCGCCATGGACACCGGTTTCAGCTTGGCCGCCAGCGCCTTGCCCTTCTTCGCGCGCTTGCCGAAATGCTCGGTCAGGGCCGTGGCGCCGAGCGACGCATCCTGCGGCTTCGACGCGCGGCCGATGCCCGAGACCACCACGCCGCGCTGGGTGATCGGCTGCACGGCCAGCAGCTTGTCCTTGGCATCGAGGTCGATCAGCTTGACGCCGGTGCCGCCCTTGGACAGGGTTTTCATTTCGTCGAGGCCGAATACCAGCAGGCGCGCGCCTTCCGTCAGGCAGGCCAGGGCGCTGGCCGCCTCGGGGATGACTTTCGGCGCCAGAGGCACGTCGCCATCGTCCAGGGTGATGAAGGCCTTGCCGCCTTTCAGGCGGCTGCTCATGTCGCCCGCCTTGGCGATGAAGCCGTAGCCGGCGCTCGACGCCAGCAGCAAATTGGTGGCGCCATTGCCCGCGAAGTAGTGCAGGATGCGCACGGCGTTGCCGGGCGTGCCGCCGCTCAGGTCGCTCAAGGTCGTGATCGGTACGCCGTCGCCGCGCGCGTTGGGCAGCGCCGAGACGGGAACCGAGTAAATCTTGCCGTTGTTGCCAAAGCCCAGCAAGGTATCGACCGTGCGGCATTCGAAGGCGCCATGCAGCGTGTCGCCCGCCTTGAAGGTGAATTGCGCCGCATCGTGGCCGATGCCGGTGCGCGCGCGCACCCAGCCTTTTTCGGAAATGATGACAGTGACCGGTTCATCGACCACCTTCTGTTCGGCCACGGCTTTTTGCGCTTCCTCGATCAGGGTGCGGCGCGCGTCGCCGAACTGCTTGGCGTCCGCTTCGATTTCGCGGATGATGGCGCGCTTCATCGAGCCCGGGTTGTCGAGCAGATCTTGCAGCGACTTTTCTTCCTTGCGCAGCTCGGCCAGCTCCTGCTGGATCTTGATCGTTTCCAGGCGCGCCAGCTGGCGCAAGCGGATTTCCAGGATATCGTCGGCCTGGCGCTCGGACAACTTGAATGCGTCGATCAGGGCCGTCTTCGGTTCATCCGAATTGCGGATGATCTGGATCACCTTGTCGATATTGAGCAGGATCGCTTCGCGTCCTTCCAGGATATGGATGCGGTCCTTGACCTTGCCCAGTTTGTAGCCGGTGCGGCGCGTGACGGTCTCGAAGCGGAAATCGATCCACTCGCGCAGGATGTCGCCCAGGCCTTTTTGGCGCGGACGGCCATCGCCGCCTATCATCACCAGGTTGATCGAGGTCGACGATTCCAGCGAGGTGTGCGCCAGCAGCATCAGCATGAATTCCGTCTGGTCCTGGTTCTTCGACTTCGGCTCGAACACCAGGCGCACGGGCGCGGCGCGGCCCGATTCATCGCGGATGGTGTCGAGCGAATTGAGGATCAGCGCTTTCAGGGCCACCTGGTCCGGCGACAGCGCCTTCTTGCCCAGCTTGATCTTCGGATTCGTCAGCTCCTCGATTTCTTCCAGCACCTTTTGCGAGGAGGTGCCGGGCGGCAGTTCCGTCACGACGGCTTGCCATTGGCCGCGCGCCAGCTCCTCAATCTTCCAGCGCGCGCGCACCTTCATGCTGCCACGGCCGCTCGCATACATGTCGGCGATCTGCGATGGCGGCGTGATGATCTGGCCGCCCCCGGGGAAGTCGGGGCCGGGAATGATGGCCATCAGCTCGGCGTGCGTCATCTTCGGATCGCGGATCATGGCGACAGCCGCTTTCGCCACCTCCGCCAGATTGTGCGACGGGATTTCCGTCGCCAGGCCCACGGCGATGCCGGAGGCGCCGTTCAGCAGCACCATCGGCAGGCGCGCCGGCAGCAGCTTCGGTTCTTCCGTCGAACCGTCGTAGTTGGGCTGGAAATCCACCGTGCCCATGCCGATTTCATCCATCAGCAGCTTGGCGATCGGCGTCAGACGCGCTTCCGTGTAGCGCATGGCCGCGGCGCCGTCGCCGTCGCGCGAGCCGAAGTTGCCCTGGCCATCGATCAGCGGGTAGCGCAGCGAGAAATCCTGCGCCATGCGCACCAGCGCGTCGTACACGGACTGGTCGCCGTGCGGATGCAATTTACCGAGCACGTCGCCGACCACGGCCGCCGATTTGCGCGGCTTCGCCGTGGAATTCAAGCCCAGCTCATTCATCGCATACAGGATGCGGCGCTGCACGGGCTTCTGGCCGTCGCACACGTCGGGCAGGGCGCGGCCCTTGACGACGGAGATGGCGTAATCGAGATAGGCGCGCTCGGCAAAGGTGGACAGGGTCAGCGCTTCGCCGTCGAATACCGGTTCATCCGGCTCGATAGGCTCAGGCTGGGCATCGTCAAATAAATTGGTTTGTGTGGACATGGCGCTTGTTTCGGTGTTAAGTGGTTGCGGTTGAATTCGTGGGGCTGATTATGACAGCCTGGACTTGGAAAAGGACTTGCCGTACGTCAGATACATATAGCGCAAGGTCAGATACAGCACGGCCACGGCCAGCTCGACGCTGTTATGCATCATCGGCATGGCGCGGATGGACGGGGCGTGGCCGGCCAGCACGAAGCTGGCAAGGGACGGCACCAGCACCACCGGCCAGATCGTCTTCCATTTGAAATCGGTGGGGGAAAACAGCAAGCCGGCACACGACCAGGCATACAGCGCGGCGCCGACGAGGGCGGCCGGCAGCTGCTGCACATACAGTAGCGACAGCAAGCCCGCGCAGCCGATCAGCCATGCCGCGCGCAGGCGGGGCAAGAGCGCCTCCGGCCAGCCGCAATCGCCATACAGGCCGGTGGCGGTGCGCAGGGCTAGCATGATCAGGCAGAACATCAGCGGCGCGCTATTGCCGATGGCGAGGGCGGCGGAGCCTGCGCCGCTCAAAAACATGCCGAAGAACAGCGACGCGATCACCGTCAGGACCATCAGCATGCCATTCATCAGCTGGCGGTTCATCGCATAAGCGATCAGAGCCGACGCGCACAGACCGGCCGAGGTGATGAGGCGCACGCTGTCATGCCATGCTGGCAGGAAGAGCAGCAAGGCCAGCAGCAGATAGGGGGCGATCCAGGCCAGGTGCAGCAGGCCGGGACGCGCTTGCAGCACGGGCAGGCGCCGCTGCAGCGTTTCCTGCAGCGACTCCAGCTGCGTGAACAGCGGTGCGGGCCAGCGCAGGGCGTGCATGGCAAGCAGGGCAAAGGCTAGTGCCTGGAATCCCAGCAGGCTGGCATAGGCGGCTGCGTCGCCGAGCTTGAAGCCGGCCGCATCGAGCACACCCGCGAGCATGAAGTGCAGTACGAATCCCAGGCCAAACGAGGCGAGCGCCGTCTGCTTGAAGTAGCGTTTGGAGAGGATCGCCTGCTCCCATTGCGCGAATAGATCCGTATCGAGTTTATACGCCAGCATTTCAGCATGCTGCCAGCGTATCGTCTGCAGCAGTTCGCGCAGCTGCAGGTTGAATTTTTGGTCGAACAGCTGGCGCGCATAGGCCGACGGTGCCTGCTGCGACATGATGCAGTCCAGGCCCGGGTAGCTGTCGCGGTTGTCGCTGAAATGGGCGAACGAGCGGTCGGCCCGGTAGCGCTGCACGGCGCTGCGCACCAGATCCGCGTGGCTGCGCGCCAGGTAGGAAAAATCGCGGTCCCAGCCCAGTTGCTCGAACAGGGCCTGGCGCAGCGACTGGTCATAGCCGGCGCCGGCGCAATAGCGCAGCGCGCACAGCTCGAATTCCTCGCGCACGTCGAGGTTCAGCAATTCTTCGCGCTCGAGGAAGCCGGGCAGCAGGGCGGCCCCGTTGCGGCGTCGCGACTGCTCCAGGAATGCCTGCCACAGGCTGGCCGCTTCCTGGACGGGATCGACGGCGACCACGCCCCATAGTTCCGGCGGCGCTGCGGGCTCCTGGGCTATGACGCCCCACAGTTCCGCGGACGGCTCCTGTGCGGGTTCGTCGATGACGCCCCACAGGTCGGCCGGTTCCATGGGCCGCGCTTCTGGTGCTTCGGCCGTTTGCGCTTCCGGCAGTTCCTCGGCAAACAGGTGCGCATGGCGCAGCGCGTACTCATACGCTTCGCGCAGCTCCTGGAAGGCGGCCGGATCGTCTTCGGGTCGCGTCACCTTCAGGCGCTTCGCATACGCGCGCTTGAGGGCGCGCTCGTCGCAGGTCGGCTCCGTATCCAGGATTGCCCACAGGCTGCGCTGTCCGTTGTGCATGCCGCCGTCCATTTACAGGAAGCTCTCACTCTCGACCTGACGCAACACTTCGTCGAGCGCCTGGCGGGCCTTGCGGATGGTGTTCGGGTCCTGCGTTTCCAGCGCGGCCTGGAAATTGGCCGTGTGCGCCGCCAGGTACTGGCGCACGTCGCCCAGCGACTGTTCATACAGGCGGTCGGCGCGCGTGACCAGGGTGCGGTTTTCCATCTGTTCGCGCGGGTGGATCTTCAGGTCGGCCAGTTCCGCAAAGCGCTGCTCGATCTGTTCCGGCGTCATCACGCCCGCATTGTCGCTGATGATCATCTTGTGGCGTTCCTGCGTGGCCAGCACCGTCACTTCCGCTTCCAGCACGCCGCTGACGTCGTAGGTGAAGCGCACGTCGATGCCGATCTCGCCCGCTTTTTTTGCGGGTATCGGAAAGCTGATCTTGCCGAGGAAGACGTTGTCGGCCACCAGGCGCGACTCGCCCTGGAAGATCGCCACGTTGATTTCCTTCTGGTTGTCGTGGATGGTGGTGATGTTTTCCGTGCGCGAGACGGGCACCACGGAGTTGCGCTCGATGATGGGCAGGTAATGCCCGCCCTCATACTGGTTCGCGCCGACCTGGCGCGAAATCGAAATGCCCAGCGAATACGGCGCCACGTCCGTCATGACCACTTCGTCGAGGGCCGCGTCGCGCATCTTCAGGCCCGCCTGCACGGCGGCGCCCAGCGCCACGGCTTCGTCCGGGTCCAGGTGGATGGCGGGGAAGCGGCCGAACATGCGCGAGACGAGTTTGCGCACCAGCGGCATGCGCGTGGCGCCGCCGGCCAGCACCACTTCATCGAGTTCCGCGGCGCGAATGGTGGCGTCGCGCAGCGCCCGTTCCACGGGCAGGCGCAGGCGGGCCAGCAGCGGTTCGCACAGCTGCGCCAGTCTGTCTTCGCCGATCTCCCAGCTGTATTCCTTGTCCTGGTAGCGCGTGGCCATGCGCACGGATGGCTGCTCCGACAGCAGGCGCTTGACGCGTTCGGCTTCATCGCGCAGCAGTTGCTGCTGGCGCGGGTCGAACAAACGGCTGCCGGCCGCGTCGCGCAAGCCGCTGCCTTCCAGGAAGGCGTCGACCAGCACGGTGACGAAGTCTTCGCCGCCCAAAAAATTGTCGCCGGCCGAGGCGCGCACTTCCATCACGCCTTCGAACAGTTCCAGGATCGACACGTCAAACGTGCCGCCGCCCAGGTCGAAGACGAGGAATTTGCTTTCCTGTTCCTTGTCGCGGATGCCGTAGGCCAGCGCGGCGGCCGTCGGCTCGTTCAGCAGCCGCTCCACGCGCAGGCCCGCCAGCTGGCCGGCGATGCGCGTGGCCTTGCGCTGCGCATCGCTGAAATACGCGGGCACGGTGATGATGGCTTCCTCGACCTTATGGCCCAAAAAGGCTTCGGCATCTTCCTTCAGCGCGCGCAGCACCATCGACGACAGCTCTTCCGGACGGAATTGCTGCGTGCCGAGGGTGATCTTCTTTTCGCTGCCCATGTAGCGCTTGAAGACGGCCGCCGTCAGCTGCGGGTGCGTCTGCAGGCGTTCGCGCGCGGCGCGGCCCACCAGCACGCTGCCGTCGTCATCGATGCTGACGCACGACGGTGTCAGGTGCTCGCCCAGTGCATTCGGGATGATGGCAGCCTTGCCGTCGCGCCAGATGGCGACCAGGCTGTTGGTGGTGCCCAGGTCGATACCGATGATCATCAGATATCCGCCTCCGCCTCATTGCCGTGTTCCTCGATCCAGGCGCGGCGTCCTGCCGCTTCGCCCTTGCCCATCAACATGTTGAAGCGCGCGGAGGAAGTCATGTGGTCGATTTCGCCCAGAGTCACGGGCAGCAGGCGGCGCGTGTCCGGGTTCATCGTCGTTTCCCACAGCTGCTCGGCGTTCATCTCGCCCAGGCCCTTGAAGCGCGAGATCGACCAGGCGCCCTGTTTCACGCCTTCCTTGCGCAGCTTGTCCTCGATGGCGACCAGTTCGCCGTCGTCGAGCGCATAGATTTTCTGCATCGGCTTCTTGCCGCGCGCCGGCGCGTCCACGCGGTACAGGGGCGGGCGGGCGATGCAGATATGGCCCTTGTTGATCAGGGCCGGGAAGTGCTTGAAGAAGAGCGTCAGCAGCAGTACCTGGATGTGCGAGCCGTCCACGTCCGCATCCGACAGGATGCAGATCTTGCCGTAGCGCAGGCCGGACAGATCGGGCGAGTCGCCCACGCCGTGCGGATCGACGCCGATGGCCACCGCGATGTCGTGGATCTCGTTATTCGCGAACAGGCGGTCGCGGTCCGTCTCCCACGAATTCAACACCTTGCCGCGCAGCGGCAAGATCGCCTGGAATTCCTTGTCGCGGCCCATCTTGGCCGAACCGCCCGCCGAGTCGCCCTCGACGAGGAACAGTTCATTGCGCGTGATGTCCGACGATTCGCAGTCGGTCAGCTTGCCCGGCAGGACGGCGACGCCCGAGGATTTTTTCTTTTCCACTTTTTGCAGCGAGCGCTGGCGCGATTGCGCCTGCTTGATCACCAGGTCGGCCAGCTTCTTGCCGTAGTCGACGTGCTGGTTCAGCCACAGTTCCAGCGGCGGCTTGGTGAAGGTCGAGACCAGGCGCACGGCGTCGCGCGAGTTCAGGCGCTCCTTGATCTGGCCCTGGAATTGCGGGTCCAGTACCTTGGCCGACAACACGAACGAGGCGCGCGCAAACACGTCTTCGGGCAGCAATTTGACGCCTTTCGGCAGCAGCGAGTGCATTTCGACGAAGTTTTTCACGGCGCCAAACAGGCCGTCGCGCAAACCCGATTCGTGCGTGCCGCCATTCGAGGTGGGAATCAGGTTGACATACGATTCGCGCACGATGGCGCCTTCTTCCGTCCACGCCACCACCCAGGCCGCGCCTTCGCCTTCGGCAAAGCCTTCCGAATCCGGGCCAGCGTACTGCGCGCCTTCGAACAGGGGAATCAGGGTTTCGCCATTCGATACCTGCGCCAGCGTTTCGGTCAGGTAGCCGCGCAAGCCTTCCGCGTACTGCCAGGTCTGCGTATCGCCCGTCTTCGCGTTGGTCAAGGTGACGGTGACGCCGGGCAGCAGCACGGCTTTCGAGCGCAGCAGGCGTTGCAGTTCCGTTTGCGAGATATTCGGCGAATCAAAATATTTCGCGTCGGGCCAGGCGGTGACGCGCGTGCCGGATTTTTTCCCGTCGCGCGGGGCGGGGCGGGAACTCAATGGCTCGATCACGTCGCCATTCGCAAACACCATGTGATGCAAGCCGTTGCCGTCGCTTTCCTTGCGCCAGACGGTGATTTCCAGGCGCGTCGACAGCGCATTGGTGACGGACACGCCGACGCCGTGCAAGCCGCCCGAGAACGCGTAGGCGCCGCCCGAACCCTTGTCGAACTTGCCGCCCGCGTGCAGCCTTGTAAACACGATCTCCACCGTCGGTACGCCTTCTTCCGGGTGGATGCCGACGGGAATGCCGCGGCCATTGTCTTCGACGGTGATGCTGCCATCCGTATTTTGCGTGACGGCGATATGCGTGCAATGACCGCCCAGCGCCTCATCGGAGGCATTGTCGATCACTTCCTGAATGATGTGCAGCGGATTTTCAGTGCGGGTGTACATCCCCGGGCGCTGCTTGACGGGTTCCAGTCCTTTCAGGACACGGATGGATGATTCGCTGTAGTCGGATGCTGGTTTTTTAGTGGCCATACGTGTTCAAGCTAAGTAAAGACAGTGGTTGGAACGCCAGGCCAGGGCACTGCGGGGCGCAGTGACAACGGCGGCGATAACTGTATGAATATACAGTATATTCCGTCCAGCGTCACTGGCAGAGGGCAGTGCGGCAGGCTTGGCGTCCTTGTGCGGACGCTCGCGCATTCTATCTTGTCCAGCGAGCAATAGCGCTACTCCAGGGCAACAACAGTGCGCCGTGCGCGTGGTTTGGCGCCCATTGTGGACGATTTTATGCGGTAAAGCCGCCGTTTTTACATCTTGTTTACAAGCACCTCCCCAGTCTTTACGAATTTTTTAGACCCTTTTGGCTAATCTGCTCACTATCAAAACAAACCTGAATGAGGGTGGGAATGGATATCGTGTATCTCGGCTTGATTGCCGTTTTTTTCGTCGTGGCGGCCGCCTTTGCCGTCGCCTGCGACAAATTAGGGAGCGTCAAATGAACGCGTTTTATGTGCTGGGCGCCGTGGTCTCGGCTGGCCTGCTCGTGTACCTGCTGGTGGCGCTGCTGAAGGCGGAGGAACTGTGATGACGACGCAATCGATATTGCTGCTGGTGGCCTTCCTGGCCGTACTGCTGGCCGCCGGCTATCCGCTGGGCCTGTATATGGCCAGGGTGGCCGGCGACGGCCCCGTGCGCGGCCTGGGCTGGCTGCAAAAGCTGGAAAACCTGCTGTACCGCTGGTCCGGCCTGCCCGCCGACAAGGCCATGGGCTGGAAAAGCTATGCCATCGCCCTGATCGTGTTTAACACGGTGGGCGCCGTTTTCGTGTACGGCCTGCAGCGCCTGCAGGGCTTCTTGCCCCTCAATCCACAGGGCCTGGGCGCCGTCAGCCCCGATTCCTCGTTCAATACCACCGTCAGCTTCGTCGCCAATACCAACTGGCAGGGCTACGGCGGCGAGCAGACCATGAGCTACCTGACCCAGATGCTGGGCATGGCATGCCAGAACTTCTTTTCGGCGGCCACCGGCATCGCCGTGATCTTCGCGCTGGTGCGCGGTTTCGCCTCGCGCTCGGGCAAGTCGATCGGCAATTTCTGGGTCGACCTGGTGCGTTCCACGCTGTACATCCTGCTGCCGCTGTCGCTGGCCCTGTCCGTCGTCTTCATGGGCGAAGGCATGATCCAGAATTTTTCCGCTTACAAGGAAGTGACCCTGCTCGACCACGTGGCGTATGAAACGCCGAAAGTGACGGCCGACGGCCAGCCAGTGCTGGATACGGCCGGCAAACCCGTGATGGAAGCGCAAGTGGCAACCACGCAGACGATCGCCATGGGTCCCGTCGCTTCGCAGGAATCGATCAAGCTGCTGGGCACGAATGGCGGCGGCTTCTTCAATGCCAATTCCTCGCATCCGTATGAAAATCCGACCGTGCTGTCGAACTTCCTGCAGATGCTGGCCATCTTCATCATTCCCGCCGGCCTGTGCTTCACCTTTGGCCGCATGGTGGGCGACCTGCGCCAGGGCTGGGCCGTGCTGGCCGCCATGACCCTGATCTTTGTCGTCATGACGGCCGGCGTGATGAGCGCCGAGCAGCAAGCCAATCCGGCGTTGCAGGCGCTGGGCGTGGACCAGCAGGCCAGCAGCCTGCAATCGGGCGGCAATATGGAAGGCAAGGAAACGCGCTTCGGCATCAGCTCCTCGACCCTGTTCGCGGCGGTGACGACGGCGGCATCGTGCGGCGCCGTCAATTCCATGCACGACTCCTACATGCCCCTGGGCGGCATGGTGCCGCTGCTGCTGATGCAATTCGGCGAAGTGATTTTCGGCGGCGTGGGCACGGGCCTGTACGGCATGCTGATGTTCGCCATCCTGGCCGTCTTCATCGCCGGCCTGATGATAGGCCGCACGCCTGAATACCTGGGCAAGAAAATCCAGGCCTATGAAATGAAGATGGTGTCGCTGGCCATCCTGATTACGCCAGCCCTGGTATTGACGGGCACGGCGATCGCCGTGATGGTCGAACCGGGCAAGATCGGCGTGGCCAATCCGGGCGCGCACGGTTTCTCGGAGATCCTGTACGCCTTCACGTCGGCGGCCAACAACAACGGCAGCGCGTTTGCCGGCCTGTCCGCCAACACGCCGTTCTACAACGTGATGCTGGCGATCGCCATGTGGTTCGGCCGCTTCGGCGTGATCGTGCCCGTGCTGGCGGTGGCCGGTTCGCTGGCGGCCAAGCAGCGCCTGACGGCCAACGCCGGCACCATGCCCACGCACGGCCCCATGTTCATCGGCCTGCTGATCGGCGTGGTGGTGCTGGTCGGCGTGCTCAATTACGTTCCCGCGCTGGCCCTGGGCCCGATCGTCGAACACCTGCAACTTTTTACAAAATAAGAGGCTACCATGTCACGCACAAGCCTGACCTTGTTCGATTCCGCATTGATTGGCCCCGCCATCGTCGATGCGTTCAAAAAACTTGACCCCCGCACGCAGTGGCGCAGCCCCGTGATGTTCGTCGTCTATGTCGGCAGCATCATCACGACGCTGCTGGCCATCCAGGCCCTGAACGGCCAGGGTGAAGCGCCGTTCGGCTTCATCATCGCCGTCGCCGTGTGGCTGTGGTTTACCGTGCTGTTTGCGAACTTCGCCGAAGCGCTGGCCGAAGGCCGCAGCAAGGCCCAGGCGGCCTCGCTGCGCGCCCTGAAGCAGACGGTGATGGCAAAGAAAATGCAAACGCCGAAGTACGGCACTTCCTGGCTGCCGACGCCGGCCACCGACCTGCGCAAGGGCATGACGGTGCTGGTCGAGGCGGGTGACGTGATTCCCGCCGACGGCGAAGTGACGGCCGGCGTGGCCTCCGTCGACGAAAGCGCCATCACGGGCGAATCGGCGCCGGTGATCCGCGAATCGGGCGGCGACTTTTCGGCCGTCACGGGCGGCACCCGCGTGCTGTCGGACTGGTTGCTGGTGCGCGTTTCCGTCAACCCCGGCGAAGCCTTTATCGACCGCATGATCGCCATGGTCGAAGGCGCCAAGCGCCAGAAGACGCCGAACGAGATCGCCCTGACGATCCTGCTCGTGGCCTTGTCGATCGTGTTCCTGATCGTCACCGTGACCTTGCTGCCGTATTCGCTGTTTTCCGTGGCGGCGGCCGGCAGCGGCACGCCGGTCACCATCACCGTGCTGATCGCGCTGCTCGTGTGTCTGATTCCGACCACCATCGGCGGTTTGCTGTCCGCCATCGGCGTGGCCGGCATGAGCCGCATGATGCAGGCCAATGTGATCGCCACCTCGGGCCGCGCCGTGGAAGCGGCCGGTGACGTGGACGTGCTGCTGCTCGATAAAACGGGCACCATCACCCTGGGCAACCGTCAGGCCTCGACCTTTGTGCCGGCGCCCGGCGTGACGGAGCAGCAGCTGGCCGACGCGGCGCAACTGGCCTCGCTGGCCGATGAAACGCCGGAAGGTCGCAGCATCGTCGTGCTGGCCAAGCAGAAGTTCAACATCCGCGAACGCGAGATGGCCAGCCTGCACGCCACCTTCGTGCCCTTCACGGCGCAAACGCGCATGAGCGGCGTGGATATCCCTGGCGATCAGCTGGTGCGCCAGTTGCGCAAGGGCGCGGCCGATTCCATGAAAAAGTATGTGGAAGCGCTGGGCCAGCCGTATCCGGCCGAGGTGGCGCGCGCCGTCGACGATATCGCGCGCCGCGGCAGCACGCCGCTGGTGGTGGTCGATGATGGCCGCGTCATGGGTGTCGTGGAACTGAAGGATATCGTCAAGGGCGGCATCAAGGAGCGTTTTGCGGAACTGCGCCGCATGGGCATCAAGACCGTCATGATCACGGGAGACAACAAGCTGACGGCTGCGGCCATCGCCGCCGAGGCTGGCGTGGACGATTTTCTTGCCGAAGCGACGCCGGAAGACAAGCTGAAACTCATCCGCAGCTACCAGTCCGAAGGCCGCCTGGTGGCGATGACGGGCGACGGCACCAACGATGCCCCGGCGCTGGCGCAGGCCGACGTGGCCGTGGCCATGAACTCGGGCACGCAGGCGGCGAAAGAGGCGGGCAATATGGTCGACCTCGATTCGAATCCGACCAAGCTGCTGGAAATCGTTGAAATCGGCAAGCAGATGCTGATGACGCGCGGTTCGCTGACGACGTTCTCGATTTCGAACGACATCGCCAAGTACTTCGCCATCATCCCGGCGGCGTTCGTGGGCACCTATCCGCAGTTGAAGGCGCTCGACATCATGCACTTGTCCAGCCCCGCGTCGGCCATCATGTCGGCCGTGATCTTCAATGCCTTGATCATCGTCGTGCTGATCCCGCTGGCGCTGAAAGGCGTGCAGTACCGGGCCATCGGCGCGGCCAGCCTGTTGCGTCGCAATCTGCTGATCTACGGCCTGGGCGGCATCATCCTGCCCTTCATCGGGATCAAGCTGATCGACATGCTGCTGTCCGCACTCAATTTAGTCTAAAGGAACCATCATGAGCTCTATCGTACGTCCCGCCCTGGTCCTGTTTGCCGCGCTGACCGTGATCTGCGGCGTCGTTTATCCGTTTGCCACGGCCGGCATCGGACAGCTGGCTTTCAACGATGAAGCCAACGGCAGCATCGTCGAGCGTGGTGGCAAGCCCGTCGGCTCGATGCTGATCGGCCAGTCCTTCACCTCGCCCAAGTATTTTTGGGGCCGGCCATCGGCCACCGCGCCGATGGCCAATAACGGCGCCGGTTCGGGCGGCTCGAACCAGGGTCCGACCAATCCGGCCCTGGTGGACGCCGTCAAGGCGCGCATCGCCGCCCTGAAGGAAGCTGATCCCGGCAATACGCGCGCCATTCCCGTCGACCTGGTGACGGCGTCGAGCAGCGGCCTGGACCCGGAAATCAGCCTGGCGGCAGCCCTGTACCAGGCGCCGCGCGTGGCCCGCGTGCGCGCCGTGCCGCTGGCGCAGGTGGAAAACGCCATCGCCAAGGTGCAGAAAACCGCGTATATCGGCTTTTTCGGCGAACCGCGGGTGAATGTGCTGGAACTGAATCTGGCGCTCGATGCCATGGCAAAGTAAGCTGGCAACGGTGCGTAGGCCAGCAAACGTTGGCCTGGATCGGCGTAGGTCGGCGTAGGTCGGCTTAGCGCAGCGTAAGCCGACACCACCACCAGCCAGGCCAACAATGTCGTCGGATTACGCGCGCCCTTCGGACGCGCTAATCCGACCTACAATGCCCAAGAAGATTAAAATACAACATGCTCCCCAACGACAGCCAACGCCCCGACCCTGATGCCCTGCTGGCGCAAGTGCAGGCGCAGGAAAAGAAAGCCGCGCGCGGCCGGCTGCGCATTTACTTCGGCGCCTCGGCCGGCGTCGGCAAGACCTATGCGATGCTGGCGGCCGCCCGCAAACTG
Organism: Janthinobacterium sp. PAMC25594; assembly: GCF_019443505.1. Classification (NCBI taxonomy): domain Bacteria; kingdom Pseudomonadati; phylum Pseudomonadota; class Betaproteobacteria; order Burkholderiales; family Oxalobacteraceae; genus Janthinobacterium; species Janthinobacterium sp. PAMC25594. Next base: position 4,826,345 of record NZ_CP080377.1, read on the forward strand.
CTGGCCGATGGCCAGGATCTGCTGGTGGGCGTGGTGGAGACGCATGGGCGCCAGGATACGGCGGCCCAGCTGGACGGCTTGCCCGTGCTGCCCCTGAAGGCCATCGAGTACCGGGGCAAGACCTTGTTCGAGTTCGACCTGGACGAGGCCCTGTTGCGCGTGCCGTCGCTGATACTGATGGATGAACTGGCCCATTCGAACGTGGCGGGATCGCGCCATCCGAAGCGCTGGCAGGATGTCGAGGAATTGCTGGCGGCCGGCATCGATGTGCTGTCGACCGTGAATGTGCAGCACCTGGAAAGCCTCAATGATGTGGTGGGGGGGATTACCGGCGTGCGCGTGGCCGAGACCCTGCCCGACACGGTGTTCGACCGCGCCGATGAAGTGGTGCTGGTCGATATCCCCGCCGACGAACTGCTGCGCCGCCTGAAGCAGGGCAAGGTATACCAGCCGCTGCAGGCCGAGCGGGCGTCGCAGCATTTTTTCCGCAAGGGTAACCTGATCGCCCTGCGCGAACTGGCCTTGCGCCGCACGGCGGACCGGGTGCAGGACGACGTGCAGGCATACCGCGTCGAGAAATCCATCAATCCCGTGTGGAAGACGGGCGCCGCGCTGCTGGCCTGCGTGGGACCGCACGCGGGGGGCGAACACGTGATCCGCAGCACGGCGCGCCTGGCCAGCCAGCTGAACGCGGAATGGCACGCACTGTACGTGGAAACACCACGCCTGCAGCACCTGCCGGCACGCGAGCGCGAACGCATCCTGAAAACGCTGAAACTGGCGCAGGACCTGGGCGCGCGCACGGCCATTGTGCCGTCCGCCGACATCGCCGGCGCCGTCGTCGAGTATGCGCGCAATGCGAATATCTCGAAAGTCATCGTGGGCCGTGGCCGCGCCAGCGTACTGGCGCGCCTGTGGCAGGCGCCGCCGTCCGTGCGCATGGCCAGTCTGGCGCCCGATATCGATTTGATCGAGGTCGGCTTGCCACCAGCCGATGCGGCGCTGCGGCGCGCGGCGGGCGACGATGCGCAGGCGCCGCGCCGGCCATCGCGCCATTGGCGTTACCTGCTGGCCGCCGGTGCCAGCCTGGGCACGGCCCTCGCCTCGGTGCCCCTGCAACCCTACCTGGACCTGGCCAATATCGCCATGCTGTCGTTGTTGACGGTGGTGCTGGTGGCCGTGCGCCTGGGACGCGGACCGGCGGCGCTGGCCAGCCTGGTGGGCGTGGCCTGCTTCGATTTCATCTTCGTGCCGCCCCGTTTCTCGTTTGCCGTAGGCGATTTTCAGTACGTGATCACCTTTGGCGTGATGCTGGCCGTGGGCCTGATCACGGGCCACCTGACGGCCGGCCTGCGTTTCCAGGCGCGCGTGGCCTCGCACCGTGAAGCGCGCGCCCGCGCCCTGTATGAGTTTTCGCGTGAATTGTCCGGCGTGCTGCAGACGGAGCAGATTTTCGACATCACGAAAAGCGCCATCGAGCGGGCTTTTCGCGCGCGCGCCACCTTGCTTTTGCCTGATGACGAGGGCAGTTTGCAGACCCCGAACGGCGGCGAACCGCTCGACATCGGCATCGCGCAGTGGGCCTTCGACCATGCGCAGGCGGCGGGGACGGGCACGGATACCTTGCCGGCTTCGCCCATTTTCTACCTGCCGCTGATCGCGCCGATGCGCACGCGGGGCGTGTTGGCGCTGTTGCCGCTGGAGGCGCCAACGCACGGGCGCTGGCTGCTGGTGCCGGAACAGCGCCAGCACCTCGATACCTTTGCCGCCCTGGCGGCCATCGCCCTCGAACGCGTGCACTACATCGACGTGGCCCAGGGCGCGCTGCTGCAGATGGAGTCAGAGCGGCTGCGCAATTCGCTGCTGGCTGCCCTGTCGCACGACTTGCGCACGCCATTGACGTCGCTGGTGGGACTGGCCGAGTCGCTGGCCCTGTCCAGGCCCGCGTTGTCGCCCGCGCAGCTGGACATGGCGCGCTCGCTGCAGTCCGAAACCGTGCGCATGAGCGCCCTGGTGGCGAACTTGCTGGACATGGCGCGCATCGAAAGCGGGCAGGTGCGCCTGAACCTGCAATGGCAGGCACTGGAAGAAGTGGTGGGCAGCGCGCTGCGCGCCAGCGGCCCGCAATTGCTGCAGCATGCCGTGCAGACGCAGCTGGCGCCGGATTTGCCGCTGGTGCGCTACGACGCCGTGCTGATCGAGCGCGTGCTGTGCAACCTGCTGGAAAACGCGGCCAAGTACACGCCGCCCGGCAGCACCATCACGGTCGCGGCCGGGGTGCACGGCCAGTTTTTGCAGGTGAGGGTGGCTGATGATGGCCCGGGCCTGCCGCCCGGCCGCGAAGAGGCCATCTTTGAAAAATTCACACGCGGCGAGCGCGAATCGAACAAGCCGGGCGTCGGACTGGGGCTGGCCATTTGCCGCGCCATCGTCGAAGCCCACGGCGGCACCATCCACGCGCAGCCGCACGCGCCGGGACAGGGCGCCGCCATCGTCTTCAGCCTGCCGCTGGGCACGCCCCCTGCGCCTCCAGAGATCGAGCTCGATGACGCCAACGACCATGAAACAGGAAAACCATCATGAACGAACCTTCCGCCACCGCCTTGCTGGTCGAGGATGAACCGCAAATCCGCCGCTTCGTGCGCGCCGCGCTGGAAGACGAGGGCTGGCAGATTTTCGAGTCCGCCACCATGCAGCGGGGCTTGATCGATGCCGGCACGCGCCGGCCCGACCTGATCGTGCTGGACCTGGGCTTGCCCGACGGCGACGGAATCGACTTCATCGCCGACATCCGCAAATGGTCGGCCGTGCCCATCATCGTGCTGTCGGCGCGGGTCGACGAAGAGGACAAGATCCGCGCACTGGACGCGGGCGCCGACGACTATCTCACCAAGCCGTTCGGCGTGGGCGAGCTGCTGGCCCGCGTACGGGCCACCCTGCGCCGCCAGCGCCAGCCCGCCGCCAGCGACGATGGCGTGGTGCAGTTCGGCGACGTGCGGGTTGACCTGAAGGACCGCCTGGTGACGCGCAACAAGCAACTGGTGCACATGACGCCGACGGAATTTCGCTTGCTCTCGGTGCTCGTGAAGAACGCTGGCAGGGTGGTCACCAATCCGCAGCTGCTGCGCGAAGTGTGGGGGCCGTCGAACAGCGAAAACGGCCACTACCTGCGCATCTACATGGGCCATCTGCGCCAGAAGCTGGAAGCCGATCCGGCCCAGCCGCAGTACCTGCTGACGGAAACGGCCGTCGGCTACCGGCTGCTGCTGCCGCTCTAACACCTGTTATTTCCCCTGTTTGAAAACAGGCGCCGCGCGCGCCGGGGGGACGCTTTACTTTAAATTTTTGCAGCGGCGGGCCAGCTGCGCCATGTTGGCAAAGGCCCATACCACCCATGAAGAAGAAAAAACCATGAATAAAATGCTACTTGCACTTGCCGTCGCGACCGCCTTTACGGGCAGCCTGGTCCACGCGGAAGAGGCCAAGCCTGACAACGAAGTCAGTTTCAACGTGGCCGGCGTGTCCGACTACCGCTATCGCGGCATCTCGCAGACGCGCCTGAAGCCAGCGCTGCAGGGCGGCGTCGACTATGTCAACAATCCGACCGGCCTGTATGCGGGTGCCTGGGCTTCCACCATCAAGTGGACCAAGGATGCGGGCGGCAGCGGCGACGTGGAAGTGGACCTGTATGCGGGCAAGCGCGGCCAGCTGACCAGTGATATCGGTTACGACGTGGGCGTGCTGGCGTATGTGTATGCGGACAACGGCTTGAAGAATATCGGCCTGGCCAACGCGGACACGCAGGAAGTCTACGGCCAGCTGTCGTACGGCCCCGCCTATATCAAGTATTCGCACGCGGTCTCCAACCTGTTCGGTATCGTCAACAGCAAGAACAGCGGCTACCTGGACATCGGCGCGAATATCGACCTGACGAATGGCTGGACCGGCAACCTGCACGCGGGCCACCAGAAGGTCAAAAACAATGATGCGGCTAGCTACACGGACTGGAAAGTGGGCGTCACGCGCGATTTCGGTGTCGTGACGGGCGCGCTGGCCGTGATCGGCACGAACGCGGGCAAGTCGGCCTATGCCTCGCCAGTGAATGGCAAATTCATGGGCAAGACGGCGCTGCAGCTGACGGTCAGCAAGACGTTTTAATTGACGGAGATCAGAGGAGAGGCGGCGCATGCGCCGCCTTTTTTTTGCATGCCGAGCTAGGCTGGCAGGTTAAAGACGGCGCAATACAGCTGTCCCAGGCTGACCACGCGCGCGGCCGGAATCTGTGCGGCCAGGGCATGGGCGGGGGGCGCCTGCGTGTCCGTTGCCAGCAGGACGCGCAGGTCCGGATTGACGCTGCGCGCGTGCGCGATGCGGCGCGCCAGGCCAGCCTGCGCGGCGCCGTCCACGACGCCGTCGAGCGGCACCACCAGTACGCGCGCGGCGATCAGGGCCGAACGGCTGCCCATGGAGTCGCGGCCTTCGCTGTCGATGACGATGTCGTGGTAGCAGTGCACCAGGTGTTCCAGCTCCGGCTGCAAGCCCTTGGCGCTGATGGCGCGCGCCATCAGGCGCGGCCGCGTCAGGCTGCCATGTTTGGCCCCATCGTGCATATTCCTGGCCTGCTCCATGGCTCCCTGGCGCGGATCGGCATCGAGCAGCAATACTTTGCGTCCGGCCAGCGCGCGCGAGGCGGCCAGCCGTCCGGCCAGGATGGATTTCTCCATCCCCCCGCGTTCATCCGTGATGGCGATGATCATCTTGGCGCACGGCTGGCATGATGTTGGCGGCGGAGACCAGCTGCAGCAGACAGCCTTCGCGCGGCACGTCCCTGTCGCCGGCTGTCCATACGGGCAGTTCCATCAGGGGTTCGAGTGCTTCGGCCAGCTTGTGCTGGCCGGCGGACGACATCGGCGTCATCGGCAGGCGCAGCTCGTCGCGCACCTTGCCCTGCATGGCCAGCGCCGCCTTCACGGGGCCAGGATTGGGTTCGGCAAACAGCAGGCGGATGACGGGCAGCATGACCTTGAACAGGGCACCGGCGGCGCCGTGGCGGCCCTGCCTGACCAGGTGGTACAGCTGCGCATACAGGTCGGGGCGTATCTGGGCGGCGGCCGACATGGCGCCATGGCCGCCCATGGACAGGCTGGCCAGCAGCAGCGCATCGTCGCCGCACAGCACGTCCAGGCGCGTGTCGAGCAGCAGTTCGCCCAGTTGCTGCAGCTTGCCGCCCGCTTCCTTGATGGCGACGAAGTGCGAGTCGCGCGCCAGCAGCGCCGCCGTCTGCGGTTCGATATTGACCCCCGTGCGGGCCGGCACGTTGTACAGCACGATGGACTGGTCGGTGGCGGCGGCGATGGCCTCGAAGTGGCGCACGATGCCGTCCTGCGAAGGGCGTACATAGGACGGTGCCGAGATCAGCAGACCGGCCAGCGGATGGTCGTGATAGCGCTGTACCGTGGCGACGACGCTGCGCGTATCGCTGCCACCGATCCCCATCACGACGGGGAAGCGGGGACCGATGGCTTCGAGCACGCTATCGAGCAGCATGGTGTGTTCCGCGGCGCTCAGCATGGCCGCTTCGCCCGTGGTGCCGCACACGACCAGGCCATCGACGCCGCTGGCGGCCAGCTCGCAAGCGAGCTGCTGGGCGGCGTCGAGATCGAGTTCGCCGTCACGGAATGGCGTGACCATCGGCACCCAGATGCCCTGGAAGTGCGCGGTGATGCGCGATGAAGACATCGCCTGCTCGCAGGCATACTGGTTCATAGCGATTTCCCCTGGCTGATGCGGCCAAATTCCGCCGCCGGCAGCAGGCGCATGACGGCATCCATGGTCAGGCGCAAGGCCGGTTCCGTCACGCACAGCCAGACCTTCATGCGTTCGGCGTGGTCGACCGCCTCGACGCGCATGAACGACAGCATGCCGCCGCACGTCCTGACGACCAGCTGGCGCAGCTCGGCCAGGCAGGACTTGTCGACCGTGATATGCATGAGGAAAGTGGGCAGGCGGGGATGGCGGTGCGGCAGTGCTTGATGCGCTTGATGCGTTTGCAGGCGTGAATGGGGTTCCATGGTGGCTTTGCAGCGGTGGTTGAGGTACGTTCAAGATTAGCAGCGGGGGCGTAAAGATTCTCTAAAAAGCCGGGCCTTTGGTGTAAACGGACTGTATGCAGTTTTACAGCCGGCGTGTTGCGTGGATGCGCCGCGCCTGTGCTTTTGTTACAAAATTGAATCGTGCTTTGGGAGGCAGGGGTTTATATTGAAAGCGTCTCCGCCTTCAGTCAGCCTTGCCATGTCAGACGAAAAAGATCCACAGCATCCCCCTTTCACCGATTCCGCGGCGCCAGCGCCGTCAAGGCCTGACCGCGTGGGCCGCCGGGCGCCCGATGATGAGCACCGCGCGCGCGATGCGGCGCCCCGTTACCTGAAGGATAACGACACGCCGCTGGCGCTGGCCTGGCGCGTGATCTCGTCGCGCTACCGCTCCATGCGCGACAAGGCCAGCCGCGACTTCATGCGGCGCACCCTGCGCATCGGCATCTCGGCGCGCATTTTTCACCCGGAGCCGGGCGCCACTGGCCTGCGCAGCAAGAACCTGCAATACCTGGAAGAGTCCATCGCGCAGTGGGTCATGTCGCGCGACGTGCTGGTGTTCATGATCCCGACCGTCAATACCAGTGGCCAGCTACACCCGAGCAATATCACCTTGCGCCACTATGCGCGCCACCTCGATGGCCTGGTGCTGCAGGGCGGCGCCGACGTCTCGCCGCAGACGTATTCCGAGGCGGCCACGCGGCCCGAATGGAGCGGCGACCGCGCGCGCGACCTGTACGAACTGGAACTGCTGCACGAATTCGTCGATGCGGGCAAACCCGTGCTGGGTATTTGCCGCGGCTGCCAACTGATCAACGTGGGCTTTGGCGGCACCCTGTACCAGGACATCGCCTCGGACGTGGCAGGCGCGACTTCTCACGTCAACGACCTGTATGACCGCCACCGCCATACCATCGTCTTCCCGAAAGGCTCGTCGCTGGCGGGCATGTTTCCGAAGACGGGCGAGGCGCTCGTCAATTCCATCCACCACCAGTCGGTCAAGGACCTGGGGCGCGATATCACCGTGGAAGCGTATTCGCAGGGCGACAATATCGTCGAAGCCATCCGCTACCAGCGGGCGCGCTTCGTCATGGGCTTGCAGTGGCACCCGGAATTCCATTCGGCGGGCGGCGTCGAACTGCTCGATTGCACCCCCATCCTTGATAATTTTTTGCGCGCGGCGCGGGAGACGCGGTTTTGAGTACGCATCTGATCCGCCGGCGCACCTTGCTGGCCGGCCTGCTGGCGCTGCCCCTGGCCGGCTTGCGCGCGGCGCCGCGCCCGCATGAGGGGGCGCTGCCGTTTGCGCTGACGTCCGCTGCGCGCGCCCGCACGCTCAAGGCGCGGGTGGCGCCGGCCATTGCCGAGCAGGTGGTCAAGGCGGCGCGCAAGGATGCGGCGCGGCCCGTGCACCTGATGGCCGAAGTGCGCACGGGCGGCTTGCTGAAGGGAGAAGGCGGACGCGAGACCAGCCAGCAGGCGCAGGAAGACTGGCGCCAGGCGCGCCTGCAGGCGCTGGCCTGGCGCTTGTCGGGAGAAATGCCGCATTTCGAAGCGGCGCGTCAGCTGCTGCTGGCCTGGAGCGGCAGCTATGCACCCTCGTTCAGCCCTGTCGACGAGACGGAGCTGGCCAGCCTGCTGATGGGCTTTGATCTGGTACAGGAGCGCTTGAGCGGCGTCGAGCGCGAGCAGGTACAGGCGTTTTGCCGCACCCTGGCGCACGGGTATCTGAGTGATCCCGTCAAGGTGGGCGGCCCGTCCACGGCGCGCAACAACTGGCATAGCCACCGCATCAAGATCGGCACGGCCGCCGCGTATGTCACGGGCGACGCCTTGCTGATCGCGCGCGCGAAGGAGCGCTTCCTGGCGCACGTGCCGCGCAATATCGGCGCCGGCGGCGTGCCCTTCGACTTCGAGCAGCGCGACGCCCTGCATTACACCACCTACAGCCTGGAGCCGTTGTTGACGACGGCCCTGATGGCGCAGGCGCATGGCGACGACTGGTATGGCGCGCCGGAAGCTCGGCGCCTAGCCGAGGCGCTGGCCTGGCTGGCGCCGTATGCGCAGGGCAGAAAGACGCACGAGGAATTCGCGAAAAGCGCCGTGCCCTTCGACCGCAAGCGCGTGGCGGCCGGCGAAAAAGGATTTACGGGGAATTGGGAGCCCAGGGGCGCCGCCAATGTGTACCTGCTGGCGGCGCGCTTCGACCCCGCTTACCTGCCGCTGGCGCTGGAGTTGCGCCCGCCAGCCTGGGCGCTGGCGCTGTACGGAACTTAGTCAGAACTTCGCGTTAAAACTTCGTGCGCACGGTGAACATCACATTGCGCGGTTCGCCGTAGAAGCCCGTCTGGAACAGGCCCAGTCCCGTGAAGTACTTCTTGTCGAGCAGGTTGTTCACGTTGAGGCTGGCCGTGACGTTCTTGCTGATTTCGTAGCGCGCCATCAGGTTGACCAGCGCATAGCTGCCCTGCTTGATGCGCGAATAGTCCACGATGGCGGGGTTCCAGATATTGCCGTAGTAGCTGCTTTGCCAGTTGATGCCGCCACCGACGGTCAGCTTGTCCAGGCTGGCCGGCAGGCGCCATGTGCCCTGTACACGCACCAGGTGGGCCGGCTGCGTCGTTTGCAGCATGGTGGAAAAGACATCCTTGCCATCCGCGTCGCGCACGTGGGTGTAGGTATAGCCGGCGCTCAGCTTCACATCCTTCATCACTTCGCCCGTCACCTCCATTTCCACGCCGCGGCTGGTGACGCCGTCGATGGCTGTATACGCTTCTTCGCCGTTGACTTCGCCCACAGAGCTGGCCACGTTGCTTTGACGGATCTGGAACAGGGACGCGCTGGCATTGACCTTGCCATCCAAATATTCTGCCTTCACGCCTGCTTCAACACCCTTGCCGCGCACGGGCGACAGAAAGTTGCGGTTCACGTCGCGGTTGCTCTGCGGCGCGAAGATGATGGTGTAGCTGCCGAACACGGAATAGGTCTTGTCGAGGTCATACACGACGCCCGCATACGGCGTGATGACGTTATTTTCCTCGATGCGCGAGGTGATGCGCGCGGTCTTGGGGGCGAAGAAGCTGCGCTCCTGCTCCTGCTTGTAGTTGCTGACGCGCGCGCCGACGATAAGGGACAAGGCATCGGCTGGCCGCAGGCGCACGGCGCCATACAGGCCGCTCTGGCGCGTGCTGTCGTTGTCGTTGCCCAGGCGGGTAAAAGCGGGTTCCGCATACTGGCCGCGCCAGTCAAAGTAACTGCCGTCCAGGGGCGGATAGACCGATTCGTAGACGGGGCCATCCTGCTTCGCGCTGGAATGGGAGTAGCCGATCATCGCTTCATGCCGACGGCCGAAGGCCGTAAATGGGCCGCTGGCGTCGACGTTGACGGTGCTCTGGCGGCGGTCGCCCTTGTATTTGCCCATGAAGAAAAACGTGCCTGCGCCTGTGACAGGATCGGGATTGCCGCCGCTGGCAGAACCGAGCACGCTGTCATGCTTGCTGCGCAGCTGGTTGGCGCTCAATTTCAGTTTCCACTCGTTGGCGAAGCTATGTTCGAGCGACGTGAACAGCGTGGTGTTCCGCATGTCGCGGCGGCTCCAGTCGGTGGCCGGATTCCACGAAGTGGGGAAATCCGTGCAGCTGCCATCGGAAAACAGCACGGGGAAGCCCGTCCAGGTCGAGCCGCGCGGCTTGTAATCCTGGTGCGTGAAGCCGGCCGTCAGCAGGGTGACAGGTGTCAGGTCCGCCTCGATGATGCCGTAGGCGACGGATTTTTGCTGCTTGTAGCGGTCCAGGTACGAGTGCTTGTCCTGGTAGGCGCCCACCAGGCGGCCGCGTACCGTGCGGCTTTCGTTCAGGGGGCCGGAGATATCGGCTTCGCCGCGGTAGTTGTCCCACGATCCCGCGCCCAGGGTGGCCGAACCCTCGAAGCTGGCGGTGGGGCGCTTGCGCACCATGTTGACGGTGGCCGACGGGTCGCCCGAGCCGCTCATCAAGCCCGTCGCGCCCTTCAGTACTTCGATGCGGTCATAGATGGCCATGTCGCTGTTGGTCGTGCCCCAGTCGTACACGCCGTCATAGATGGCCGACACGCCGTCGTACTGGAAATTGGTGACGGCAAAGCCGCGCGCCTGGAAGCTCCAGCGGTCGCTGTCATAGTTTTGCACGCTCACGCCATTGACGTTTTTCATGACGTCGGAGACAGCGTTGCTGTTGTGGTCATCCATCTGCTGGCGCGTGACGATGGTCAGCGACTGTGGCGTTTCGCGCTGCGTCAGGACCAGGCCCGTGGCGCCGCTGGCTGGCCCGCCCGTGTAGCTGTCCGTGCCGCTGGTGGCGGCGCTGCGCTCGGCCGCCGCCACTACGGTGACGCCGCTCATGACGGCCACGCCGCGGCTGTCCGCCGTGGGTGCGCTGGCGCTGGCGGGGATCTTTTGCAGCAGGTAGCCGCCATTCGATTGCGGCACGGCTTGCAGGCCGCTGCCGGCCAGCAGCACGCGGAAGCCCTCCTGCAAGCTGTAGCTGCCTTGCAGGCCGGTGCTGCGCAAGCCTTGCGTGGCCTCGCTGGAGAACGACAATAGAATGGCGCTGTCGCTGCCGAAGCGCGTCAGCACGTCACCGAGCGCGCCGGCCGGGATGCCATAGACGCGCACTTGCTGGCTTTGTGCCAGCGCTGGCGCCGGCAGGGCCAGGGCCATGCCGATCTGCGACAGGGCGCAGGCCAGGACGGTGCGGGTAAGGAGGGAACGCGAAGCGTGGTGCATGGAATAAAACCTTTCGTGGATGCGCAAGATGGAGACTACCTGTCTACCAAGTCACGCGAGCACGCTGAAACAGCTCACTTTGCAGAAAATATATTCAGCGCGCCGCCAGTTCGATCCTGACGACTTGATGGCCCCAGAAGCGCGTGACGGTATTGCGCCGCAGTTGCAGGCTGGCGCTGACGGCGTCGAGGATGGCGCCCACATCGGCCAGCGGGTAGGAACCGGACACGCGCAGGCTGGCGACGGCGGGCGTACAGCCCAGCGGATGGTCGCTGTAGCGCGACAGCTCGGCGAGGAAATCGGCCAGGCGCATGTCGCGCGCCACCAGCATGCCATCGAGCCATGCGCCGCCATACGGCGCAAGCGCCTGGCGGTGGCAGTTCGTGCCGTCGAAATGCGCGCCTTCGCCGGGATGCAGCACCAGGCGCTGTGCGCCATCGCCGGCCAGCACGGCGACGGCCCCTTCGAGCACGCCGGCGCTGGCGTATTGCTGGTGCAGGCGCACGGTGAAGCGCGTGCCCAGCGCCTGCAGGCTGCCATGCGGCGTGCCGACGAAGAACGGTCGTTGTGCCGCATCCTTGCCGGTGGCGATGAAGATTTCACCGGCCAGCAGTTCAATACGGCGCTGCGCGCCGTTGTAAACGACATTCACGGCGCTGCTGGTGTTGAGCGTGAGCTGCGTGCCGTCATCAAGGGTCACGACGCGGCGCTGGTTGACGCCCGTGCGGTAGTCGGCCGTCCAGCTGCGCCAGGGGCTGCGGCGTTCGAATGCATACAGCGAGGCGCCGCAGGCCAGCAGCAGGGCCAGGGTCTTGACGGCATGGCGGCGCGGGGTGTTGGCTTGCACGCAGGCGCGCAGCAGGCTCGCGTGCGCCGCGGGCGGCAGGTGTTCATGCTGCGTTTGCAGCTGTTGCCACGCCTGCGTGGCGCTGCCGGCCCGCTGCAGATGGCGTTTTACTGTCGCCAACGAGATGCCGAGCTGGCGCGCGATGTCTTCCTGCGGCAGTTCGTCGAGCTGGCGCAGCAGGAAGGCCCGTTTGACGGGGGGCGGCAAGCCGTCGAGCATGCGGTCCAGTTCAGACACGGTGGCCAGCAGCAGCGCGCGTTCCTCGGGCGATGGCGCATGCGAGGGTGGCAGCTGCGCCAGCACATCGAGGTAGGCCTGTTCCAGTTTCTGGCGACGGTAATGGTTGAACAGCACGCGCTGCGCCACGGTGGCGAGCAAGGCGCGCGGCTCGCGCGCGGCGACGGCGTCTTCGCGGTCGAGCAGGCGCATGAAGGTGTCCTGCGCCACATCGGCCGCGCAGGCCGTGCTGCCGAGTTTTTTACGCAACCAGCCCTGCAGCCAGCCGTGGTGGTCGGCATACAGTGTCGCGATGTCCTGGCGTTGTAGCGGCTCTGCCAGCGGCATCGCATTCCCTTTGCATTTTTAAACAATAATAAGAATCATTCTCACTTATTGTAACAAGCGGGGGAGGCGGCTGTAAATGACGGGGAGATGGGGTGTGGTTTTTTGGGTTGAGGAGCGGGTAGGTCGGATTAGGTCCGAAGGACCGTAATCCGACAACATTGTTGGCCCGGCCGGTGGTGCTGTCGGATTACGCGGCTACGCCGCTAATCCGACCTACGTTTTCATGCTGTGCAGCGTCAATAGTTCATCGGTTCGCCACGGAAGCAGCGGATCGCCGAATCGACCATGCCCTCGGCGCTGCCCTGCAGGCTGTGCTGCTTGCGCAGGTATTGCGCGTCGCTCCATTGCTTGGCCACGTCCGACAGGTGTTTCAGGGCCGGCGTGCTGCCCATCGCCTCGGCGTGCGGTTCCATCTTGCGCAGGGTGGTCATGATGTCTTCGCGCAGCGACATCGTTTCGTAGGTTTTCGGATGCGTGATGGCGCCATCGAGGCCGAAGCGGCAGGCCTGGAAGCGGTTGTAGTTATATACGAGATAATCGTCTTCCACTGGTGGCACCTCCTTGCGTTCGAGCAGGTAGCGGCACAGGGCCTGCAGGTAGGCGGCCAGCGCGGCGGCCCGCTCCACCGTCAGCGGCGTGTCGCACACGCGCAGTTCGATGGTGCCAAATTCCGGCTTGGGACGGATATCCCAGTAAAAATCCTTCATGCTCTTGATGATGCCCGTGTTCTCCATCTTGGCGAAATACTCGTTGGAGAACTGCTCCCAGCTCAGCGTAAACGGCGCGCGTCCGCTCATGGGAAAGGCGAACACGGAGTTCAAACGGGCCGAATCGAACAGGGTATCGCGGCCCTGCACATAGGGCGAGGAAGCCGACAGGGCGATGAAGTGGGGGATGTAGCGGTTCAGCGAATGCAGCAGGAACATGGCGTCGTCGCCCGAGGCGCAGCCGATGTGCACGTGCTGGCCGAAGATGGTGAACTGCTTGGCCAGGTAGCCGTACAGTTCCGAAATCTCCTGGAAGCGGGGCTTGGAAAAGATCTTTTGCGACGACCATTGCTGGAACGGGTGCGTGCCGCCGCCCGCGATGCCGATATTGAGCTTGTCGCCGGCCGTGATCAAGGTGTCGCGGATTTCCTGCAGCTGCTCCAGCAGGGGGCCGTGGTGCGTGTGCACGCTCGAGTTGATCTCGATCATGCTCTCGGTGATTTCCGGCGTGACGTTGCCGGGGAACGGTTTTTTGTTCAGCAGATGCAGCAGGTCGGGGCTGGCGGCCGTCAAGTCGTAGTCCGACAGGTTCACCAGTTGCAGTTCGAGTTCGACGCCGAAGGTCAGCGCGGCCGATTGGCCAAAGGGTTCCAGCGGCATTTAGCGCTCCTTGATTTCGTGGGTTTCTTTGGCCAGCATCAGCACGCGCTGCACCAGCACGGGGCCGATCAGTTCCAGGCCCAGGGTGATGGCGGCCAGGGCGTTCAATTCGTCGCCGAAGTTCACGCCGTGCTGGCGCGCGTGTTCGAGCAGCAGGATGATGAAGACGGAGACGGGCGTCAGTGCCACGCCCGTCAGCACACCCTTGCGCCAGGAAATGCCGCTCACATGCGAGAACGCGGCCACGCCGGCGACTTTCGTCAGCAATCGTCCGCCGACGACGGCCAGGGCCAGGCCCGCGCCGGCCGTCACGCTGGCCCATTCCAGGGTCGAGGCGGCATACACGAACAGCAGCACCGTCAGCAGCTCGCCCAATGCGCCGAAATTGCGCTGCGCCTGGCTGAAGGCCACGCGGCGGTGGCGGGCCACCAGGCCGAAGGTGAGGGTGGCCAGCAGCGGCGACAGGCTGGTGGTGTAGGTCAGGGCGACGAGCAGCATCACCGACAGCGCGAAGGCGACGGTGGCATCCTGCGCCATGTTGCCCAGGCGGCGCAGCATGGCCGGCACGACGATGCCAAAGACGGTGCCGGCGCCCACCGAGGCGGCCAGCACGGCGGCGCTGCTGCTGCTTGCCTCGATCAGGTCGGTGGAGCTCTGGAACATCCAGAAACCGACGATGATGTTGAACGTGAAGACGGCCAGCACGCAGTTGAGGGCGGTGAGGTGGACGATGCGTTCCGTCACCTGGCCCGAGCTGCGTTCCTCGTTGATGACGCGCATGATGGTGGCCGGCGAGGTGGACATGGCCAGGGACGCCAGCAGCAGCGCCGTCATCGAGGTGCTGCCGAATTCGATGCCGATGAAGTAGACGACGGCAAAGGTCAGCAGGGATTCGACCAGGCCCGTGACGGCGATCCACGGGTTGTTCTTCAGCCAGCGCAGGTTGATGCGGTAGCCCACCTCGAACAGGATCAGGCCGAAGGCCACGTCGGCCAGCACCAGCATGGGGCCGGCGTCCGTCTGCGGCAGCACGCCTACCTGCGTCTGCGCCAGGACGAAACCGATCACGCCGTAAAAACTGATGCGCGGCAGACCCGTCCAGCGGTGACCGAATTCGCCCACTACCCAGGCCAGGGTAATGGCGAACGGCCAGGACAGGTCGGCGGCGATCGAGATCAGACTTTGCATGCTCATTCCTTTGAAAATGGCGCTGGTACCGGCCGGCAGCACGGAGGCTGGCGCGGCAATGTCGTGGTGCAGCGATGGTGCATGGTTTGCGCAGAGCGATGCGCCGATTCTACCGGAGCAGAAGGCGCGCACGATGTGCGCAATCGAACAGTGTCGCGGCCATGGCGGCCGCGCACGGGATGCAGCAGGGTGGGGCAGGGCTGGTGTCAGCGTATGGTACCCGCCCGCAGCGGAGATGCTCCGCACGGTAGTTTTGTACCGCAGTGTACGGCATGGCGGCGGCATGCCGCCATGGACTTTTTGTTGCGCGACTTTATTTACTGAGCAGACGCATGCCCCATTCCAGCCCGTCGATCGACAGGGGGAACATGCGGTTGTTCATCAATTGACGCATCACGCCGATCGACTGGCGGTACTGCCACAATCCCTCCGCCTCGGGATTGAGCCAGATGAACTTCGGGAACGCCTGGGTAAAGCGCGCCAGCCACGTCGATCCCGCTTCTTCGTTGTTGTATTCGACGCTGCCGCCCGGTTGCAGGATTTCATAGGGGCTCATGGTGGCGTCGCCGACAAAAATCAGCTTGGTGTCGGGCGGGTATTTGCGCAGCACGTCCCAGGTGGGGAAGCGCTCGGCGTTGCGGCGCCGGTTGTTCTTCCACAGGGTGTCGTAGACGCAGTTATGGAAGTAAAAGAATTCCATGTTCTTGAATTCCGTCTTCGCCGCCGAGAACAGTTCCTCGGTGCGTTCGATATGGTCGTCCATGCTGCCGCCCACGTCGAACAGCATCAGCACCTTGATGCGGTTCTTGCGCTCGGGCCGCATCCGGATGTCCAGATAACCCGCGTTGTTCGCTGTGGCGGCGATGGTGGCGTCGAGCGCCAGTTCGTCTTCCGCGCCTTCGCGCGCGAACTTGCGCAGGCGGCGCAAGGCCACCTTGATGTTGCGCGTGCCCAGTTCGCGCTCGGTGTCGTAATCCTTGTAGCTGCGCGCTTCCCACACTTTCACCGCCGTGCGGCTGCCGCCCTTGCCGCCGATGCGGATGCCTTCCGGATTCGTGCCGCCATTGCCGAATGGCGAGGTGCCGCCCGTGCCGATCCACTTGCTGCCGCCCTCGTGGCGCTCCTTCTGCTCCTTCAGCAGCTCGTTCAGGCGGTCCATCAGCTTGTCGTAGCCGAATTTTTCCAGCTGCGCCTTCTGCTCCTCGGACAGTTCGCGCTGCATGCGTTTCAGCAGCCAGTCGAGCGGAATCGCCGCGTTCGTGTCGAAGGCCGCATTGACGCCCTTGAAGTACTGCGCAAACGCGCGGTCGAACTTGTCGAAATGGGCTTCATCCTTGACCAGGGTCAGGCGCGCCAGATAGTAAAAATCGTCCATCGAGGCGTCGATGACGTTCTTTTGCAGCGCTTCAAGCAGGGTCAGAAATTCCTTGATCGAGACGGGAATCTTCGCATCCTTGAGTGTGAAGAAGAAATCGATCAGCATGGCGATGCCTGTGTTCCTGCGTGTCCTGCGGGAGGCAGTGCGGCGATGGGGCGCTGCGCCAGCTTGTAGCGCAGATGGGCGGCAATTTCCGGCCACTCGCCGCGCGTGATGCTGTACATGACGGTGTCGCGCACGGTGCCGTCGCGGCGCAGCGCATGGTGGCGCAGCACGCCGTCCTTTTTCGCGCCCAGGCGCTCGATGGCCGCCTGCGAGGCATGGTTGAAATTGTCGGTGCGCAGACCCACCAGCGCGCAGCCGAGGGTATCGAAGGCGTGCGCCAGCAGCAGCAATTTGCAGGTGGTGTTGACGTGGCTGCGCTGGCAGCGCTGCGCATACCAGGTGTAGCCGATTTCCAGGCGTTTGATTTCGGGCACCACGTCGTGGTAGCTGGTGGTGCCGATTACCTCGCCGCTGGCCACGTCGATGACGGCAAAGGCGAAGCGCGCGGGGCGCATCTCGATGCCCTTGAAAATATACTGCTCCACCTGCTCCGGTTCGGGCACGGAGGTAACGCGCAGATTCCACAGTTCGCCATCCGTGGCCGCCGCGCGCAAGCCGGGCGCGTGGTGCGGCGCCAGCGCTTCGAGGCGGATGCCGTGCAGTTCCAGGGGGACGAAGACCTTGTCGGGGCTGATGTCGTTCACCGGCGCTCCTTAGCGGTTGGTGCGCGACATGAACATCAGGCGCTCGAACAGGTGCACGTCCTGCTCGTTTTTCAGCAGCGCGCCGTGCAGCGGCGGCACGACGGCTTTATTATCCTTGCTGCGCAGCGCCTCGGCAGGGATGTCTTCGGCCAGCAGGAGCTTGAGCCAGTCGAGAAATTCCGACGTCGACGGTTTTTTCTTCAGGCCCGGCACGTCGCGCACTTCATAGAAGGTTTGCAGCGCCTGCGCCAGCAATTCCTGTTTCAGGTGCGGGTAGTGGACGGCGACGATCTGCTCCATCGTGTCCTTGTCCGGGAATTTGATGTAATGGAAGAAGCAGCGGCGCAAGAAGGCATCCGGCAATTCCTTCTCGTTGTTCGAGGTGATGATGACCAGCGGACGATGGCGCGCCGTGACCATTTCGCGCGTTTCGTAGACATAGAATTCCATGCGGTCCAGTTCGCGCAGCAGGTCGTTCGGGAATTCGATATCGGCCTTGTCGATCTCGTCGATCAGCAGCACCACCGGTTCGGGCGCCGTGAACGCCTGCCACAGCACGCCCTTGACGATGTAGTTCTGGATGTCGCGCACGCGCTCGTCGCCCAGCTGCGAATCGCGCAGGCGCGACACGGCGTCGTATTCGTACAGGCCCTGCTGCGCCTTGGTGGTCGATTTGATATGCCATTGCATCAGCGGCATGTTCAGCGCGGCCGCCACTTCCTCGGCCAGCATGGTCTTGCCCGTGCCCGGCTCGCCCTTGATCAGCAGCGGGCGTTGCAGGGTCAGCGCCGCATTCACGGCCAGTTTCAGGTCGGCGGTGGCGACATAGCTGTCGGAACCTTCGAAGCGTTGGCCTTGCTGGGGGTGCTGTGCTTGCATGAGCGGTCTGCCAAAGTGGGGAAACGGTGAGTATAAACAGAACTGTGGCGCACCGCCACGCGGACGGCCTGTGCCCGCCTGCCTACAATGCGGGTTTTATAGGTGGACTTGCAAGAATATCTTGGCTAGAATCGGCAAGCAGCAGATTAATTGTCAACCTTAATTGTCAACACATAAGATCAAAAAAAACCAGCTCTGGCGTTTCTCCGATTACCTTTGTTCACATTGCCACTATGAAAAAAATATTTGCACTTCTCGTGCTTGCCGGCATAGCAAATGCCGTCACAGCGGCTGACATTGTAGGAAACGCCAAGGCAGCGACTGCCAAGGTGGAAATGTGTATCGGTTGCCACGGCATCCCCGGTTACAAGGCGACCTTCCCCGAAGTGTTCCAGGTGCCGATGATCGGCGGCCAGCCGGCAAAATATATCGAAAATGCGCTGCAGGCCTACAAGAAGGGCGATCGCAAGCACCCCAGCATGAAGGGCATTGCCAGCAGCCTGTCGGATCAGGATATCGCCGATGTCGCCGCGTATTATGCGCAACAAGCCAAGCCGAACTGAGGATCAGCCAGATGAAAACACTACTCGCCGCCCTCGTTTGCGCCACCGTCTCGTTCGGCGCCAGTGCCGCCGGCAATATCAACACGGGCAAGGCCCTGGCCGAAAAATACAGCTGCGCCACCTGCCACGGCAAGGATTACGGTTCGCCCATCGACCCGTCGTACCCGAAACTGGCGGGCCAGCACAAGGATTACCTGGAACACGCCTTGACGGCATATAAACGGGGCGACAAGGCCAACGGCCGCAACAACGCCATCATGACGGGCCAGGTGAAACCGCTGAGCAACCAGGACATCAAGGACCTGGCCGCCTACCTGCACAGCCTGCCAACCACCCTGGTGATCCACCGCTGAGCTTTACCCGGCTCAGGCTTTCAGCCCCACCCGGCGCGCCAGCTTATGTAAATTGCTGGCGTCCAGCCCCAGATGGCGCGCGGCGGCGGCCCAGTTATCCTGATGCAGGGCCAGCGCTTGCCGGATGGCCTGGCGCTGGCTCGCTTCGACGATCTGATGCATCGACAGCAGCGGCGCCGCCGGCGTGCCGCACGCGCCTGGCACTGGCGGCAGCGCATCCGTGCCGGCCGGCGCTTCCAGCGCATCGAGGTCGAGCATATCCGTTTCCAGCGTTACTATCTCTTTGCGGTCCGCGCCGCGGATCACCGCTTTCAGCGCGGCCCGGCTGATCACATGTTCGAGTTCGCGCACATTGCCCGGCCAGCGGTAATGGCATAAGGCGTTTTCCGCCGCGGCGGACAGGCGCAGGCTGCGCAAGCCCAGGCGCGCGCGGTTCAGTTCCAGGAAACCACCGGCCAGCAGCAACACGTCATTGCCCCGCTCGCGCAGCGGCGGAATCGGCACGGGATAGACCGATAAACGGTGATACAGGTCGGCGCGGAACGTGCCGTCGCGCACATGCTCGCGCAGGCTGCGGTTGGTGGCGGCGATCACGCGCACGTTGACCCGGCGTGGCCGGTCCGCGCCCAGGCGCTGGATTTCACCATTTTGCAGGGTGCGCAGCAGCTTGGCCTGTATCGATAGCGGCAATTCGCCCACTTCATCGAGAAACAGGGTGCCCCCCTCGGCCGCCTCGAAGCGGCCAGGCCGGTCGCTGACGGCACCGGAAAACGCACCGCGCACATGGCCGAATAATTCGCTTTCGGCCAGGGACTCGGGCAAGGCCGCGCAATTGACGTGGATCAGGGGCTTGCCCGCGCGGCGCGACAAGCGGTGCAGGCGGTGCGCGCACAATTCCTTGCCGACGCCCGTCTCTCCCAGCAACAGCACGGGCAGGTCCGATTCGGCGACCACCTGCAGCTCGTGCAGCAGCTGCGTGATGGCGCTGCTCTGGCCGACGAAGTCGTGTTCCTCGCGCGGCGCCTGCGCATCGGCGAGCATGGCGCCGCCCGACAGGCGCAGGGCGCGGATTTCCGTCTCCAGGCGGGTCACGCGCACGGCCGCCTCGATGGCGCAGGCCAGTTCGCCCAGGTCGCGCTGCGCTTGCGTATCGAAGGTGCCCACCCGCAGCGCGTCGAGCGTGATCACGCCCCAGCGTTCACCTTCCAGGTCCAGCGCCATGCCCATGCAGTCGTGCACGGGCAGCGGCTCGCCGGCCCGCTCGGCGATCAGACCATCGTAAGGATCGGGCAGGGAGCTGTCGTGATGGAAGCACAGCACGCCGCGCCGCTGCAGGATGGCGGCCAGGCGCGGATGGTCGGCGATGGCGAAGCGGCGTCCCAGCGCGTCGCTGGCCAGGCCGGCCATCGCCACAGGGCGCAGGTGCTCGCCATCGAGCTTGAGCAAGGCCACGGCCTCGCAGCCGAAGTGCGCGCGCAGGCTGCCCACCAGGCGCTGCAGGCGCACGACCACGGGCAGGTCGGCGACCAGGTCGGTGAGTAACAGCAGGTGGATGGCAGTGGTGGTCATAAGTACCACGCAGGGTACAACGAACCACGGCAAACAAGGGTCATAGCGACCCTGCATTTTTCAAATCGTTGATTTAAAACAAGTTTTTCCTGGCACACGGTTTGCCTAGATAAGTGTGCCGAACCGGCATACAAGACCAAGGAAAGCCTGATGAAAACGACCCCCTCCCTCCGCGCCATCGCCGCTGCCGTCTGCGTCCTGGCCATGCCCCTGTCCGTGCAAGCCCAGGCGAGCCTGCCGGCCAGCGCCGCCGCCACTGCGGCCAAAGCCGCGCCGGCGACGCTCAAGCGCTATGAACTGCAAACCAATATCGTCGACGGCAAGATGGTCTTCATCGACGCCAAGGGCCAGGTCAACCCCGTGCTGGCGGCCAAGGTGGGCGACACGGTGGAACTGGTGCTGAAAAGCGGCGAAGGCGCCGAGCACGATTTGCTGATCCCGGAACTGAACGTCGCATCCGCCAAGTTCAGCGCCAATAGCGGCAGCACCAGCGTGCGCTTCAAGGTCACGCGCGCCGGCACGTTCACCTATTACTGCTCGATCCCCGGCCACCGCCAGATCGGCATGGAAGGCAAGCTGGAAGTGACCGGCACATCGCTGGCCGAAGCCGGGGCACCGAAGGCTGCCGCCGCCGGCAGCGCTGCCAGCGAATCGAGCCAGGCCGCCGCGCTGGCCTTGTACACGCCCGCGCCGTCGCCGATGCGCGGTCCCGATCCGTCCGCCGTCAGCGTGGCGGCCAACCCGGCGCAGGTGCCCGTCGCCATCGGCGCGCGCGCGCCGCAGTTGCTCAAGTACCGCATGGAGACGGTGGAATTGCCGGGCAAGCTCGATGACGGCACCACTTTTACGTACTGGACCTTCAACCGGCAAGTGCCCGGCCCGATGTTGCGCGCGAAGGTGGGCGACACGGTGGAACTGACCCTGTTCAATGCGAAGGACAGCAAGATGATCCACTCGATTGATTTGCACGCCGTGACGGGCGGCCATGGCGGCGGACAGCACACGCAGGTCGCGCCGGGGCAGGAAAAGACGGTCACCTTCAAGGCGCTCAATCCGGGCCTGTTCGTCTACCACTGCGCCACGCCGCTGGTGCCGCAGCATATCGCGGCCGGCATGTACGGCATGATCCTCGTCGAACCGGAAGGCGGCTTGTCGAAGGTCGACCGCGAGTATTACGTGATGCAGGGCGAGATGTACACGGGCCGTCCGCACGGCGCGCCCGTGCACCAGGAACCGAACCTGGAAAAAATGGCCAATGAGCTGCCCGACTACTACGTCTTCAACGGCGAAGTGGGTGCCCTGAGCAAGACGCATAAATTGCAGGCGAAGGTCGGCGAGACGGTGCGCATCTATTTTGGCGTGGGCGGCCCGAACAAGATTTCGTCCTTCCACATCATCGGCGAGATTTTCGACAAGGTATATAGCGAAGGCTCCATCAGCAGTCCGAAACACGACGTGCAAACCACCCTCTTGGCACCGGGCGGCGCGACCATCGTCGAACTCAAGGTGCAGCACCCGGGCAGCTATCTGCTGGTCGACCATGCCTTGTCGCGCGCCGGCAAGGGCGCCGTCGGCGTGCTGGAAGTGACGGGCGAGCCCGTGCCGGGCGTCTACCACGCGGGCGCCGTGCAATAAATCTACCTATTCATCCTCAAGGAACTGTTATGGAAATGATCGAGCTATCCCTGGGCCAGCTGGCCCGCCGCATCCCTGGCGCCACGCGCCTGTTCGATGCGCACCGCCTGGATTTCTGCTGCGGCGGCAACAAGACCCTGCGCGCGGCGGCCGCAGCGGCCGGCGTGGACACGGCGCCCATCGTCGCGGAACTGCGGCTGCTGGCAGAGCGCGCTGATACCAGCGGCGCGCGTGACTGGCAGGACGCCCCGGCCACCGCGCTGGTGGAACACATCCTGGCGCGCTACCACGCCGTGCACCGCGAGCAGTTGCCCGAGCTGATACGCCTGGCGCGCAAGGTCGAGCAGGTGCATGGCGACCGCGCCGACTGTCCGCACGGGCTGGCGCAACACCTGTCGGCCATGGCGCAGGAACTGGAAAGCCATATGCGCAAGGAAGAAGACGTGCTGTTCCCGATGATCGTGCGCGGCCAGGGCCCCCGGGCCGGCGCACCCATCAACGTGATGCGCATGGAGCACGACGACCATGGCGTGGCCCTGCGCGCGATGGAGGCGATGACGAACGATATCACCGCGCCGGCCGGCGCCTGCACCACCTGGCGCGCGCTGTACACGGGCTTGCGCACCTTCCGCGAGGATCTGATGGCGCATATCCATACTGAAAACAATATCCTGTTCGAGCGCTTTGCGCCGGCCGTGGTGCACTGACAAAGGAAAGACCCATGGGTCCCTACAAAAAACTCTGGTTCACCCTGATCGGTGTGCTGATCGTGACGTTTTCGCTGCTCGGCTACTACGGCACGGAAGTCTACCGGCAGGCGCCGCCGATTCCCGCGCAAGTGCTGGCGCAGGATGGCCGGCAACTGTTCGACCGCGAGGGCATCCTCGACGGCCAGACGGCCTGGCAATCGGTGGGCGGCATGCAGCTGGGCTCCATCTGGGGCCACGGCGCCTACCAGGCGCCCGACTGGACGGCCGACTGGCTGCACCGCGAACTGACGGCCTGGCTGGAACTGGCCGCGCAAGAGCAGCATGGCAAGGCGTACGCGGCGCTCGACGGCCCCGCGCAGGCGGCGCTGCGCGAAGCGCTCAAGATGGAGTACCGCGCCAACCGGGTCGATGAGGCGCAAGTGCTGCACCTGTCGGCGCGCCGCGTGCAAGCGATCGCCAACACGGCGCACTATTACGACCAGCTGTTCTCCGACGCGCCTGCGCTGCACGCCAGCCGCGAGCATTTCGCGATGAAGGAAAATACCCTGCCCAGCGCCGAGCGGCGCGCGCAGATGACGCAGTTCTTCTTCTGGACGGCGTGGGCCGCCGCCACCGAACGTCCGGGCCAGAAAGTGACCTATACGAACAACTGGCCGCATGAACCGCTGATCGGCAACCAGCCCAGCGGCGAAAACCTCGTCTGGTCGGTCGCCAGCGTGGTGGTGCTGCTGGCCGGCGTGGGCTTCCTCGTCTGGGGCTGGGCCTTTTTGCGCGACCATGACGAAGCGCTGCCGACGCCCGGCGCGCGCGATCCTTTGAGCACGTTTGCGCTGACTCCCTCGCAGCGGGGACTGGGAAAATATCTGTTCCTGGTGGTGGCGCTGTTCATCTTCCAGGTCTTCATCGGCGGCTTCACGGCGCACTACACGGTGGAAGGGCAGCAGTTCTACGGCATCGACGTGTCGCGCTGGTTCCCGTATGCGCTCACGCGCACCTGGCATATCCAGGCCGCGCTGTTCTGGATCGCCACGGGCTTCCTGGCCGCCGGCCTGTTCCTGGCACCGCTGATCAATGGCGGCAAGGATCCCAAGTGGCAGCGCCTGGGCGTCGATGTGCTGTTCTGGGCGCTGGTGCTGGTCGTCGTCGGCTCGTTTATCGGCAATTACCTGGCGATTGCGCAAGTGATGCCGCCCGAGTGGAATTTCTGGCTCGGCCACCAGGGCTATGAATATGTGGACCTGGGACGTTTGTGGCAGATCGGCAAGTTTGTCGGTATCCTGCTGTGGCTCGTGCTGATGCTGCGCGGCGTCGTGCCGGCCCTGCGCCAGCCGGGCGGCGACAGGAACCTGCTGGCGCTGCTGACCGCGTCCGTCGGCGCCATCGGCCTGTTCTATGGCGCCGGCCTGTTCTACGGCGAACGCACGCACCTGTCGGTGATGGAGTACTGGCGCTGGTGGGTGGTGCACCTGTGGGTGGAAGGCTTCTTTGAAGTGTTCGCCACCACGGCGCTGGCCTTCATCTTCTCGACCCTGGGCCTGGTGTCAGTGCGCATGGCCACGACGGCCAGCCTGGCGTCGGCCTCGCTGTTCATGCTGGGCGGCATACCCGGCACCTTCCACCACCTGTACTTTTCCGGCACCACCACGCCCGTGATGGCCATCGGCGCGAGCTTCAGCGCGCTCGAAGTGGTACCGCTGATCGTGCTGGGCCACGAGGCCTGGGAGAACTGGCGCCTGAAAGCGCGCGCACCGTGGATGGAGCAGTTGCGCTGGCCGATGATGTGCTTTGTCGCCGTCGCCTTCTGGAACATGCTGGGCGCCGGTGTCTTCGGCTTCATGATCAACCCGCCCGTGGCGCTGTATTACATCCAGGGACTCAACACCACCGCGACGCATGCGCATGCCGCGCTGTTCGGCGTGTACGGTTTCCTGGCGCTGGGCTTTACCTTGCTGGTGCTGCGCTACTTGCGGCCCGACTACCGTTTCAGCCCTGCCTTGATGAAGACGGCGTTCTGGGGCTTGAACGCGGGCCTGGTGCTGATGCTCTTTACCAGCTTGCTGCCGATTGGCATCATCCAGTTCCACGCCAGCGTGACGGAAGGCCTGTGGTATGCGCGCAGCGAGGCATTCATGCAGCAGCCGCTGTTGCAGAACCTGCGCTGGATACGTACCTTCGGCGACGTGGTGTTCATCGTCGGCGCGGTGGCCATGGCGCTGCAGGTGGTGCTGGGGTTGCTGGGCAAGGCGCCGAAGGCAGCTGTACTGCAGCCACAGGCGGTGTAGCCCGGTTAACGTCTGCGCACGCAGTCGATATACGCGTCCGTGTCCGGCGGCAAGCCCGAACGCTGCGAAGCCCAGATCATCTGGCCCAGGCATTCCATCACTTCGTGCTGGGCCGCATGGGCCGAATCGAGGCGCTGCGTGAGTTGCTGCACGGCCGGGCGGATGCCGCGCGGCTGGTCCACCTGCACCTGCTCCGTGATCGACAGATGCATGGACAGGTGCAGGAAAGGATTGGCTTGTCCGCCTTCGACGGAATAGTCGCGCGCCAGTGCCGCTTCGACATCGGAGAGCTCGTTTTCATACTCGGGGTGTTCGAGGATCCAGTCGAGCGCGATGGCTTCCATCGGCGTGAGGATCTCATGGGCGCGGTGCTTGCGTAATGTTTCGCAAAAGAAGCGGCGCACATCGTCGGAAGAGGGGTTGAACATGGCTGAAGGACTATGGCTAAAGGGCAGCCGGCATTGTACCGCGTACATCAACCAAGGGCATCGGGGATGCCCTTTTTGCCGTCTGGCACCTGCTTGCATGACCCGATAGTCACCGCAATTTAATACCCTGCAGTAAGTATTATCCACTACCGCCACGGCCCGGCGGCGCCAAATAACGGTGATAAAATCGCCGCTCTTGATATTTGCTCTGGACACGATGGCGATTTTATTGCCATTGCGTGCTTCCATTGCCCGCACCTTTGCCACCGGATCTCGCTCCTGGCTTGTCCCGGAGCGCGGCAGCATGCCTATCACCATCAACCTTGACCTGTCCGGCCGCCCTGGCGTTCCCGATGGCTGGCTGTTTTCATTCAACACAGCGATGGTGCCGCCCCGGTGGCGCGCAAGAATCATCCTTCAGTATCCAAAAATGGAGTTACGAATGCGTAAATCGCTATTACTTTTGATGTCGTGCCTGATCCTGGCGGCATGTAACAAGACCCCGCCGGCCTCGTCCGAAAAACCGATCGACGTGCTGCTGATCGGCGCCGGCACCATGAGCGCCACCCTGGGCAGCATGCTCAAGGAACTCGATCCGTCGCTGACGATGGAAATGGTCGAGCGCCTCGATTCTGTCGCCGCCGAAAGCTCGGACGCGATGAACAACGCGGGCACGGGCCACTCGGCATTCGCCGAACTGAACTACACGCCGGAAGCGGCCGATGGCAGCATCGAGACCAAGAAAGCCGTTGCCATCAACGAGCAATTCGAAATTTCCAAGCAATTCTGGGCCTATCAGGTCGCCAACAAGCACCTGGGCGCCCCGCAGACCTTCATCAACAATGTGCCGCACATGGCCTTTGTGTGGGGAGACGACAATATTGCCTTTTTGAAGAAGCGCTACGCCGCGCTGCAAAAGGAAAACCTGTTCAAGGGCATGCTGTTCTCGGAAGACCCGGCGCAGATCGCGCAATGGGCGCCGCTGGTCATGCAAGGGCGCGACCAGGGCCAGAAAGTGGCGGCGACGCGCATGGAGATCGGTACCGACGTCAATTTCGGCAACCTCACGCGCGGGTTGGTGAGCTACCTGACGGACAGTCACGGCATGGTCCTGCACCTGCGCCACCAGGTGGAAAACATCCAGCGCGGCGCCGATGGCGTGTGGAACGTGACGGTGAAAGACTTGAACAGTGGCAAAGAGAAGACCATGCGCGCCAAGTTCGTCTTCATCGGTGCCGGCGGCGGTTCGCTGCCGCTGCTGGAAAAATCGGGCATTCCTGAAGCCAAGGGCTACGGCGGCGTGCCGGTCGGCGGCCAATGGCTGGTGACCACCAATCCTGAACTGGTGGCGGCGCATGCGGCCAAGGTGTACGGCAAGGCGTCCGTCGGTTCGCCGCCGATGTCCGTGCCGCATCTCGATACGCGCATCATCGATGGCAAGAAAGCCCTGCTGTTTGGTCCGTTTGCCACCTTCTCGACGAAGTTCCTGAAAAACGGTTCCTGGATCGACCTGCCTGCCTCGATCGGCACGGGCAATGTGAAACCGATGCTGCAAGCCGGCTACGACAATATTCCGCTGACGAAATACCTGGTCGAGCAAGTCATGAACACGCCGGAAGACCGCCTGAAGACCCTGCGCGAATACTTGCCGAACGCCAAGATGGAAGACTGGACCCTGCAAAACGCTGGCCAGCGCGTGCAGATCGTCAAGGATGACCCCGTCAAAGGCGGCTTGCTGCAGTTCGGCACGGAAGTCGTCGGCGCCGCCGATGGCAGCATCGTTGCCCTGCTGGGCGCCTCGCCAGGCGCCTCGACCGCGCCGCCGATCATGATCAAGGTGCTGCAAACGGCATTCAAGAGCCGTCTGGCGACGCCGGAATGGCAGGCGAAGATGGTGGAAATGGTGCCGTCGTACGGTCAAAAGCTGAACAATGACCCGGCCCTGGCCAACAAGATCCGCCATTACAGCAGCAATATCCTGGGTCTGAAAGCGATCACGCTGGACGTGCCGGCAGCGCCTGCGGCAAATTAAATCAGCCTGACCGGCGGGGAAGTTTCCTGCCGGTATGTAAAAAGGGGCAGCCTGGTCAGGCTGCCCCTTTTGCGTGGGAAGTGCGTTCATTGCGGTGGACTACCCCTTGTCCGGCAAGATCAGCTCCGGTGTACACCCTTCGGCGGCAATGCCGTCGCAAGGCTTGGCCAGTGCCGCGCCGTCCTGCGGGCGTGGCGCATGGGGTTGGCGCAGGTAGCGCGAGGTGTGGCGCTGCGCTTGCTGTGCGTTGCCATGCACGGGCCAGGTCAGGAAGCGGGACAGCTCCTGCAAGGCGCGCTGGTACACATCGCGTTTAAATTCAATGATGACATCGAGCGGGACCCAATATTCATGCCAGCGCCAGGCGTCGAACTCGGGATGGTCGGTCAGGCGCAGATTGACGTCGTTATCGCGCGCGCACATTCTCAGCAGAAACCAAATCTGCTTCTGGCCACGGTAATGGCCGCGAATCTCGCGCTTGATGAAGTGGTCTGGCACTTCATAGCGCAGCCAGTCGCGGGTGCGGCCGACAATTTTGACGTGTTCCTGTCTGAGTCCGATTTCCTCTTCAAGTTCGCGAAACATGGCTTGTTCCGGTGTTTCGCCATATTTGATACCGCCTTGCGGAAACTGCCATGAGTGCTCGCGCACCCGCTTGCCCCACCACACCTCGTTCTGGGCGTTTAGCAGGATGATGCCGACGTTGGGCCGAAACCCTTCACGGTCGAGCATAATGCACCTCAAACTTTCTGCGACCGAGCGTCCTTTTTTACATAATTACCCACAACTTCGCAAGCCGGTGACCTTTTCGGGGTGCGAAAAGCGCCGGAATCGCACCAATTGAGCGCATTTGTGTAAAGTATGGACGCATCAGCCAGCTAATCCTTTAAAATTAGGTTGATTATAACCCTCTCTTTTTAAAAAGAATTCACCGTTATGCGCGCCTCCCGTTTTTTTATTTCCACACTTAAAGATGCACCTTCTGACGCGGAAATCGTCAGCCACCAATTGATGATGCGTGCAGGCATGATCAAACGCCTCGGTTCCGGCATCTATACCTACATGCCGATGGGCTTGCGCGTGATCCGCAAGGTGGAAGCCATCATCCGTGACGAGATGAACAAAGCCGCCGGTATTGAACTGCTGATGCCGCTCGTGCAGCCGGCTGAACTGTGGCAGGAGACGGGCCGCTGGACCAAGATGGGCGACGAACTGATGCGCGTGAAAGACCGCCACGGCCGCGAATACGCGATCCAGCCCACGTCGGAAGAAGTCATCACCGACGTCGTGCGCACGGAAATCAAGTCCTACCGCCAGTTGCCGCTGAACTTTTATCATATCCAGACCAAGTTCCGCGACGAACGCCGTCCCCGCTTTGGCCTGATGCGCGGCCGCGAATTCACCATGAAGGACGCGTATTCGTTCGACCGCGACCTGGCCGGCATGCAAGCGTCGTACAAGGTCATGTTTGACGCCTACACGCGCATCTTCACGCGTTTCGGCCTGAAATTCCGCGCCGTGGCCGCCGACAACGGCGCCATCGGCGGTTCCGGTTCGCATGAATTCCACGTCATCGCCCACACGGGTGAAGACGCGCTCGTGTACTGCCCGACGTCCGACTACGCGGCCAACATGGAAGCGGCCGAAGCGCTGCCGCCAGCGGGCGAGCGCCCGGCCGCCACCCAGGCGCTGACGAAAACGGCCACGCCGGACACCGTCAAGTGCGAAACCGTGGCCGCCTTGCTGGGCCTGGAGCTGTCGCAAACCGTGAAAACCATCGCCCTGACGGTGGACACGACGGGCAAGGATGACAAAGTCACGCAACAGCATTTCATGCTGCTGCTGCGCGGCGACCATGAATTGAACGAGATCAAGGTGGGCAAGGTTGCCGGCCTGGCCGGTCACCGTTTCTCGACGGAAGCGGAAATCCTGGAAGTCTACGGCACCATCCCTGGCTACCTGGGCCCGATCGGCACCAAAGCTCCCGTCACCGTGGTGGCGGATCGCACGGTCGCGCACATGAGCGATTTCGTCTGCGGCGCGAATGAGGCCGGTTTCCATTACACGGGCGCCAATTGGGGCCGCGACGTGGCCGAGCCAGCCATCGTGGCCGACTTGCGCAATGTCGTCGCCGGCGACGCTTCGCCGGACGGCCAGGGCGCACTCGCCATCGAGCGCGGCATCGAAGTGGGCCACGTGTTCCAGCTGGGTACGGCGTACTCGGAAAGCATGAAAGCCACCTTCCTCGACGAGAACGGCAAGCCTGCGCCGCTGCAGATGGGTTGCTACGGCATCGGCGTGACGCGCATCCTGGGCGCCGCCATCGAACAGAACTTCGATGACAAGGGCATCATCTGGCCGGCGTCGATCGCGCCATTCGAGGTCGTGCTGTGCCCGATGGGCATGGACCGCAGCGAACTGGTCAAGGAAGAGACGGAGAAGCTGTACGCGGCCCTGCAAGGCGCTGGCGTGGATGTCATCGTCGACGACCGCGGCTTGCGCCCTGGCGCCATGTTTGCTGACTGGGAACTGATTGGCGTGCCGCACCGCATCGTCATCGGCGAGCGTGGCCTGAAAGAAGGCAAGCTGGAATACCAGGGCCGCCGCGATGCGGAAGCCACTGGTGTTGCGCCGGACGAGATCGTCGCCTTCATCCAGGGCAAAATGGCGCAGTGAAGCGTCCATCAGTAAGCAAGGTGGCTGGCGCGCTCGCGCTGGCCACCGGCCTGGCCTGCGCTTTCCCGGCGCAGGCCGGCAACCAGAAAGAGGAGGCGCTGGCCGACTCCGTCCGTCTGGCCCTGTCGCACGCGATCCGCGATGAACGCCCGCCGCAACCCAAATTTGCCACCCCCATCGAACTGCAGCGCTACCAGCAATGGCTGGCGCAGATGTCGCAACGCCTGCAGCGCAAGCTGCCGGACGCCCAGCTGCGCACGGAATTCCTGGAAACCGTCTGGTACGAAGCGCGCCGCGCGGGCCTGGAGCCGGCCCTGGTGCTGGGCCTGATCCAGGTGGAGTCGGCCTACCGAAAATATGCCGTCTCGCTGGCCGGCGCGCGCGGCTACATGCAGGTGATGCCGTTCTGGACGGGCGTCATCGGCGACCATGACCGCAGCAAGCTGTTCCACATGCAAACGAATTTGCGCTATGGCTGCGCGATCCTGCGCATGTACCTGGATATGGAACGCGGGGATTTGTACCTGGCGCTGGGGCGGTATAACGGCAGCCGGGGGCGGGCCGAGTATCCGAATGCGGTGCGCGCGGCGTGGAGCCAGTGGGAATTCAAGCCGGCCGGGTAGGTCGGACGTAGGTCGGATTAGGTCTGCAAGACCGTAATCCGACAACATTGTTGGCGTTTGCAGCCAAAAAAATGCCCCGCTCGCAGTCATGCGGCGGGGCACTCACACGGCGCGGAACGCCCTGTGCGTATCTGATTATTTCAAATGATCGGAGATCAGTTTCGTCATTTCAAACATGGAGACTTGGGCTTTGCCGCCGAAAACAGCTTTCAGCTTGTCGTCCGCATTGATCATGCGGCGGTTGGCCGGATCTTGCAGATCGAGTTTCTTGATGTAATCCCATACCTTTTTGGTCACTTCCGTGCGCGGCAGTGGTGCTGCGCCAACAACGGCGGCCAGATCTTTCGATGGCGTCATTGCTTTCATGAATGCTGCGTTTGGCTTGCGTGGTGTTGCCGGTGCTGCCGCTTTCTTCACCGCTGCTGGTTTAGCTGCTGCTTTGGCTGCGGGTGCTGCTTTTTTGGCGGCTGCAGGCTTGGCTGCTGCTGCTTTGGCTGGCGCTGCTACTGGGGTTTTTTTGGCTGTTGCCATCTTCGAGCCTCCTTAACAAACACATGGGAAATTGCGCAATTAATCGCACGGCTAATATTGGTGTGGATTTACCTTGTATGCAAGTGTTTTTCACGTTTTCACGAGGAAAAAGCAGGGAAATGGCGATGCTGTCGCCCGGGCGCACCGCTTGGGGGCACAGAACGGCGTTTTTACCCGTAAAGGGCATGGTTGCTGGCTATGCGGGGAGGGGCACTGCGGAGGGAGGGAACAGTGATGCTGGACACATGAAAATGCAATCCGGCATTATTTTATAACAGTGTTTTCAGCGTATTGTGCTTGGATACGCGGCGTAAAAAAGGCCTTCAAAATCACAGCGAGCGGGGATGATTTGTGGCCGAGAAGCGCAACCGTACTTTAGTACGGTGAGCATCGCCGGCCGCAAGGCGCCCCGCGCAGCGGATTTTGAAGCCTTCCACTACCTCATGCCAGGCATCATGCCCTTCATGGAACGCATCATCTTCATCATGCCGCCGCCCGACAATTTCTTCATCATCGTCTGCATTTGCTCGAATTGCGTCAGCATGCGGTTCACTTCCTGTACCTGCACGCCGGCGCCAGCGGCGATGCGGCGCTTGCGCGTGGCCTTGATCAGTTCAGGCTTGGCGCGCTCCTGCGGCGTCATCGAATCGATGATGCCGCACATGCGGCGCACCTGTTTATCGGCTTGATCCATGTTCTTGCCACCGGCCGCCTGCTGGAACTGGGCCGGCAGCTTGTCCATCAGGTTGGCCATGCCGCCCATTTTCTTCATTTGCCCCAGTTGCGCCTTGAAGTCGTTCATGTCGAACTTGCCGCCGACCTTGATCTTTTGCGCCAGGTCGGCCGCTGCCTTGCTGTCGACGCCCTTGCGCGCTTCTTCCACCAGCGCGAGGATGTCGCCCATGCCCAGGATGCGGTTGGCCATGCGGGTCGGGTCGAACGCTTCCAGGCCGTCGAGTTTTTCCGAGACGCCGGCAAACTTGATCGGTTTGCCCGTGATGTGGCGCACCGACAGGGCGGCACCGCCGCGCGCGTCGCCATCGAGCTTGGTCAGCACGATACCGGTCAGCGGCAGCGCATCGTTGAAGGCTTTCGCCGTATTGATGGCGTCCTGGCCCAGCATCGCGTCGACGACAAACAGGGTTTCGATCGGTTTCACGGCGCCGTGGATGGCGGCGATTTCGCGCATCATCTCTTCGTCGATACCGAGGCGACCCGCCGTATCGATGATCAGCACGTCGTGGTAATGCTTTTTCGCCCAATCCAGCGCGGCCAGCGCGATATCGACCGGCTTGTCCGTGCTGGCGGACGGGAAGAAGTCGGCGCCCACCTGGGCGGTGACCGATTGCAGCTGGGCGATCGCGGCAGGGCGGTACACGTCGGCCGAAACGGTCAGTACTTTCTTCTTCTTTTCTTCTTTCAGGTACTTCGCCAGCTTGCCGACGGTGGTGGTCTTACCCACGCCCTGCAGACCGGCCATCAGGATGATGGCGGGCGGTTGCTGCGCAAAGCTGATCTGCGACGCTTCCGGTCCCAGGTCGGCGCCCATCAGGGCGGCCAGCTCGCGCTGCACCACGCCGACCAGGGCCTGGCCTGGCGTGAGCGAGGAAATGACATCCTCGCCCATGGCTTTTTCTTTGACTTTGGCGATGAATTCGCGCACGGCGGGCAGGGCGACGTCGGCTTCGAGCAGCGCCAGGCGCACTTCGCGCAGCATGTCGGCGGTGTTCGCTTCGGTCAGGCGCGCCTCGCCGCGCATGGTCTTGACGACTTTGGCAAGCCGTTGGGTGAGATTATCTAGCATGATGAACCTGCAATGAAAAGCTTGGGAGTGGGCGGCGAAAGCCGGACGATGGGCGCCATTTTACCCCATCGCGGGTGGCTGGCGGTCTTGCGCTGCAGTGCCTGGCGGTTGGCCGGCTTTTGAATTAGTTGGTATTTCTGCCAATGCCGCGATTGCATCAAAGGCATTGCGCGGTTAGAATGAGAATAATTCTTATTTACATTCTCGGGTGCCGCACGCCTGAGCCGAAAGGGATGCCATGTCGGCCGCCGATTTTGCCCAGCAACAAGACCTGCACGCACTCTACAGCAGCCATCACGGCTGGCTGCAGGGCTGGCTGCGGCATAAGCTGGGCAGTGCGGGCGACGCGGCGGACCTGGCGCAAGACACCTTTGTCAGCGTGCTGACCAATGGCACGGCACCGCAGATCCGCGAAGCGCGGCCTTTTCTCGCCACCATCGCGCGGCGCCTGGTGGCGCACCGCTACCGCCGGCAAGTGCTGGAAGACGCGTATCTGCAGGCGCTGGCCTGCCTGCCGCCCGAGGTGGCGCCCGCGCCGGAAGAACGGCTGCTGGCGCTGGAAGCCTTGCAGGAAATCGATGCGGCCCTCGATGGCTTGCCCGCGCCCGTGCGCACGGCGTTTTTGCTGGCGCAGCTGGAAGGCCTCAGCTATGCCGAGATCGCCGCGCGCCTGAACGTGTCGGCCAGCTCGGTCAAGCAATACCTGACGCGTGCCAACCGCCAGGTGTTTTTCTCCCTGCCGGCATGAGCAAGCTGGCAGAACCCGTGGCCCCGGCGGCCATCGGCGAGGACGTGCAGCAGCAGGCGGCCGAGTGGCTGACTGTATTGATGTCGGACGAGGCCAGCGAAGCGCAGCACGCCGCCTGGCAGCGCTGGCGCGGGGCCGACCCGGAACATGAACGGGCCTGGCAGCATATCGACGCGGTGTCGCGGCGCTTCAACGGCTTGCACCGCGGTGCGGCCGCGCAGGCGCTGGCCGGCACGCGGCAACAAGCCGTCAATGGCAAGCGGCGCCAGTTGCTGGCATGGCTGGGCGTGGCCGCTGGCGGCGGCTTGCTGGCCGCGCAGACGGGCACCTGGGATGGCGTGCGCGCCCTGCGCGCCGACTACCGCACGGCCACGGGCGAGCGGCGCGAGGTGGTGCTGGACGATGGCAGTGTGCTCAGCCTGAATACGGGATCGGCCGTGAACGTGCGTTTCGACGCCAGCCGCCGCCTGATCGAGTTGCTGGCCGGCGAAATCCTCGTCACCAGCGGCCACGGTGCCGGCAGCGCCGCGCCGTTGGTGGTGGCTACGCGCGAAGGCCTGGTGCGCGCGCTGGGCACGCGCTTCGTCGTGCGCCAGCAGGATGGCGTCAGCACCGTGGAGGTGTTTGAAAGCGCCGTTGAAATCCGCCCGCGCGACAGCGCTGGCGCGCCCTTGCTGCTGGCGGCCGGGCGTGGCGTGGCCTTTTCCCGCCATGCGCCGGACGCGCCGCACGCCATCGATGCGTATGCCGATGCCTGGTCGCGCGGGCAGCTGATCGTCGACGATGTGACCCTGGGCGACTTCCTGGCCGACCTGGCCCGCTACCGTCCGGGCGTAATCGACTGCGCGCCGGCAGTGGCCCAGTTGCGCCTGTCGGGCGTGTTCCCGCTGGCCGATACCCAGCGCATCCTGAACATGCTGCCCAACTCGCTGCCGGTGCAGGTGCGCAGCCGCACGCGGTACTGGGTGACGGTCGAACCGGCACCATAGTACCCCGCAAAAAATATTCTTCAATCGGGCTGCCCGTTTTCAATTCTCGCGGCACCTGTAGTTGAGAGACGTAATTTCAAGTACCCATTCAAGGCGCCACGTTGCGCGGTTTCATGCCGCTGCGTGCCGCCGCCATAATCAACTTTGATGGAAGGACGCAGTGTGATGCATCTGATGTATATGGTCTGCCACCCGGCGCAACAGCAGTTGTCTGGGGTGCCGCAACGATGAAATCTGCCAATATGCTGTTGTTCTCGCGCGTGCTCGCCGCCATCTTTGGCGGCTATGCGCTGACGTCCGGCGTGGCTGTGCTGCTGTCGGCCGTGCTGCCGCTGTCGCGCGCCGAAGCCGTGCTGACGGCGACCCTGAGCGCCTTCGTCGTGTATACCTGCGCCGTGATCTGGGTCTTTGCCGTGCAAGACCTGCGCCGCGCCTGGCTCGGCATGCTGCTGCCGGCGATTCTATGCGGCGGCCTGGGCCTGCTGCTGTCGCGAGGTGCCGCATGAACGCCGTCAAGGTAGACAAAGTGGTCAAAACGCCGCAGCAGGGCGGCTTGCGCCAGGCCATGGCCTGGCTGCATACGTGGAGCGGCCTGTGGATTTCCTGGCTGCTGTTCGCCATCTTCCTGACCGGCACCCTGGCCGTCTTCGACGACCCGATCGGCCACTGGATGACGCCCGAACACGCCCTGGAAGAGGCGGCGCATGCGAACGATCCGCCGCTGCCAAAGGTCACGGACCGCGCGCACCGCCTGGAACTGGCGCTCGACTTCATGGCGAAGGAACACCCGCAGGCGGACATGTGGGAAATCTGGCCGGTGCAGCGTCCCGGCCATGGCTTGTCCGCCTACTGGTTCCAGCCCAGCGGCGGCTATGGCTCGGCGGATCTCGATCCGCTGACGGGCGCCGTCATCGAACATGCGCGCGAGGTGACGGAGCGCGAAACCATCGGCGGCCACCATTTCGTCGATTTCCACTACGAGCTGCACACGGGACGCATCGGCGTCTGGATCGTCGGCATCACCACCATGATCATGCTGGTGGCGCTGGTGAGCGGCGTCATCACGCACAAGCGTATCTTCAAGGATTTCTTCACCTTCCGCCCGGCCAAGGGTCAGCGTTCGTGGCTCGACGCGCACAACGCGGTGGCCGTGCTGACGTTGCCGTTCCAGTTCATGATCGCCTACACGGGCCTGGCATTTTTCAGCGATGACTATGTGCCGGCCCCCGTGGTGGCGCAATACGGCATGGAAAACCCCAAGCGGGCCTTTCTGGCCGACTGGAACGATGCGGGCAAGCCTGCGCGCTCGGGCCAGCCGCTGGCCATTCCCGCGCTGGAGTCGTTCGCGCAGCGCGCCGAGCAGGCCATCGGCCAGGAAATCCGCGCCGTGGTGCTGGACAATCCGAACGATGCCTCCATGCGCGTGTGCATGTACGGCTGGAATGAAGACACGGAACTGCTCACTCGCCTCAGCGCCAATTCGGGCAGGGCCTGCTATGCGCTGGCCACGGGCGAGCAGGTTGCCTTGCGCCTGCCAGGCGAGTCCGACACGGGCGGCGCGGGCCTGACGCGCTCCGTCATGTCGAACCTGCACATGGTGGGTTTCGGCGGCACGCCCATGCGCTGGCTGTACTTCTTTTGCGGCCTGGCCGGCACGGCCATGATGGGCACGGGCGCGATCATGTTCATGGTCAAGCGGCGCCAGAAGTCCGGCGGCGAGTTCGGCGCCTATACGCAGCGCGTGTACCGCGTCATCGCCTGCCTGAACGTGGCGGCGATTGCCGGCCTGTCCATCGCCTGCGTGGGCTTCCTGTGGGCCAATCGTCTGATCCCCGTCGGCCTCGAGCACCGTGCCGGCTGGGAAGTGCGCGCCTTCTTCGGCGTGTGGTTCCTGATGCTGGTGCACGCCTGCCTGCGCGCGGAAAAGCGCGCGTGGATCGAGCAACTGGGCTTGCTGGCCGCCCTGTGCCTGCTGCTGCCCGCCCTGAATCTCCTGAGCACGGGCGACAACCTGGTGGCGCAGGTGGCACGTGGCGACTGGGAAAGCGCGGGCGTGGAACTGTGCAGCATGGCCTTTGGCCTGCTGGCCGCCTGGGGCGCGTGGAAAGTCCACAAGCGCAAGGAAAAGCCGCTTAAAAAAACCGCCGCCAGAGAAAACGCTGCGCCCGCGGCCAGCCTGCAAGTCAATACGGAAGGACAGTCATGATCAACACCATCCTTTGCGCGCTGGGCCTGTCGTATGCGGGCATGGCCAGCCTCTCGCTGGCGATGGACCGCCACCATGGCCAGGTCTGGGGCAGGGACGCGGCGCCGAACGTGCGGCGCGCGCTGCAGCTGGCCGGCGCCATCCTGCTGGCGCTGGCCATCTGGCCTTGCGTGGCCGGCTGGAGCGCCACCGTCGGCGTGGTCGCCTGGCTGGGATTCATTGGGGCGGGCGCGCTGCTGGTGGCCCTGCTGCTGTCGTATGCCCCCCGCTTGCTGTTGCGTAGTTCCCTGCTGGCAGCCGTCGCCGCGCTGGCAGGGCTTGTGACGTTCCTGCGGTGATGATCACCGCCATTTTCAAGGATAGACTGATGCATTTTTCACGCCTGGCGACACCGATTGATGTTTTGAATGTATTGAAGGCGGCTTCCTGATGGCGGCCCGCCTGCCTTCCCGCCGTGCCCGCATCCTGGGTGGCGCGGTCTTGCTGGCGCTGTTAGGCGCCGGTGCACTGTGGGTCACGCGCGGCCCGGCCACCGTGTTCGACACGGCGCCCGTCAAGCGCGGCAATATCGAAGCCAGCGTCACGGCCATCGGCACCCTGCAGCCGCAAACCTATGTCGACGTGGGCGCGCAGGTGTCGGGCCAGATCACGCGCCTGCACGTGCAACCGGGCAGCGCCGTGGAAAAAGGCCAGTTGCTGGCCGAGATCGACCCCAGCGTGCAGCAAGCCACGGTCGACGCGGGCCGCGCCGCCTTGGCGGGCTTGCGCGCGCAACTGGCCGACCAGCAGGCGCAGCACCGCCTGGCGGGCCAGCAGCATGGCCGCCAGAAGCAGATGGCCAAGTTTGATTCCACGCCTTTGGCCGACCTGGAAACGGCCGAAGCCACGCTGGCCTCGGCCGGCGCCAAGATCGACCACCTGAAGGCGCAGATCGACCAGACGCAGGCCAGCCTGAAGGCGGACGAGGCGCGCCTCGGCTATACGCGCATCTACGCGCCGATGGCCGGCAAGGTGGTGGGCCTCGATGCCAAGGAAGGGCAGACCCTGAACGCCACGTACCAGACGCCGAACATCCTGCGCATCGCCGATCTGTCGGCCATGACGGTGTGGACGGAAGTGTCGGAAGCGGACGTGCGCCGCGTGCGCCCGGACATGCCCGTGTACTTCACCACCCTCGGTGGCGACCAGCGGCGCTGGAGCGGCAAGGTGCGGCAAGTGCTGCCGGCCCCGCCGGTGCCTGGTGGTTCCGCCGCCGGCACGGCCCTGGCGCCGTCGACCAGCAAGGTGATTTTATATACCGTGCTGTTCGACGTGGATAACGCCGATGGCGAATTGATGCCGCAGATGACGGCGCAGGTGGTGTTTGTCACGGCAGCGGCAAACAATGTGCTGGCCGTGCCCTTGCCGGCCCTGAAGCCATCGACCGAGGAAGGCGCCAAGCCGGGGCAGTTCACGGCCCGCGTGATGGATGCCGACGGCAAGGTCGATACGCGCGCCGTCACCGTGGGCGTGCGCAACCGCCTCAGCGCGGAAGTGCTGCAAGGCTTGCGCGAAGGTGAATTGCTGGTCACGGGCGAGCAGCCGGCCAGCAGCGGCGCCAGCAGGTTCCAGCTGTGAGCGCCATGAGCGAGGCCGCGTCGCTGGGGCAAGCCGGAGAACCTGGCCAGCCAGCGCCACTGATTGAACTTGCCGGCATCCGCAAGCGCTACGGCGGCCATGACGGCGCGCCGGCCGTGGAAGTGCTGCGCGGCCTGACCTTGTCCATCGGCGCCGGCGAATTCGTCGCCATCGTGGGCGCGTCCGGTTCCGGCAAATCGACCCTGATGCATCTGCTGGGATGCCTGGACCGGCCCAGCGACGGCACCTACCGCTTCGCCGGCCAGGATGTGGCCAGCCTGAATCCCGATGAACTGGCATGGCTGCGGCGCGAAGCGTTCGGCTTCGTCTTCCAGGGTTATCACCTGATCGCCACCGAATCGGCGCGCGAGAACGTGGAAGTGCCGGCCCTGTACGCGGGCATGCCGGCAGCGGCCCGTCACGCCCGCTCGGAAGCGCTGCTCAAGCGCCTGGGCCTGGGCGAGCGGCTCGATCACCGGCCAAATCAATTATCGGGCGGGCAGCAGCAGCGCGTGTCGATCGCGCGCGCGCTGATGAATGGCGGGCGCATCATCCTCGCTGATGAACCGACGGGGGCGCTCGACAGCGGCAGCGGCGCCGAAGTCATGGCCTTGCTGGGTGAACTGGCCGACGC
Organism: Janthinobacterium sp. PAMC25594; assembly: GCF_019443505.1. Taxonomy (NCBI): domain Bacteria; kingdom Pseudomonadati; phylum Pseudomonadota; class Betaproteobacteria; order Burkholderiales; family Oxalobacteraceae; genus Janthinobacterium; species Janthinobacterium sp. PAMC25594. The sequence continues at coordinate 4,865,571 of NZ_CP080377.1, forward strand.
GGGCCACACCATCATCCTCATTACGCATGACCGCAAGGTGGCGGCCCAGGCGCGCCGCGTGATCGAGATCAGCGATGGCGAAATCATCGCAGACTCGGGCGCCATCGCCATTCCCGCCACGTCGACGGCTCTGCCGCCGCTGGACATGTCGCGCGCCGCCCACGATACAGGCGCGTCGCTGGGCACGGAATTGCTCGACGCGGCGCGCGCCGCCTGGCGCGTGCTGTGGATCAACCGCTTCCGCACGGGATTGACCCTGCTCGGCATCGTCATCGGCGTCGCTTCCGTGATCGTCATGCTGGCCATCGGCCTGGGCACGCGCCAGCAAGTGATGGCCCAATTGGGCGCGTTCGGCTCGAACCTGCTGTACATGGCGTCGCGCGGCGAAAGCTCGCGCATCCCCGGGCGCAGCATCACCCTGGCCGATCTCGATGCGCTCAAGGATGTGCCGGGCATCACCCACGTGCTGCCGAATGTCACGGGCAACAAGGTGATACGCCACGGTAACCTCGACGTGCAGACCTATGTGCGCGGCACGGGGCCGGCCCTGCCGCAGATCCAGACCTGGCCGGTGGCCAAGGGCGGCTTCTTTACCGACGAGGACGAACGCGAGATGGCCACCGTGGCCGTGCTGGGCGCGCACCTGGCGGAAAAGCTGATGCCCGACGTGCCCAACCCCGTGGGGCAGAGCATCCTGATCGGCAACGTGCCGTTCCAGGTGATCGGCGTGATGAGCGCGAAGGGCGCGCTGACGGGCGAGAAGGATGAAGACGACGTGCTGCTGCCGCCGTTTTCCACGGCCGGCATCCGCGTCTTCGGCCAGCGCGAGCCGACGTACACGGTCTTGGCGGTGGCCGACGTCAAGCGCGTGACGGAAGTGGAGGCGGCGGTCGACGCCACCATGTTCGAGCGCCACCGCATCCGCGACTATGGCATCAGCAACGCGGCCGCGTCGATCGCCGCCGAAGCGAAGACGCAGGACAACATGACCATGATGCTCAGCCTGATCGCCGCCGTCTCGCTGGTGGTGGGCGGCATCGGCGTCATGAACGTGATGCTGATGACGGTGCGCGAGCGCACGCGCGAAATCGGCATCCGCATGGCGACGGGCGCGCGCCGGCGCGACATCCTGCGCCAGTTCCTCACCGAAGCCGTGCTGGTGTCGGTGGTGGGCGGCGTGGCCGGCATCGTGGTCGGCGTGACGGTGGCCGGCTTGCTGCTGGTGTGGGACGTGCCGGTGATCTTTTCCCTGAGCGCCATCGCCGGCGCGTTTGCCTGCGCCGTGGTGACGGGACTGGTATTCGGCTTCATGCCGGCGCGCAAGGCGTCGGGACTCGATCCGGTGGTGGCGCTGGCGGGACAGTAGGTGTCGTCACGATGCCGGCAGCCACGCTGCCGGCAAAAAAATGTTGCCCTGGCTCCAACACACGGTACTATCTCCCCATAATATAAGAAAAGCTGTGTTTTATGCCCTTGCGGGCACACACCAACCACCACAGGAGAACCCGATGCAGAAGAAATCAACCTTGAAGACTGGTATCGCCGCCGCCCTCATGCTGGCGTTCGGCATGGGCGCCGGGCAGGCCCAGGCACAGGAAGTCGTGCGCCTGGGGAATTTGAAATTCGCCCATTACGGCGCCGTGTCGTACATCAAGGAAATCGCGCCCAAGTGCGGCATCAAGGTCGAAGAGCATATCTTCGCCAAGGGACTCGATGTGATGCAGGCGATCATCGCGGGCGAGCTGGACGTGGGCGCGACGGCGTCCGAAGCGGCCATTTCCGGCCGTGCCGGCGGTGCGCCCATCTATGTGGTGGCCGGTTTTGCCAAGGGCGGCGCGCGCCTGGTGGCGGGCGCCGGGCAAAAGATTGCCAACGTGAAGGATCTGAAGGGCAAGCGCGTGGGCGTGACGCGCGGCGGCATCCAGGAAGTGCTGCTGCTGGCCGAGCTGGCGCAAGCGGGCCTGACGTATGCCGACACCAAGGGCAAGGATGTGCAACTGGTGTTCCTCGCGTACGCCGACTTGAACCAGGCGCTGATGGGCAAGAATATCGACGCCATGATGCAGTCGGAACCGCAATCGTCGCAGGCGATCAACAAAGGTTTTGGTACGGAAATCCTGAAACCGTACGACACGCCGATCGGCGAGCCCGTGCGGACCATGGTGATGACGGAAAAGTTCTACAAAGAACGCCGTCCGGTGGCGGAAAAATTCATGCGCTGCTTCGTCGAAGCGACGAAAACCTTTATCGATAACAAGGCGACGGCGGAAAAGTACGTGCGCGAAGTCGTGTTCCGCGGCCAGATCACGAAGGATGACTTCGACGACGCGATCAGCAATTCGCCGTATTCGTACGACATCTCGCCCGAGCATATCCAGGTGACTACCGATGTGATGGTGAAAACGGGCGTGGGCCGCATGACGAAGCCGCCCGTGGCCAAGGACTGGGTCAAGACGGACTTGCTGGAGCAGGCGAAAAAGAGCCTGAACGTGAAGTAAACCGGAGATGGGCAGTGCCCGATGGCCCGCTTGAGCGGGCCATCATTTTTTGTGGCACACATATATATAGGTGGGCGGCGCGAAAGATTGTCGAAATCTTGAGGGTGCGCCACCCCGTCACGCCTCAGGCGCGATATCATGGCAGGCTTGCAGCCTCGGTCGGTGGCATATTGCCCGCCACCCATGCTGTCGCTTGAATCGCGCTTGTCGGCTATGGTGTAAACTTAAACTATGCAGATCTATTTCTTTCTTATCGCCGCCCTGTTGTACGCGGCGTGCGCGGTGCTTCCCTCATCCCGTGCCCGGCTCATTGCCGGCCTGACCGGCGTTGCCTGGCTGGCGCACGCCGCCACCCTGTGGTTCGACCTGATGGCGCCGGGCACCTTGCGCTTCGGCTTTTCCGCCATGCTGTCGGCCGCGCTGTGGGTATCGGTGGGCGCCTACTGGATAGAGAACCGCAATTTCAGCCTGGATGGACTGCGCCGCATGGTCATGCCCAGCGCCGTCATCGCCATCGGCCTGGCCTGGGCCTTTCCTGGCAGCCAGGTCAGCATGGAAGGCAAGTCGGCCGTCTTCGGCTGGCATATTGCCGTGGCCGTGCTCGCTTACAGCACCCTGACGATTGCCGCCTTTCACGCCGTACTGATGGCGCTGCAGGAATCGCGTTTGCATACGCGCAGCGAAAGCCGCGGCTTCATCGGCAGCGCGCTGGACCAGTTGCCGGCCCTGCTGACGATGGAAAAGTTGCTGTTTCGCATGATTGGCCTGGGCTTCATCCTGCTGAGCCTGACCGTGCTGTCAGGCATCGTGTTTTCAGAGCAATTATTTGGCAAGGCCTTGACCTGGGATCACAAGTCGGTGTTTACCATGCTGTCGTGGCTGTTGTTTGCCGCGCTGCTGGCAGGCCGGCGCTTTCGCGGCTGGCGCGGCAAGACGGCCCTGAGTTTTACCCTGGCCGGTTTCGCCACCTTGTTGCTGGCCTATGTCGGCAGCCGTTTTGTACTGGAAGTGGTTTTACACCGAGGATTCGCATGACACGTGTTTTATTCTGGCTGGCGCTGCTGTTCCTGGTGCTGTTTGCTATCCGCAGCAAGATTCGTGGCATGCAGCAACGGGCCCGCGCGCAACAGCAGCAGCCGAATCCGTATGCGTCGCCGGTGCGGCCGCAAGAATTGCCCGATGCCGAGCTGATGCTGTGCTGCGCCCATTGCGGCGTATATTACCCGGCCTCGGAAAACGTGCAGGCCAAGGGCCACGATTACTGCAGCCACGCGCACGCCACGCTGTAAGGGCCGGCCGGCAGATTCGCTCGCGTTGCTCATCCGTATCGTAACGTCCTCCGGCCTGCGTCCGGCGTAGCATCTGCAGCAGGCGCTTCGTCGCCGCCATTGCAGAAAGGCGCGTCCCATGTCCAGCCCCAGCCCCAGCCCCAGTCCTAGCCCGCATGCCGTGACCGCCGCCGGCATGCCACCGGCGCCTCAACTGAGCGGCAACTCCCTGCCCATGCAGGCGCTGCGTGCGCAGATCGCCCGTATCGCCCGCTGTGGCGCGCCAGTGGCCATCCGCGGCGAATCGGGTACGGGCAAGGAACTGGCGGCGCGCGCCATCCATGCGCAGGGTGCGCGCGCCAGCTTCCCTTTTATTGCCGTCAACTGCGGCGCGATTCCCGAAGCGTTGATGGAGGCCGAATTCTTCGGCTGCCGCCAAGGCGCCTATACGGGTGCGCTGCATGAGCGCCAGGGATTGTTCCAGGCGGCCCATGGCGGCAGTTTGCTGCTCGATGAAGTCGACGATCTGCCGCTGGCCATGCAGGTCAAGCTGTTGCGCGTGCTGCAGGAGCGCCGCGTGCGCAAGCTGGGCGGTAGTGCTGACGAGGCCGTCGACGTGCGCATCCTGTGCGCCAGCCAGCATGGCCTGGCGCGCGGCGTGGCCGCCGGCACGTTTCGCCAGGATCTGTTTTACCGCCTCCAGGTGATCGAGCTGGCGCTGCCGCCGCTGCGCGAGCGGCGCGGCGATCTGCAGGTATTATGTGAGGTGATCCTGGCGCGTCTGGCGCCACGCCAGGCCGTGAGCCTGGCGCCGCCCGTGCTGGCGGCTCTGGCCGCGTATGCGTTTCCCGGCAATGTGCGCGAACTGGAAAACCTGCTGGAGCGGGCACTGGCCTTTGCCGACGGCGGCGTGATTGCCCTCGACGCGCTGGCCTTGCCGTGCGCGGCGGGCAGCATGCCGTTGCGGGCGGCGCCGGAACCGCCGGCCGCGCCGGAGCGGCAGCTGTGCCTGCCCGGCATGGCGGCATATGGCGTGCCGCCCGTCTTGCCGCTGGACATGTATTTACGCCAGGCCGAGCGCGACATGATCATGCAGGCGCTGCTGCAGGCGCGCTATCACCGCGCACGGGCGGCGCGCCAGCTGGGCCTGAGCGTGCGCCAGCTGCGTTACCGCATGCAGAAATTGACGATACAGGAAGCGCTACCTTGATGACAGCATGGACGATAGATGAAGACGGCTGGTGCGACGGCGCGCTGCGCTATGACTCGCCGTACCACGATGCGCGCCCGGACGGTGCGCAAGTCGATTTGCTGGTGATCCATAACATCAGCTTGCCGGGCGGCCACTTCGGCGGACCGCATGTGTCGGACTTGTTTACCGGCCGGGTAGACTATAATGCCGATCCTTCTTTCGCCGACCTGCGTGGCTTGCAGGTGTCGGCGCACTTTTTTGTGCGGCGCGATGGTGCGCTGTTGCAATATGTTTCTACTGATCAACGTGCCTGGCATGCCGGCGCGTCCATGTTCGAAGGACGCCCGCAGTGCAATGGCTATTCCATCGGTGTCGAAATGGAAGGCGCGGACGATGTGCCCTTCCAGCGGCGGCAATACCATGTGCTGGCGGCGCTGACGGCGGCACTGGTGGCGCGCTACGGGCTGTCCCAGGTGCGCGGCCACGAGCACATTGCGCCGGGGAGGAAGACGGATCCGGGGCCGTTTTTTGACTGGCATTTTTATCAAAAATGCTGGCTGGAAACTATGCGCGGGCAGCCTGCGTTAGCGCTTACTACGCGGGGATTGGGCTTTCCATCCGTGCCCTGAAAAGTCAACCGAAATCGTATATGAAAATACAAAAAATTACGCTGGCGGATGCCGGAAAACTATTGCATCGGCTTTCGATGGGCACTACAATTAGTGCATAACTTGGATTTAAAGACTATATGTAGTGCCATCACAGACGTTTTCAGAATTATTACCAAAGCTACCCTGTTTGTTGATATGGCAACGGGAACTGGCGTTTCATCACCCTTGATCGTGTTTCGCGCCAGCCGGGCTGTACAGGTTGGCCGTATGATTTTTGGCTGTATATTATTTACTATTTAGCAACAAATACCTGAAGAAACCCTGACCATCGGGCGTTCTATTCAACAACACACGCGGCAGCAAAACTGCAGGCTGACTTTAGCTGACAACGGGAGCTTCAATGCAATCACCACAAGATATTTCCATCCATCCAACGCCAGTATCGCCAGCGCCAGGCGCGGCCAATAGCGTGGCGAGCACGGGCGCGGCATTGGGCGACTATCGCATCATCCGTCGCAACGGCGCGGTGGTGGCATTTGAGCCTTCGAAGATCGCCATCGCCATGACCAAGGCGTTTTTGGCCGTTAACGGCGGCCAGGGCGCCGCTTCGGCACGCGTGCGCGAACTGGTGGAGCAACTGACCGACGGCGTCGTCGCCGCGCTGGTGCGCCGCCATCCGGGTGGCGGCACCTTCCATATCGAAGACGTGCAAGACCAGGTGGAACTGTCGCTGATGCGTTCGGGCGAGCACGACGTGGCGCGTGCCTACGTGCTGTACCGCGCCAAGCACATGGAAGAGCGCCGCTTGCAGAAGGAGGCGCTGGGCGCTTCCGCGCAAGTGACCGCCCCCCAACTGAACGTCACCGACAACGGCGTGCGCCGCCTGCTGGACATGCAGGAAGTGCGCGACCTGATCAACGCCGCCTGCGCCGGCCTGGAAAAGCACGTCGATGCCGACGCCATCCTGGCTGAAACCGTGAAAAACCTGTACGACGGCGTGCCCGTCGAAGAGCTGCACAAGTCGGCCATCCTGGCGGCGCGCGCGCTGATGGAAAAAGATCCGGCCTACAGCCAGGTCACGGCCCGCATCCTGCTGCACACGGTGCGCAAGGAAGTGTTCGGCAAGGAAGTGCCGCAAGCGGCCGCTGCCGCCGAGTACCTGACGTATTTCCCGCAATATATCGCCAAGGGCATCGCCAACGACCTGCTGAACCCGGTACTTGCCAGTTTCGACCTGGAACGCCTGGCCAAGGCCATCGTTGCCGACCGCGACTTGCAATTCGGCTACATCGGCCTGCAAACGCTGTATGACCGCTACTTCCTGCACATCCATGACGTGCGCATCGAAATGCCGCAGGCGTTCTACATGCGCGTGGCCATGGGCCTGTCGCTGAACGAGGCGGACCGCGAAGCGCGCACCATCGAGTTCTACAATCTGCTGTCCTCGTTCGACTTCATGAGCTCGACGCCGACCCTGTTCAACTCCGGTACCCTGCGTTCGCAACTGTCGTCGTGCTACCTGAGCACCGTCTCGGACGACCTGGAAGGCATCTACGACGCCATCAAGGACAACGCGCTGCTGGCCAAGTACGCCGGCGGCCTGGGTAACGACTGGACGCCAGTGCGCGCCCTGGGCGCCCACATCAAGGGCACCAACGGCAAGTCGCAAGGCGTGGTGCCGTTCCTGAAAGTGGTCAACGACACGGCCGTGGCAGTCAACCAGGGCGGCAAGCGCAAGGGCGCCGTCTGCGCCTACCTGGAAACCTGGCACATGGACATCGAGGAATTCCTCGACCTGCGCAAGAACACGGGCGACGACCGCCGCCGCACGCACGACATGAACACGGCGAACTGGATTCCCGACATGTTCATGAAGCGCGTCATGGAAAAAGGCGAGTGGACCCTGTTCTCGCCATCGGAAACGCCGGATTTGCACGACCTGGTCGGCAAGGCCTTTGAAAAGGCTTACCTGGGCTACGAAGCCAAGGCAGCCGCCGGCGAAATCCGCTCGTTCAAGAAGATCGCCGCGCTGGACCTGTGGCGCAAGATGCTGTCGATGCTGTTTGAAACGGGCCACCCATGGATCACGTTCAAGGATCCTTGCAACATCCGCAGCCCGCAGTCGCACGTCGGCGTCGTGCACAGCTCGAACCTGTGCACGGAAATCACGCTGAACACGGGCCCTGACGAAATCGCCGTCTGCAACCTCGGTTCCGTCAACATGCCGGCGCACATGAAGGAAGGCAAGCTCGATCACGTCAAGCTGGCCAAGACCGTGCGCACCGCCATGCGCATGCTCGACAACGTCATCGACATCAATTACTACGCGGTCGAGAAGGCGCGCAATTCGAACATGCGCCACCGTCCGGTCGGCATGGGCGTGATGGGCTTCCAGGATTGCCTGCACATGATGCGCATCCCGTTCGCCTCGGACGCAGCGGTCAGCTTCGCCGACACCTCGATGGAAGCCGTCTGCTACTACGCCTACCTGGCGTCGACGGAACTGGCCGAAGAGCGCGGCCGCTATGAATCGTATGCCGGTTCGCTGTGGGACCGCGGCATCCTGCCACAGGACTCGGTCAAACTGCTGGCCGAGGAGCGCGGCGGCTACCTGGAAGTCGATTCCTCGTCGGCCATGGACTGGACCCCGGTGCGCGAACGCATCGCCAAGTTCGGCATGCGCAACTCGAACTGCGTGGCGATCGCCCCGACGGCGACGATTTCGAACATCATCGGCGTGTCGGCCTGTATCGAGCCGACGTTCCAGAACCTGTATGTGAAATCGAACCTGTCGGGCGAATTCACCGAGATCAACGGCTACCTGGTGCGCGACCTGAAGGCGCGCGACCTGTGGGATGAAGTCATGATCTCCGACCTGAAGTACTTCGACGGTTCGCTGGTGAAGATCGACCGCATCCCGCAAGACTTGCGCGACATCTACGCCACCGCCTTTGAAGTGTCGCCAAGCTGGCTGGTGGAAGCGGCTTCGCGTCGCCAGAAGTGGATCGACCAGGCCCAGTCGCTGAACATCTACATGGCTGGCGCGTCGGGCAAGAAGCTCGACGAGACCTACAAGCTGGCATGGCTGCGTGGCCTGAAAACCACCTACTACCTGCGCACCATCGCCGCTACCCACATGGAGAAATCGACCTCCAAGACGGGTGCCCTGAACGCCGTGGCAGTCGATGGCGGCATGTCGGCCAGCGCCCAGAGCGCCCAGGCTGCGGTCCTGGCGGCAGCCGCTGCCGCCGTGGTGGCGCCCGTGGTGGCAGCTGCGGCGGACGACGCCGATGGCGAAGCCTGCTACCTGCGTCCGGGAGATGACGGCTTTGAGGAATGCGAAGCCTGCCAGTAAAATTTTAGTTGTCAGCCCAGTACTTCTGGGCTGATTCAATGTTGTTAATGTCCGCATTGTCCGATACAACGGGCCTGTTGCGGATCGCCGGCTCGCCGGCATGGAAAGGAAGAAGATTATGTCGTTGTCCTGGGATGATGAAACCACGTCGGCAGCTGTGCCGCGTCCGGCGCAGCAAGCGCCATTGGGAAATACCGAATTGAACCTGCCGGCCGGTGCCGAGCCGTCCGAAGCGAACGCCGAGCAAGTGGCGCGCCGCGTGAATGCCGACGACAAGCGCATCATCAACGGCAAGACGGACGTCAACCAGCTGGTGCCGTTCAAGTACAAGTGGGCGTGGGACAAATACCTGGCCGGCTGCGCCAACCACTGGATGCCGCAGGAAGTGAACATGCAGCGCGATATCGAGCTGTGGAAAAACCCGAACGGCCTGACGGACGACGAGCGCCGCCTGGTCAAGCGCAACCTGGGTTTCTTCGTGACGGCCGACTCGCTGGCCGCCAACAACATCGTGCTGGGCACCTACCGCCACATCACGGCGCCCGAGTGCCGCCAGTACCTGCTGCGCCAGGCGTTCGAGGAAGCGATCCACACGCACGCCTACCAGTACATCGTCGAGTCGCTGGGCCTGGATGAAGGCGAGATCTTTAACGCCTACAACGAAGTCAAGTCGATCCGCGACAAGGATGAATTCCTGATCCCGTTCATCAATACGCTGACCGACCCCGCGTTTGTCACCGGCACGGTGGAAAACGACCAGAAGCTGCTGAAGTCCCTGATCGTGTTTGCCTGCCTGATGGAGGGTTTGTTCTTCTACGTCGGCTTCACGCAGATCCTGGCGCTGGGCCGCCAGAACAAGATGATGGGCGCCGCCGAGCAGTACCAGTACATCCTGCGCGACGAATCGATGCACTGCAACTTCGGCATCGACTTGATCAACACGATCAAGATGGAAAACCCGCAGCTGTGGACGGCCGAATTCCGCGAAGAGATCAAAGTGCTGTTCATGCAAGCCGTGGAACTGGAATACGCGTACGCGGAAGACACCATGCCACGCGGCGTTCTGGGTCTGAACGCGCCGATGTTCAAGGGCTATCTGCGCTTCATCGCCAACCGCCGCGCGCAGCAGATCGGCCTCGAGCCGCTGTTCGCGCAAGAGGAAAATCCGTTCCCGTGGATGAGCGAAATGATCGACATGAAGAAGGAACGCAACTTCTTCGAGACGCGCGTGACCGAGTATCAAACCGGTGGTGCGTTGAACTGGGAATAAGCGTTTTTCAGGCTACGCCAGGAAGCGCCGTCATCGTGACGGCGCTTTTTTTTCGCGTGCATGGCGGCGGCAAAATGCATGCTTCAATCGGCGATGCGACGAGGCTTGCGCCTGGATTTTCGGATGCCGCGCATGGAGGCATGGCGGGCCCAAAAAATCATTTCAGGACACGCTGGCGGCGGCATTTGCCGCGCGATTGTGCGATAGCACGCGTAACGTGCAAAAAAGCGCCTGAAAACGTGTCGTGCCGGTTGCGCATTGACAAGGTTTTCGTGTACTTTATGAGATTGCAAATGCGAGCGTTAGAATGCGGGGTTTTATAACCAGCGCGGTAGCGAAAAAAGCTCGCAAAACAGGGATACAGATTTACACGGATATGCACAAAACCACACCGTTTTCGTCTGCCGCCGTGCCCGAATTTTTTCAGGCATGGCGGTTTTTTATTTGACGCATGGGTGTTGTGGCGAGCGCGATGCGAGGAGCGAAAAAACGCACGGCATCGAAAACGAATGACCGAATTCAGACTTTGCCACCAGCTGCGAGATAAAGCAGGGTGGCACCGACGATGGCTGAAGTGCTGCAAACGTGAGGAGTTGCAGCAGTTCAGCTGGTGCCGAATTCATTAGCGCAAACGACCGTTTGTGCCGATGAATAATTCGCCTGGCCTATCCCTGTGGTGGGTCGGACGGGTTTAAATCTTGTAGCTTAAATTTCTCATCTCAGATGAAGGAGAGACAAATGGCAACAGCCGCTAAGAAATCAGAAGTAAAGAAACCAGCCGCCAAGGCTGCTCCTGCCGCGAAGAAGCCGGCAGCCGCAGTCAAGACGGTTGCCGCTAAACCAGCTGCCAAAGCCGCAGCGAAACCAGCCGCCAAACCAGTCGCCAAAGCCGCAGCCAAGCCTGCAGCAAAAGTGGCCGCCAAGCCGGCAGCAAAAGTGGCAGCCAAGCCAGTAGCGAAAGCCGCAGCGAAACCAGCGGCCAAGGCAGCAGCTAAGCCGGCAGCCAAGCTGGTAGCCAAGCCAGCCGCGAAAGTGGCAGCGAAACCTGCCGCCAAGGCAGCCGCCAAGCCTGTCGTGAAAAAAGCCGTTGCCAAGCCAGCAGCAAAAGCCGCGGCAAAACCAGCGGCCAAAGCGGCAGCAAAACCAGCAGCCAAGCCAGCAGTGAAAAAAGCCGCAGCGAAACCTGCCGCCAAACCGGTCGCCAAGGCAGCAGCCAAGCCAGCAGCGAAAAAAGTCGTCGCCAAGGCAGCAGCCAAGCCGGCCGCCAAAGCAGCAGCGAAGCCAGCAGCAAAAGCTGCAGCCAAGCCAGCGGCCAAGGCAGCAGCAAAGCCGGCAGCAAAAGCGGCAGCCAAGCCAGCCGCCAAGGCAGCAGCGAAAAAAGTCGTTGCCAAGCCGGTCGTCAAAGCAGCAGCCAAGCCAGCAGCGAAAGCCGCAGCGAAACCTGCCGCCAAAGCAGTAGCGAAGCCAGCAGCGAAAAAAGTCGTCGCCAAGCCAGCCGCCAAGGTAGCAGCGAAGCCGGCAGCCAAAGCTGCAGCCAAGCCAGCGGCCAAGGTAGCAGCCAAGCCGGTAGCGAAAGTTGCCGCCAAGCCAGCAGCTAAAGTGGCCGCCAAACCGGTCGCCAAAGCAGCAGCGAAACCTGCCGCCAAGGTTGCAGCGAAACCTGCAGCCAAGCCAGCGGCCAAGGTAGCAGCCAAGCCAGCAGCGAAAGCCGCAGCGAAACCTGCCGCCAAGCCAGCCGCGGCGCCAGTCGTGGCAGCGGCAGCAGCGGCACCTGCCGCCGTGGTCGCCAAGCCAGCCGCCAAGAAGGCCGCGCCTAAAAAGGCCGCACCGAAGAAGGCAGCGCCTGTCGCCAAGCCATCGGCACCTATCGCACCTGTAGCAAAAACCGTGTTGGCACCGGCTGCAGCCTGGCCATTCCCAACCAGCACCCGCCCATCGTAATTTCGACGATACGGGTGCCTGGATGAGGCAACACGCCGCTGTGTGACTCAATCACACAGCGGTTTTTTTTTGGAGAATTAGTCGTGCTGATCGTTATCCTTACATTGATCGTTGATACCATTGCCACCTTGCTGGGCGGCGTATTGCTGCTGCGCTTCTGGATGCAGGCGGTGCGCGTGCGGCCCCCTTCATCGGTGGCGCAATTCACGTTTCAATTGTCCGACTGGCTGGTGCGCCCCCTGCGCCGCGTGGTGCCGGGCGTGGGCGGGTATGACTGGGCCAGCCTGATCGGCGCCTTCCTGATCGTGCTGCTGGCCAGTTCGGTGCTGTTTATTTCAGGCGCTCCCGTCGAAGTGGTGCTGCTCAAGTCGCTGCAACGCTTCCTGCAATGGATACTCTACGGTTTCATGGCCCTGCTGATCATCGAAGCCATCTTCAGCTGGGTCAACCCGCATGCGCCGCTGGCGCCGTTTGTTCGCGCCCTGAACGAGCCGCTGCTGCGTCCGATCCGCAAGGTCGTGCCGCTGGTCGGCAGCCTGGACTTGTCGCTGCTGGTGGCGCTGATTCTGTTGCAGATCGCGCAAGTGCTGGTGGGGATGATTATTGTGCTGCGATGACGGTGATGGTGGCGTAGGTCGGGTTAGCGTAGCGTAACCCGACGTCACCCGCCATGCCAATGATGTTGTCGGATTACGCGTGGCTGCGCCCCGCTAATCCGACCTACGACCTACATATTAATAGCGGTAACCGAACGCCGCTTCAAACTGCTCGGCGATGCTTTCGGGCGTAAACACATGGTTTTGCGCGCCCTGCGTGGCGATTTTGATCGCGCCCAGCAGGCTGGCCAGGCGGCCGCTGGTTTCCCAGCCCAGGTCGTTGGTGATGCCGAACAGCAAGCCAGCACGGTAAGCGTCGCCGCAACCGGTCGGGTCCAGCACTTCCTTGGCGGTCACGACAGGAATGTCGATGCGCTTGCCGTCCGTATAGATTTCCGAACCTTTTTCGCCACGCGTGACGATCAGCGCGTCCAGGCGGCTGGCGATGTCCGGCAGGGTCAAGCCCGTACGTTCCATCAACATTTCCATCTCATAATCGTTGGCCGATACATACGTGGCTTTGTCGATGAAGTCGATCAACTGTTCGCCATTGAAGCGTGGCAACTGTTGACCCGGGTCGAACATGAAGGGGATGCCCAGCTCGGCCAGGTCGGCGGCGTGCTTGAGCATGCCAAGGTCGCCGTCGGGCGAAATGATGGCAACCTTGGCCGGGCCCGCATTGGCGACCGGGTTTTCATGCGCGAACGACATGGCACCCGGGTGGAAGGCATTGATCTGGTTATTGTCCGCATCGGCCGTGACGAAGCACTGCGCGTTGTAGCTGTCGGCCTTGATCAGGATGTTGGCGGTGGAAATGCCCAGCTTTTGCAGGCGTTCCAGGTAGGCGGCGCTGTCCTGGCCCATGACGCCGACGATGCGCGGGTCGCCGCCCAGCATTTTCAGGCTGTAGGCGATGTTGCCCGAGCAGCCGCCGAACTCCGTGCGCATGGTGGGCACGAGGAAGGACACGTTCACCTTGTGCAATTGGTCGGCCAGCAGCGATTCGCCGAAGCGGCCGGGGAATTGCATGATGGTGTCGGTGGCGAGCGAGCCGCAGATCAGCGATGTGTTGGTCATGATAGTGTCGGTTAAGGGTAAAAGATGGCGATATGGTAGCCAGACGCCGTGAGCTGGTCTAATGCAAAGTACAGTTTGATGGTTTGTTCCGAGCGCGCCGCAAAACCCTTGCTCACATCGATAGTGGCTGGCAGGTAGTCGCGCGGCGCAATGACACGGCGCAAGAGCGGCTTGTCGTTGGCGTCGTTGAGTATCAGTTCGATGCTGGGCCAGGCTTGCACGCTGCGGCTCTGGTTGCGCAGCAGCGAGACATAGGAAAACGTCTGTTCCTTCAGGGTTTGCAATTCACCCTGTTCGATGGACAGCGCTTCGATCTGCGCCGGCAAGTCGACCTGGCAGCCACTGAGCTTGCACAGCGCGACCAGGGTCGGCTTCCACTGCGGGAACTGCGCCGCCAGCGGATTGCGGAAGGTGGTCATCACTTGCAGCAATAACAAGAACAGCAGCACCGCCGAGCCGATGGCCATGGCCGCGCGCACGGCCTTGCCGCTCTGTTCGCGGCGCCGGCCCTGGGTCACAAAGGCCGGTTCGTCGTCGGCCGGCGGCAGGACGGGTTCGTCCTGCTCTTCGGCTGGCTCCGGCGCAACGGGGGCGGCAGGCAGCGCTTCGAAAGCGTGGTCGGCCAGCGTCGGTTCCCGGCGCGCGGGCACGGGTTTGTCCAGGCTGACTTTGTCGATGGCAGGCAACGCCGGGGCGGCCTCGGCTTCCAGGCTCGGTTCGCGGCGGCTGTCGCGCAGATACGTGGCGAAGGCGGGCGCGTCATCGACCTGGCGGCGCTTGAACGGTGCCATCGGCTGGGGCAGCGGCGCTTCCGGTGCTTCGGCCGGTGCCATGACAGGGGCGGCGACAGGCGCGTCGGCCAGCGCCTCGTCGGGCAGGCTGACGTCGAGGTCCAGCTCGATGTGGTCGCCGTGGTCTTCCTTGAGCTGCGCCGTTGCCGGCAAGATGCCAAACGGGTCGAACGAGGTGTCGAAGTCGAGAGAATAGATGGGTTCGTCGTCCGTGGCGGACGGCAGGCTGTTGTCGGCCGGATACGTGGTCGACAGCGGGGCGTCAGCGCCGGGGCCGGACGTTAAAAACGGCGATGCCGCGGCTGGATCGACCAGCGCGGCATTGCCGTCAAAGACTTCCCTGCACGTGCCGCAGCGCACGATGCCCCCACGTAACTTCAACTGGTCAGCAGCGACCCGAAATATCGTGTTGCAATGGGGGCATTTGGTGGCGAGGGCCATTGCTGTGCTTATGCACCTTCCGCGCGGGGCGCAGGCGCTTGCGTGCTGCCCAGGCGGCCATGCAGGGCCACCCAGC
Organism: Janthinobacterium sp. PAMC25594; assembly: GCF_019443505.1. NCBI lineage: Bacteria > Pseudomonadati > Pseudomonadota > Betaproteobacteria > Burkholderiales > Oxalobacteraceae > Janthinobacterium > Janthinobacterium sp. PAMC25594. The sequence goes on from NZ_CP080377.1 coordinate 4,880,687, forward strand.
CATCTTGCTCGGCCCACACGCCCAGTTCGATGAACGGTGCGTAGGCCGCGGCCACTTCTTCCGCCTGGCGTGCCAGCACGCCGGACAGGATCAGGGCGCCGCCGGCGGCGACTCTGCCCGACAGCATGGGCGCCATCACCTTCAATGGGCTCGACAGGATGTTGGCGACGACGATGTCAAACTTGGCCGTGGCGTGTGCCGACGTGGCAAACGTGTCTGGCAAGAAATATTCGATCTCGCACTGGTTGCGTTCGGCATTCAAGCCAGCCGATTCGATCGCTTGCGGGTCGATATCGACGCCGACCACGGTTTGCGCGCCGAGCTTCTTGGCCACCATGGCCAGGATGCCGGAACCGCAACCGTAGTCGAGCACGCTCTTGCCGGGGGCGGGATGGGCTTCCAGCCATTCCATGCACAAACGCGTGGTCGGATGGCTGCCCGTGCCGAAGGCCAGGCCCGGGTCCAGTTCCAGGATCAGGCCGTCAGGATCCGGTGCCTCGTGCCAGCTGGGCACGACCCAGATATTCTTGCCGATGTGAATCGGGGCGAATTGCGACTGGGTCAGGCGCACCCAGTCCTGCTCTTCCACGGGGCGCATGCTAAAGGCGGGCACTTCCACCATGCCGACCGCTTCGGCTGCGGCGGCCACGATGGCGGCCTGGTCGGCGTCGACGTCGGTCAGCGCCACCACGCGGCTGCGTTCCCACGCCGCTTCCTTCGGTTCCATGCCGGGCTCGCCAAACAGGGGCTGCTCGGCATCCGTGCCTTCATCGGCGTCTTCCACCGAGACCGACAGGGCACCCGCTTCCATCAAGGCGTCGGACATGGCCTCGGCGTTGTCACGGGCGATTTCGATGACGATTTCCGTCCAGCTCATGCGCCCGCCTTGATTTCGGATTTCTTGGCGATGCTGGGGCTGCCGCTATTCAGGTTCTTGCCCAGGTCCGGCATGTCGGCCAGTTTCTGTTCCAGATAGTGAATGTTGGTGCCGCCTTCGATGAAGCGCGCGTCGATCATCAGTTCGCGATGCAGGGCGATATTCGTGTTGATGCCTTCGACCACCATTTCGGACAGAGCGATCTGCATGCGGCGGATCGCTTGCTCGCGCGTGGCGCCGTAAGCGATCACTTTGCCGATCATCGAGTCGTAGTGCGGCGGCACATAGTAACCGGCGTAGGCGTGCGAGTCGACGCGGATGCCAGGGCCGCCCGGCGCATGCCACGAGACGATCTTGCCTGGCGATGGCGTGAACTTGAACGGGTCTTCGGCATTGATGCGGCACTCGATGGCGTGGCCCGACAGCAAGACGTCGCGCTGGCGGAAACGCAGTTTTTCGCCAGCGGCGATGCGGATCTGCTCTTGCACGATGTCGATGCCGGTGATCATCTCGGTGACGGGATGTTCCACTTGCACGCGTGTATTCATTTCAATGAAATAGAACTCGCCGTTTTCGTACAGGAATTCAAACGTGCCGGCGCCGCGGTAGCCGATCTTGCGGCAGGCTTCGGCGCAACGGTCGCCAATTTTCTCGATGAGTTTGCGCGGGATGCCCGGTGCTGGTGCTTCTTCGATCACTTTCTGGTGGCGGCGCTGCATGGAGCAGTCGCGCTCGCCCAGCCAGACGGCGTTCTTGTGTTCGTCGGCGAGGATCTGGATTTCCACGTGGCGCGGATTTTCCAGGTACTTCTCCATATACACTTCAGGGTTGCCGAAAGCCGTGCCGGCTTCCGTCTTGGTCATCGACACGGCGTTGATCAGGGCAGCTTCCGTGTGCACCACGCGCATGCCGCGTCCGCCACCGCCGCCGGCAGCCTTGATGATGACCGGGTAGCCGACCTTGCGGGCAATTTGCACGATCGCTTTCGGATCGTCCGGCAACGCGCCTTCGGAGCCGGGCACGCACGGCACGCCGGCCTTGATCATGGTTTGCTTGGCCGACACTTTATCGCCCATCAAACGGATCGATTCGGAGCGGGGGCCGATGAAGACGAAGCCCGACTTCTCGACGCGTTCGGCAAAGTCGGCGTTTTCCGACAGGAAGCCATAGCCTGGGTGAATCGCTTGTGCATCCGTCACTTCAGCGGCGCTGATGATGGCGGGCATGTTCAGGTAGCTCAGGGACGACTGGGCCGGGCCGATACAAACGGATTCGTCGGCCAGCTTGACGTATTTCGCGTCCTTGTCGGCTTCGGAGTGGACTACAACCGTTTTGATGCCCATTTCGCGGCAGGCGCGCTGAATACGGAGGGCAATTTCACCACGGTTGGCAATCAGGATTTTTTCAAACATGGTAGGTTCGCGTATGTCTGTGAGAGCCGGCGAGCCGGCGAAACAACAAGTGTGAGGGGCTAAAACTGCAAACGGCCGTTGCCGGCCGTGTGGACTGGGTTTTAGCCGATCACAAACAAGGGTTGACCGAATTCGACCGGTTGGCCGTTTTCGACCAGGATCTGGGTCACGACGCCGGCTTTATCGGAGTCGATTTCATTCAGCAGCTTCATCGCTTCGATGATGCACAGGGTATCACCTTCCTTGACGGCCGAGCCCACTTCAACATAGGCGGCGCTGCCAGGAGCGGAGGAGCGGTAGAAGGTGCCAACCATCGGCGACTTGACCACATAGCCCGTAGGCTCGGCGGCGACGACTGCGGCCGCCGGCGCAGGCGCGGCTGGTGCGGCTGGCTGGTAGTGGGCTTGCATGCCTTGCGGCTGCATCATGACCATCTGGTTTTGCGGCATGGCCGACGATTTGACGATGCGAACCTTGCTTTCGCCTTCGGTCACTTCCAGCTCTGCGATATCCGATTCGGCGACCAGGTCGATCAAGGTCTTGAGTTTTCGTAGATCCATGTAAAACCCCTAGGAATGTAGTTTGTTTTATGAGTGATGCGGTGATGTCCAGAACCTATCGCCGCGCTAAATACGTGCAGATCGCGTAGATTAACGTTTTTTAAGCGCAAAGTCGATGGCAAGCCGATATCCATCGATACCTAGCCCGCAGATCGTCCCCTGCGCGATCGCGCTGAGAAATGAGTGATGTCGAAACGTTTCGCGTTGATAAATATTCGAGATATGGACTTCCACGAACGGGATGGCGACCCCGGCCAGCGCATCGCGCAAGGCAACGCTGGTATGGGTCAGGCCGCCCGGATTGATGACGATGGCATCGATCCCTTCCGCTCGCGCGGCATGGATGCGGTCGATCAGTGCGCCTTCATGGTTGCTTTGAAAGCAGATCAGGTCGGCACCGGCCGCCATGGCTTGCGCCATTGCTGCCTGCTCGATATCGGCCAAGGTGCTGGCGCCGTAGACCTCAGGCTCGCGCGTTCCCAGCAAATTCAGGTTGGGACCGTTGAGCAGAAGGAGGTTTTTTGCCATGTATGGAAGACCGTTTTAGCGAAAGTTCCGCATTTTGCCGCCAAAGATACGCATTGGCAAGAGAAAAAAGCACGCTCCGAATTTACAATTTATCCAGATCGGTGCGCAACTGATCAAATTTCAAGCGGCCCAGATAGGTCTTTTTGACTTCGCCATCGGCGCCGATCAGCACCGTAAAGGGCAAACCGCCCGTGGCATTACCAAAATGACGCGACAGGTCGGTGCCGCTCATGCCGGACACATACACGGGATAGGCGATCTTGACCTTGCTGGCAAAAGTGGCAATATTGCTGGCTGAATCGATGCCGATACCGATCACCTGCAGGTTTTTCGCCGCATAGTGACCTTGCACTTCGGATAACTCCGGCATTTCTTCCACGCAAGGCGGGCACCACGGCGCCCAGAAATTCACCAGCAAATTCTTGCCTTTCCATTGCGACAAGGCTTGCGTGGCACCCGCCGCATCCGGCAGGGACAGCGCATACAGTTCGTTGACGGGGCCGGTCGCGCCGGGCGCGATGGTGGTCGTCAGCGGGCCCGCTGCTTTCGCTTTTTCCTTGCTCAAGCCCACGTAAGCGCCCATGGCGCCGAACATCAGCGCCACGATGGCGCAGCCGATCCAATTCTTTTTTGTCATAACTTTATCTATATCAATGTTAGTCGGCAGCCGGCACGCCATCGGCGAGGCTGGCGGCCAGCAGGCTGCGCAGCCCCGTGATGTCGGTGCGCAGCACTTTGCCGTCCGCCTTGGCTTTCAGTGCGCCGCGCATATCGTCGAGCTCATACATGGCTGCGTGCACGCCTTCGTTTTTCCACAAGAAACTGGCTGTCTCGACCGCATCATAACGCGCTCCCTTGAAATGCGGGCTTTCCGACATGTCGAGCACGACATTTTTATTCAGCAGGAAGATGTGGATGTCCTTGGCGCTCTCGGCAAACAGCTGCAAATAGATCTCGTCGTGGGGGCCGGCCGTGCCATTGAGCACGGGGCCGCTGAGCAGGGGATGAAATTGTTGCAACGCTTCCATCACTTGCAGCGCGATCGTGCGCAGCTGGAACAGGCGCGCCGGCTGGCTGTCGGCCAGGAACAGGGCATTGTATTGCCGTACCTGTTCCTCGATCATGTCGTTATCGGGCAGTATATTGGCCCGGTTCGGCGCGTCGCCGAGGACTTGCCGCGCCGCCTTGCGCTTGGCGCTGCCATAGTCGGCGCCATCCTGCGCCACGAGGCGCGCGGCAGCGGCGGCGATTTCCTGGCGCAACTGCGCGCTATCGTCAAATGCATCGTTCGTCATGAGCGAGATGATACTCCGAAGCGGAAAAAGTCATGGCGTCAGGTAAAATCCCACACTTGCTCTTTTTTATCTCACCGTCTTACTTACTTAAGCGTGCACCTTCGCACTGATCACATGCATATTCATATTCTCGGCATTTGCGGTACCTTCATGGGCGGCCTGGCCGTGCTGGCCAAGGAAGCCGGCCATAAAGTCACCGGTTGCGATGCCAACGTGTATCCGCCGATGAGCACCCAGCTGGAATCGCAGGGAATCGAACTGATCCAGGGCTTTGATCCCGAACAAACCAAGCTGAACCCGGATTTGTATGTGATTGGCAATGTCGTTTCGCGCGGCAACCCGCTGGTGGAAGAAATCCTCAACCGCAGCCTGCCGTACGTGTCCGGCCCGCAGTGGATCGGCGAACACATCTTGCGCAACAAGTGGGTGCTGGCCGTGGCCGGCACGCATGGCAAGACGACCACCTCGGCCATGCTGGCCTGGATACTTGAAGACGCGGGCTACGCGCCGGGTTTCCTGATCGGCGGCGTGCCGATGAACTTTGGCATTTCCGCCCGCCTCAGCGGCAAGATCGATGGCAAGAGCGCCGATTCGGACTTCTTCGTCATCGAAGCCGATGAATACGATACGGCCTTCTTCGACAAGCGCAGCAAGTTCGTGCATTACCACGCGAAGACGGCCATCATGAATAACCTGGAATACGATCACGCCGACATCTTCCCCGATCTGCACGCGATCGAGACGCAATTCCACCATCTGGTGCGCACGGTGCCTGGCATCGGCCGCCTCGTGTTCAATGGCGACGAAGCGTCGCTGCAGCGCGTGCTGGCGCGTGGTTGCTGGAGTGAAAAGGAAAGTTTTGGTCAAGATGCTAACTGGCAACTGCAAGAGCAGGCCGATGGCAGCTTCGACGTGTTCTTCAATGGCCAGCAGGAAGGCCATGTGGCGTGGGCCCTGACGGGCAAGCACAACCGCAGCAATGCGCTGGCGGCGATTGCCGCCGCGCGCCATGTGGGCGTGCCCATTGCCCAGGCGTGTGCCTCGCTGGCCACGTTCGACAGCGTCAAGCGCCGCATGGAAGTGCGCGGCGTCGTCAACGGCATCACCGTGTACGACGATTTCGCGCATCACCCGACGGCCATTGCCACCACCGTGGGCGGCTTGCGCCAGAAGATTGGTAACGCCGGCCGCATCCTGGCCGTGCTGGAACCGCGTTCGAACACCATGAAGCTGGGCGCCATGAAAGATGCGCTGCCCGGCAGCCTGAAGGATGCGGACTTGGTCTTCGGTTTCGGCAGCCATGCGGCGCTGGGCTGGAGTCTGGGCGACGCGCTGGCGCCGCTGGGCAAGATTGCCAGCGCCTATGAAGACATCGATACCCTGGTGGCCGCCGTGGCGGCTGCCGCCCGTCCCGGCGACCAGATCGTGGTCATGAGCAACGGCGGCTTTGGCGGCGTGCACCAGAAATTGCTGGAGGCCCTGGGCCGATGATTCTGTACCTGCATGGATTCCGCTCGTCGCCCCTGTCGATGAAGTCGCGCCTGCTGGCCGCGCAGATGCAGGCGCTGGGCCGCGAGGCAGAGTGGCTGTGTCCGCAATTGCCGGCCTCGCCCAAGCTGGCCATTGAGCTGGCCCTGTCATTAGTGAAAGACGTGGCGCCGGCCGACCTGACCATCATCGGCTCGTCCTTGGGCGGCTATTACGCCACCTGGCTGGCCGAGCGGCTCGGTTGCCGCGCCGTGCTGCTCAATCCCGCCATCGTGCCGCTGATCGACCTGGAACAGCATGTGGGCGTGACGACCGAGTTCCATTCGGACCAGCCATTCGAGTTCAAGCGCGAGTATATCGACGAACTGCGCGCGTTTGCCGTAGCGAAAATTACTGAGCCGCAACGTTACTTTCTGATTGCCGCCACCGGCGATGAAGTGCTCGACTACCGCGATATGCTGGCGCATTATCAGGGGGCGCAACAGTGCGTCATCGACGGCAGCGACCATGGCATCAGCGAATTTGCCGACTACCTGGCGCCCGTGCTGGCCTTTTGCGGCATCGATGCGGACGCCGCCCAGTGAGGCCGGGTTCGCTGCGCCAGGCGCAATGGCATGCGCACGTGAATGCCGTCAATGCGCCACTGGCCTTGCGCCACTGGCTGACGGGTGGCGGTTCGCTGACGGCCAAGCTGAAAGCGCATAGCCAGACATTTCGCGTGCAATGTTTGCATCAGGAAACGGCACGTTGTCTGAACGATGAGGCGGCCATCATTGGTTTGCACCGCGCGGGCCGGGTATGGGAACGCGAAGTGCTGTTGCGTTGTGATAACAAACCGGCCGTGTTTGGCCATACCGTCGTGCCCATGCAGGCGACGGCCACGGACTGGCCCCTGTTTTCCGCGCTGGGCGAGCGCTCGCTGGGCACGACCCTGTTCGGTGACCGCATGGTACGGCGCGGTGCACTGGAATTTGCGCGCTTGCGCGCCGGCCACCCGCTGGTGCAGCGGGCGCAGGCGGCGCTGGCAAGGGAAGGGCGGCGCGTCGACGAACAGGTGCTGTTTTTTGCCCGCCGCTGCCTGTATCAGCGTCACCAGGGCTTGCTGCTGGTAACCGAAGTATTTTTGCCGGCGGTGCTGGAGTTGACGTCCCTCACTCGCACCGTTACAACCGACACATTAATAAACAAAGCATAACAATGAATCTATTTTTTGAAGAATCCGGCGATTTCAAGGTCGGCACGGTCCTGTCGCAAGCGGGTGAAGCGTATCAAGTGGAAATGGCCAGCGGCAAGCGCACCAAGGTCAAGGTCAAGGATGTGTTGTTGCAGTATGAAAAGCCGGCCCCGGCCGAACTGCTGGAACAAGCCAAGAGCATTGCCGCCGAGATCGACCTCGATTTCCTGTGGGAAGTGGCGGGCGAAGACGAGTTCGGCTTTGCCGAGCTGGGCGCCGAATATTTCGGCCACGCACCGCTGCCGCCGGAAGCGGCCGGCCTGATCCTGGCCTTGCATTCGGCGCCCGTGTATTTCTACAAGAAGGGCCGTGGCCGCTACAAGGCGGCGCCGGAAGCGTCGCTGAAGGCGGCCCTGGCCGGCATCGAAAAGAAAAAGCAGCAGGCGCTGGTGCAGGCAAGCTATGTGGAAGAGCTGAAACAGAACCGCTTGCCCGCCTCGATGCAGCCCATGGTGTTGCAACTGCTGTTCAAGCCGGACAAGAACACGATTGAATACAAGGCGCTGGAAGCGGCGTGCACGGAATTGCACACGACGCCGCCGCGTTTGATGCTGGCTGTCGGCGGTATTGCTTCGCCGAAAGACCTGCACCTGTCGAAATTTCTTTTCGAGAATTTCCCGAAAGGCGCCGGTTTCCCCAGCGTGCCCGTGCCCGCCGTGACGGCCAAGCTGCCGCTGGCCGATGTGGCCGCCTTCTCGATCGACGACGTGACCACCACCGAGATCGACGATGCCTTCTCGGTGCAGCCGCTGCCCGATGGCACCGTGAAAGTGGGTATACACATCGCCGCGCCGGGCCTGGGCATCCGCCCGGAAGACGTGATCGACAAGATGGCGCGCCAGCGCATGTCGACCGTCTACATGCCGGGCGACAAGATCACCATGTTGCCGGACGAAATCGTCAATGCGTTTACCCTGGCGGAAGGCACGACGTGCCCGGCCTTGTCGCTGTATGCCACCCTGGACCCGAAAGCCGACTGGGCGGTCATCAGCACGCAGACGCGCGCCGAGCTGGTGCCGATCGCCAGCAATTTGCGCCACAACCAGCTCGACGACCTGGTCAACGAGGAAACCCTGGCCAGCGGCGAAGGCGAGTACCCGCACAAGGCTGATTTTGCCGTGCTGTGGCAATGGGCGCAGCAGCTGGAGCAGGGCCGCATGAAGAAGCGCGAAGCGTTTGGCCTGAAGCCGGAACAGAACAACCGCGTCGATTTCAACTTTTATGTGGAAAACGATATCGTCACCGTGGCGCGCCGCAAGCGTGGCGCGCCGCTGGACAAGATCGTCGCCGAATTGATGATTTTCGCCAACAGTACCTGGGGCAAGATGCTGCACGACCATGGCGTGCCGGGCATCTACCGCAGCCAGGGCGGCGGCAGCGGCAATAGCTGGGCGGCAAAGATGCAGGTACGCATGGTCACCCATGCGGCGCCGCACCAGGGCCTGGGCGTGGATCAATACGCATGGAGCACATCACCGTTGCGCCGCTACACGGATCTGGTGAACCAGTGGCAAATCATCGCCTGCGCCGAGCATGGCGTGACGGCGCCGCTGGTGGCCCCGTTCAAGCCCCGTGATGCGAATTTGTTCGCCATCGTTTCGGCGTTCGACGCCGCGTATGCCGCGTATGGCGATTTCCAGTCGAACATGGAACGCTACTGGTGCTTGCGCTGGCTGCACCAGGAAAACGCGCGTCAGGTCGATGCCGTCGTCCTGAAAGACGAGATTTTGCGCCTGGTCGACATTCCGCTGGTCATCAAGCTGCCGGGCATGCCATCGGTGGCGCGCGGCGCCCAGGTGAAACTGGACTTGCTGCGCTGGGATGAAGTCGACCTGAGCATTGAAGCGCGCCTGCTGGAAATCGCCGCCGTGCCCGATGCGGCGGCTAACGCCGAGCTCGACTACGAGGAAGAATCGGGCGACGACGGCGCGGAGGAAGTAGCGCCGGAAGCGGCGAACCAGGTCAGCGACGCCGAGGCGGAAGTGGCGGAACTGGTCAGCGAAGACGTGGTCAGCGAGCCCGAGGTCAAGTAAGGCCTCGGTGCGGCCATCAAGGCGGTGCTGAAAACTGTTGCCGGCATCGCCCTTTGACGTAGAATTCAGCCATCTTGTATCTTGTGTTGTAAGGAACTGGGTTGCGCGTGAAGTCTTTCCGAGAGAATCGTTTCCTGATGATTGCCGTGGCGGTATCGCTGCTGGCGCATGGCGCCTTGCTGGCGATGCATTTTGTCGCCCCGGCGCCGCAGCGGGCCGTCGCCACCGACCCCGGCCTGGAAGTGATCCTGGTCAACGCCAAGCATGCGAACAAACCGCTGAAGGCCGATGCTCTGGCGCAAGCCAACCTCGATGGCGGTGGCCAGGCCGACAAGGGCCGCGCCAAGTCGCCCTTGCCCGACATGCGCAAAGTGGAAGAGGGCGACAGCGTCAAGGCCAGCGCCCGGCGCATTGCCGAACTGGAACAAAAACAGCAGGAATTGCTGACACAGGCGGCCAAGCCGACGCCCTACAGCGCCGCGCCCGTCACGGAAAAGGACAAACCGAATCCGCTGGCGTCCGGTTCGGACTTGATGGAAAGCAGCAAGGCCATCGCGCGCATGGCGGCCGAGATCAGCCAGACCGTGGAAGACCAGAATAAACGTCCGCGCAAGACTTTCATTACGCCCAGCACGCAGGAGGTCGGCTATGCCATGTATTACAAGACCCTGCAAAAGCGCATCGAGGAAATCGGCACCCTGAATTTCCCGCAAAAGAATGGCCGCAAGATATATGGCGAACTGGTCGTCTACATCCCCATCTTCCAGGACGGCACGATTTACCAGAAGGAAGGCGGCGCCCGCGTGGAAAAAAGCTCGGGCAACCCAGAGCTGGACGCGGCCGCCCTGGCCATCGTGCGCCGCGCGGCACCGTTCGGCCGTTTCCCACCGAATATGTTGTCAAGTGATAAAGATGACCTGTGGGTCGTCATCACCCGTTTCAAATTTACGCGCGAAGAAAAAATGGAAGCTAACCTGACTGGCGGCAGCAATTGAACAAGCAAGAAATGAATCCCGATCAATATTGCGTCTTCGGCAATCCCATCGCCCACAGCAAGTCCCCCCTGATCCACGCCGCGTTTGCCTTGCAGACGGGCGAGCCCATCGTCTACGATCGCCGGCTGGCGCCGCTCGATGGCTTTGCCCTGGCCGCTCGCACGTTTGCCGCCGAGGGCGGCAAGGGCGCGAACGTGACGGTGCCCTTCAAACTCGATGCGTGTGCGCTGGCCACCGTCCTGACGCCGCGCGCGCAAGCGGCCGGCGCCGTCAATACCCTGCGTTTCGATGGCGCCACCATTCTTGGCGACAATACCGATGGCGCGGGCCTGGTGGCCGACATCATGCGCAACGCAGGTGTGGCCATCGCCGGCAAGCGCGTCCTGCTGCTGGGCGCGGGCGGCGCGGCGCGCGGCGTGGTGCTGCCCTTGCTGGAACAGGGACCGCAGGAAATTTTTATTGCCAACCGCACCGTGGCCACGGCCGAGGCGCTGGTGGCGCAGTTTGCGGACGCGGCGCGTCACGCTGCCCAGCTGCGCGCCGGCGGCTACACGCAGCCCGACGGCGTATTCGATATCGTCATCAATGCCACCTCGGCCAGCCTGGCGGGCGACTTGCCGCCCGTGCCAGCGGGTATCTTCGGCAGCCACACGCTGGCGCTGGACATGATGTATGGCGCCCAGCCCACCGTCTTCATGGACTTTGCCGCCCAGCATGGCGCGCAGGTGCGCGACGGCCTGGGCATGCTGGTGGAGCAGGCGGCCGAAGCGTTTGACGTGTGGCGCGGCGTGCGGCCGCGGACGCAGGACTTGCTGGCGCAATTGCGGGGCAGCCTGTGAGCGGCGGCAAGAAGGGCGCGCGCAAAGGTGGTGGCGGCCGCCGCTACGGCTGGATCAAGTGGCTGTTCATCGTGCCCGTGCTGGCCTTTATCGTCGTGCAACTGTATTTCTTCCTGCAAATCTGGTGGTGGGTCGACCACAACCCGTCCAGCACGGCTTTCATGCGCGAACAGTTGTCCGTCTTGCAGGACAAGAATCCGAATGCGACCATCCAGCAGACGTGGGTGCCATACAACCGCATCTCGAACAATCTGAAACGGGCCATCATCGCCTCGGAAGACGCGAATTTTTCCGAGCACGAAGGCGTGGACTGGGAAGCCTTGCAAAAGGCTTATGAGAAAAATAGCAAAAAACAAAAGGTTGTGGCGGGCGGTTCGACCATCACGCAGCAACTGGCGAAGAATCTGTTCCTGTCCGGTTCGCGCAGCTATGTGCGCAAGGGCCAGGAACTGATCATCACGTACATGCTGGAAAGCCTGATGGAGAAGCAGCGCATCTTTGAAATCTATTTGAACGTGGTGGAATTTGGCACGGGTATCTTCGGCGCCGAAGCGGCCGCGCGCCACTATTACCATGTCAGCGCGGCGGGCTTGAGCGCGGCGCAGGCGGCGAAACTGGCCGTGATGCTGCCAAATCCCCGCTTTTATGACCGTCACCGCGATACGGGCTATCTGAACCGGCGCACCAGTGTCATCCTGCGCCGCATGGGGGCGGCGGAATTGCCTTGATGGCAGCCGGCTTTATTTGCATAAAATCAAAGCTGCCTGATTGGCACTATTGCGGCGCAGCATCTTAATCGTCTCCCTTGGTGCAACGCCGTACTTTTTCCGTGAAAAAGCGGTGCCGGGGGTGGTCGTGAAAAGGCCTTTGCGGGTACACTTGCGCTGTTTTCATTTTTGGCGCCAGCGCCAGCACATCACGATAACCCCACATCCGGCTGAGAGCGCGCATGATCAATGTCTTTGTATTACAGAATGGCCGGCTCAACCAGGTGCCGATCGACAGCCGCGCAGACCTCGAAAATGCCGAACCGGTGTGGGTCGACCTGACCGACCCCACCGATGATGAACGGGCCTGGGTCAAGGCCATCTACAACGTCACGCTGCCGGGCGAGGACGAAGTCAAGGATATTGAAGCGTCGGCCCGCTATTACGAAGCGGAAAATGGCGACTTGCATCTGCGCACCGACTTCCTGCGTGAAGAAGACGACGGTCCTTCGCGCGTCATCACCGTGGCCTTCATCCTGGCGCGCAAGATCCTGTTTTCCATGCATACGGACGACCTGCCCGTGTTCCGCCTGGTGCGCATGCGCGCCCGCTCGCGGCCAGGCTCGATCGCCGACTACATGGACGTGCTGCTCGACCTGTACGCCACCGATGCCGAATATTCGGCCGACGTGCTCGAAGGCATCTACCAGAACCTGGAAGAAGTCAGCACGCGCGTGCTGCAAAAGGAATTTACCGATGCGCACGCGGCCGAAGCGCTGAACGCGATTGCCCACGAAGAAGATTTGAATGGCCGTATCCGCCGCAACATGATGGATACGCGCCGCGCCGTGAGCTTTTTGATGCGCGGCCGCTTGCTCAATTCCGAGCAGTTCGAGGAAGCGCGGCAGATTTTGCGCGACATCGAATCGCTGGACGGCCATACCTCTTTCCTGTTCGACAAGATCAACTTCCTGATGGATGCCACCGTCGGTTTCATCAACATCAACCAGAACAAGATCATCAAGATCTTCTCGGTGGCCAGCGTGGCCTTCCTGCCGCCGACGCTGATCGCCAGCGTGTACGGCATGAACTTCAAGCTGATGCCGGAACTGGAATGGTCGTTCGGTTATCCTTGGGCCTGGGGCTTGATGATCACCAGCGCCATCGCACCGTTCCTGTACTTCCGCCACCGTGGCTGGCTGAAGTAAACCGCATCGCCGGGGCGCGTCCGCGTCCCGGTTTCAAGGCAAGCGCAGCAATTTCAAAAATCAGCGATAATCATTGGTATTGCGTGGTATTGAATTGGTATCTACGTTGTCTGTGTTAAGCCAGTCTTTCCCCCGTAGTCTGCCTTTTGCAGAAAAGTATCGTCATTCAGACGTTTTCTGCGTGGCAGCGTCCGCCTGTTCCACCTATGATCGTTGCGAAGCCGGCCTTGTTGGCCAGCTGCCGCATTTCCCGTCACCGTTGTCTTCTGGAGAGTCCATGCCTGATACCGCCACCACCCCACCGCGCTTTACCCATCTGATCAGCGACTGCGATGGCGTGCTGATCGACAGCGAAGCCGTGGCCCTGCAAGCGCTGCTGGAATTGCTGGCACCGCGCCTGCCGAACCTGCCCCAGGGTGTCACCGTGCAAGGCTTGATCGAGCCGCGCCTGGGCCAGCGCCTGGTGCCGCTGATGCAGGATATCTACAAGGAACTGGGACTGCCGCAATTGCCGGCCGACGAGATCATGGCCATCGGCAACGCCGTCGATGCGGCCTGCGATGCGCAATTGCGCGCCGTACCGGGCGTGGCGCAGGCGCTGGCCGCCATTGCGCTGCCCAAGGCCGTGGCCTCGAACAGCGTCAGCGCGCGCGTGTTGTCGGCGCTTGAGCGCACTGGCATGGCGCCGCTGTTCGACAAGCGCGTCTTCACGCCGGACCTGGTCGGCCATGCCAAGCCGCATCCGGGCGTGTACCTGGCGGCAGCGGCCGCGTTTGGCGTGCCGCCGGGTCAGTGTCTGGTGCTGGAAGACAGCGTCACGGGCGTGACGGCCGCCGTGGCGGCGGGCATGACGGTATTGGGATTCATCGGCGGCGGGCATATCGCCGCCGGCCAGGAAGATAGGTTGAAAGCGGCCGGCGCGCATGTCGTGTTCAGCGACATGGCCAGCCTGCCGGCGCTGGTGGCCGCGGTGATGGATACCGCGACCGTCTGACTGTGCTTATGCTAATTTAGCAAACACCTTGCGCGCGGCGTCGATGGTGGCGTCGATGACGGCATCATCGTGCTGTGCCGAGACGAAGCCCGCCTCGAAGGCGGCGGGCGCGAAGTACACGCCTTCGTCCAGCATGGCGTGGAAGAAGGCGTTGAACTTGCTGCGGTCGCCCGCCATCATTTCCGCGTAACTGGTCGGTGGGGTGGCGCTGAAATAGATGCCGAACATGCCGCCGATGTAGTCGGCGCAGAAGACCACGCCCGCGTCCTTCGCCGCGCTTGTCAAGCCTTCGGCCAGGCGCTTGGCCGTGGCGCCCAGCTGCTCGTAGAAGCCCGGTTGCTGGATCAGTTTCAAGGTGGCCATGCCGGCCGCCACGGCGACCGGGTTGCCGGACAAGGTGCCGGCCTGGTAGACGGCGCCCAGCGGCGCCATGTGGTGCATCAGCGCCGCGCTGCCGCCGAAGGCCGCCACCGGCATGCCGCCGCCGATCACCTTGCCCAGCGCGGTGAGGTCGGGCTTGATGCCGTACAGCGCTTGCGCGCCGCCCAGGGCCACGCGCAAGCCGCACATGACTTCATCGAAAATGAGCAGGGCGCCGTGCTGCGTGCACAGCTCGCGCATCGCTTGCAGGAATTGCGGCGTGGCTTTCACCAGGTTCATGTTGCCGGCCACCGGTTCGACGATGACGCAGGCGATTTCCGCGCCGAAGCTGTCGAAGGCGTCCTTCAGCTGCTCCACGTTGTTATAGTCGAGCACCAGGGTGTGCTTGACGAAATCTTCGGGCACGCCGGCCGACGTCGGGTTGCCGAAGGTGAGCAGGCCGCTGCCCGCTTTCACCAGCAGCGAGTCGGCGTGGCCGTGGTAGCAGCCTTCGAACTTGACGATCTTGTCGCGTCCCGTGGCGCCGCGCGCCAGGCGCAGGGCGCTCATGGTCGCTTCCGTGCCCGACGACACCAGGCGTACCTGCTCGATTGATGGCACCAGACGCGTGATTTCCTCGGCCATCAGCACTTCGCCTTCGGTCGGCGCGCCGAACGACAGGCCCAGCGCGGCCGCATCCTGCACCGCTTTCACCACTTCCGGGTGGGCGTGGCCGACGATGGCCGGGCCCCAGGAGCCGATGTAGTCGATATAGCGTTTGCCGTCCGCATCCCAGAAGTACGGGCCTTCGGCGCGCGTGATGAAGCGCGGCGTGCCGCCGACGGAGCGGAAGGCGCGCACGGGCGAATTGACGCCGCCTGGCGTGGTTTTTTGTGCGCGGGCAAACAGGATGTCGTTCTGTGAAGTCGTCGTCATGATAATCGTGCCTTGAGAGTGGATCGTTGTCTGTGTTGTCTGTGTTTGTCTGGACGGGATTATTGGGCGCCGCGCTGGCGCTGCTGCCGGAACAACCGGTTCGGCACCAGCTTGCCCATGCCGTGGCGCTGCGCGTGGGCCAGCGCGCCGGTGGTAAATTCCTGCGCCGCCACGACGACCTGCGGCACATCGTCTTCGTTTTCCGCCAGGGCCAGCAGGGCGGTGGCGGCCGCCGACAGGGTGCTGCCGGCGCCGTTGAAGATGCCTGGCAGGTGCTGCCATTCGTCGTGGCGCACCACGCCGTCCTCGCCGAACAGGGTATTGGCGCGCAACTTGCCTTCGCCCGTGCCGGACTTGCTGGCGTCGGCCGGCATGCCGGTGACGAGCACGTATTCGCAGCCCAGGGCCACCAGGTAATCGACGTCGTTTTGCAGGGTGTCGTCCGGATCGGCGTCGCGCCAGGTCTCGGCCAGGCGCTCCAGCTCCACCGGCGAGAGCACCAGCAAGGTCGTTTGCGGGATCAGCAGCTGGCGCACGGCGGTGAGGATGTCTTCGTCGTCCATGCCCTGTTCCGGCAGCGCCGAAATGAAGGGATCGAGGATCAGCGGCACGTTCGGATAGTCGGAGACGATTTCGGCGATGGCCGTGACGTTTTCCACGCTGCCCAGCGCGCCGATCTTGATGGCCGAGACGGACATGTCTTCCAGCAGCACGCGCGCCTGGTCGGAAACCCAGTCCGGGTCGACCGCCTGCACGTCTTCCACGCGCGCCGTATCGCTGATCAAGAGGCCCGTGGTGACCGACAGGCCATGGCAGCCGAAGGCTGAAAATGTGGCCAGGTCGGCCTGGATGCCGATCGCACCGACCGGATCGGACACGCCGAAGCTTAATATGAGGGGAGAAGTTTGGTTTTGCACGGCGGGTAGATTAAGATACCTAATTCAGCATTTTACTTGATTGAAGGGTGGCAGAACGTGAGTAGCAACGAAACAACGCAGCAATTCCAAACGTGGATGTGTCTCATTTGCGGCTGGGTTTATGATGAAGCGGCCGGTCTGCCCGACGAAGACATCGCTCCCGGCACGCGTTGGGCCGATGTTCCGATGAACTGGACCTGTCCTGAATGCGGTGCGCGCAAGGATGATTTCGAGATGGTGGCGCTGTAATTCATCGAGTTCCCCGGGATGGTGCTGCCGCACGCAGTATCGCGGCAGCCTGTGCTATGGTATGAAAGATTGTCGAATAATCACATGACGCGTCCCTTTTTGCCCGAGATGCCGTCCGAGGCCGCGTGCGCCAGTGCCACGATCCTCGTCATCGACGACAGCGCGACGATACGCAGCGCGGCCGCGAACATCCTGGGCGAGGCCGGTTATCGCGTGGTGGTGGCGGAAAACGGCTTCGAGGCCCTGGCCAAGATCGCCGATTGCCAGCCGGCGCTGATCGTGTGCGACATCGTGATGCCGCGCCTGGACGGCTACCGCACCTGTGCGCTGATCAAGGCCAGCGCGGCGCATCACGCCACGCCGGTGCTGATGCTGTCGTCGAAGGAGGGCTTGTTCGACCGCGCGCGCGGCGCCATGGCAGGCGCCAGCGCCTGCCTGGTCAAGCCGCTGGCGCGCGAGGCGCTGCTGGAGGCCGTGCGGCTGCACCTGGCCAGGCATTTTGAGTAAGAGCCTATTCTAAGTGGTTTATTGATTGACAACGCAGCAAGGAAGCAGATGGCCATACACACAATTCTGATCGTCGATGACTCGCCGACAGAACGCTACTACCTGAGCGAGATGCTGGTGCGTGCCGGTTATGCCGTCTTTACGGCGCAGGACGGCGCCGACGCGCTGGCGCAACTGAAGCAGGCCAGGCCCGACCTGATCCTGATGGATGTGGTGATGCCCGGTGCGAATGGCTTCCAGATCACGCGCGCGATTGCGCGCGATCCCGAACTGCAGGACGTGCCGGTGATTATCTGCTCCAGCAAGAGCCAGGAAACGGACCGCATCTGGGGCTTGCGCCAGGGCGCGCGCGATTATCTGGTCAAGCCGGTGGTCGAAGCCGAGCTGCTGGCCAAGATCGCCGCGCTTTCCTGAGAATGTACACGATGTCAGGGAACGGCGAGTCCACCGCGGCCTTTTCGCCTGCCGCTGCCGCCATGCCATCCTTCGAGACGGGCGCGCGGCAGGGGCGCTTGCGCCAGTATCAGCTGCAATTGATCGAGCGGATACAGGCCGCGCGCAGCGGCGCGCTGGCAGCGCGCAAGGAATTGGGCGTGATGCTTGGTGGCCGGCCGTGCCTGCTCGACCTGACGCAGCTCGGTGAAATCGTCATCGCCGCCGGGGTGCAGATCCAGGGCGTGCCGCTGGCGCAGGACTGGTACCTGGGCCTGGCGGCCATGCGCGGACGCCTGACGGGGGTCGTCGACCTGGCCCGCTACATGGGCGAGCCGGCCTGCACGCCTGGCAATCACTGCCGCATCATCACGTTTTCTCCCCGCCTGGGTCTCAATTGCGCTGTGCTGGTCGAACGCGTGCTGGGCTTGCGCCAGCTGCGCACGATGCAGCCCGTATCCGTGCCGGATGCGCCGCCGTCCTGGGCGGCGCAGGCGCTGCGCGACAGCGAAGGGCAGCAGTGGCTGCGCCTGGACCTGGCGCAGCTGGCGCAGGCGGAGCGCTTCCTCGACGCCGGCTTTGGCGGGCTATTCGACCACAAGGATATTTGCTGATGGGTGCCAATTCTCCTATCCTGGCGGCCGGCATGCCCGAAGCGGAGCATGCTGCCGGCGAGCCGGCAGCGGCGGCCGACCTGCCGCTGCGCCTGCGCGACGCGCTGGGGCGGCGCAAGTCGCTGGCCAAGGCACCCGTCAGCGACTTGAAGCTGCCGCTGATCGGCCATTTGCCGCTGCAAAAGCAGCTGAGCATCCTCTCGACGGTGATGGCCCTGAGCCTGGCCGCCAGCCTGCTGTTCGTCGGCCTCAACACGCGCAGCGGCAATATCGCTTCGGCGCAGACGCAGCTGGCCAGCGACGCGCTGATGCATTCGCAGCGCATCGGCAAGGCCGCGCCGAACGCCGTGCAAGGCAATCCGGAAGCCTTCCGCCAGCTTGAGGAAAGCCGCAATGAACTGAACCAGGATTTCCGCCTGATGCTGCGCGGCGGGACGTATCACGGCCGCGATATCGGCGAGTCGCGTTCCGGCCTGCTGGCGGCGGTGGCCGACGCGCGCAAGAAGTGGGCCAGCAGCGACCGCGCGGCCAGTACCATCTTGCGCCTGAAAACCGAGCTGGGCGAATTCGACAAGACCTTGCAGCAATTGAACGCGCTGTCGCCGGCGCTGCTGGCGCAAACGGAGGAAGTCGCGGCACTCAAGGTGCAGCGCGGCGGCAACGCGCGCGACCTGGCCGTCATCGGCCGCCTGATGATGCTGAGCCAGCGCATGAGCCGCAGTGCCAGCGAGTTCCTGTCGTCGGGCAGCATCAGCTCGGAAACGGCGTTTTCGCTGGGGCGCGACACGACGTATTTCCGCACCGCCGTCGAAGGCCTGCTCAATGGCAGCGTGTCGCTGCAACTGGCGCCCACGCGCGACGCCGAACTGCGCGACCGGCTGGTGGCGCTGAAAGCCAGTTTCGATAATTACCAGAAGCTGGTGTCGTCGATACTCGACCGCCTGGATAAATTCAGTGCCGCGAAAAGCGCCGAACAGCTGATCTTCAACGAGAACGAAGACCTGCGCCAGCGTTTGACCCTGCTGCAGCAGATGTACCACGTGAACCAGGAAACGCTGGGCATCGCCTTCTGGATGATGGTCGGCGGCGTGTTGCTGACCCTGATCGCGGCGGCCGGCATCGGCCGCGTGCTGCTGCAGGACTCCGTCAACCGCACGCGCGACGCCGAGCGGCGGCGCCAGGAAGCGGAAATCCTGCGCCTGCTGTCGCAGGGAAAAGAGGAAGAGGCGAAGGCCAGGAATGAGCAGAACCAGGCGGCCATCCTGCGCCTGATGAACGAATTGCAGAAGGTCGCCGATGGCGACCTGACGGTGCAGGCCACCGTGTCGGAAGACATCACTGGCGCCATCGCCGATTCCGTCAACTACACGGTCGAGGAATTGCGCGGCCTGGTGGGGCGGGTGACGGCGACGGCCGAACAGGTCAACCGCGCCTCGACGCAGGCGCAAAGCATCTCCAGCAAGCTGCTGATCGCGTCGCAGCAGCAGTCGCGCGAAATCCAGGGCGTCAGCGCCACCGTGGTCAAGATGGCCAATGCGATTACCGACGTGTCGAAGTCGGCCAGCGTCTCGGCCGACGTGGCGCGCCAGTCGGTGGCGGCGGCGCAGCAGGGTTCGACGGCGGTGGAAAACGCCATCAAGGGCATGCATGAAATCCGCGAGCAGATCCAGGATACCTCCAAGCGCATCAAGCGCCTGGGCGAATCGTCGCAGGAAATCGGCGAAATCACCGAGCTCATTTCCGACATCACCGAGCAGACCAACGTGCTGGCGCTGAACGCCGCCATCCAGGCCGCGTCGGCCGGCGAAGCGGGGCGCGGCTTTTCCGTCGTCGCCGAGGAAGTGCAGCGCCTGGCCGAACGCTCGGCCGCCGCCGCCAAGCAGATCGGCGCGCTGGTGCGCACCATCCAGGCCGATACCCAGGACGCCACCCGCGCGATGGAAAAATCCACGCACGGCGTGGTCGAGGGCGCACGCCTGTCCGACGCGGCCGGCGCGGCCTTGAACGACATCAGCCAGGTGTCGAAACACCTGGCCGAACTGATTCAGGGCATCTCGTTTGCCACCGGCACGCAGGCCGGTTCGGCCAGCGGCGTGGCCTTGAATATCCAGCATATCCTGAGCGTGACGGAGCAGACCCAGGATGGCACGCAGCAAACGGCGCAGTCGATCCACAAGTTGTCGATGCTGGCGCAGGAACTGAAAAACTCGGTGTCGCGCTTCCGCGTCGCCGCCTGAACGCCGCGCCAGTCCAGGCGATTTCCTTACCGAGGCATGCATGAGCACACCTGATAGTCCGCAGCAGTCCAAGCCGTTCGACAGCGAACCTTTGTCGTGGGTGATGGTGGAAATCCGCGAGGCGCTGGGCCGCTCGAAAACGGCGCTGTTCGAGGCGGGCGGCCGCGAGCGCGAGGAACGCGCCACGGCCCTGCAGCATGCACGCTCGCATCTGCACCAGGCGCATGGCGCGCTGGTGATGGTGGACGTGGTTGGCGCCAGCCTGCTGACGGATGGCGCGGAACAGGCGCTGGCGCGCTTGCGCGACGGCAGCCTCGAATATACGCTCGACCATGCGCAGATCGTCGCCGCACTGTATCAGGCCCTGACCGAGTACCTGGAAGACCTGGTGGCCGGCACGCCGCCGCAGCCGACGCGTTTGTTCCCCTACTACCGCGACCTGCAAACCATGCTGGGCGCCGAGCGCATCCACCCGGCCGACCTGTTTTTTCCGCCTGCATCGATGCTGGAAGGGCATGCCATCGCGCTGGCGGAGGCGCCGCCGGCAGCCGATTACCCTGCCTGGCGCGGGCGCTTTGAAAAGTCTTTGCTGCCCTTTCTGAAAGCGCAGAATGATGCGGCGCGGCGCCAGCACGCCAGCGACTTGCATGCCACCTTGACCCTGGTGGCCGACGCGCAGCAGGAAGCGCCGGCGCGTACCTTCTGGTTCGCCATGCAGGCGTTTGCGGGACTGGCGGCCAGCGGCGAGGGCATGGGCACGCTCAACGTCAAACAGTTGTTCGGCCTGATCAACCTGCAATTGCGCCGCCTGGCGCAGGGCACGGCCAGCCTGCCCGAAGCGATGTTGCGCGACGCCCTGTTCTTCATCGCCGCGGCACCCGAGCCCACATCTGAGGCACGTCAGCTGCGCGCCGCCTTCGCGCTGGAAGGCATGGTGCCCGCCGACCTGGAAACGCGGCGTTACGGCCAGGTCGACCAGGAGGCCTTGCAAGGCGCACGCGCGGCCCTGGCGCAGGCGCGCGCCAGCTGGAGTCGTCTGGCGCAAGCCGACCTCGATCCTGCCCTGGGCGACGCATTCGAACAGTCCTTGCAGCAGGTGGCGGCACAGACCGACATCCTGAAGCAGCCGGCCCTGGCCAGCCTGCTGCGCGAATGCGCGGCCGTGGCGCGGCTAGCCGTGGCCAGCGGGCGCAGCGCGGCGCTGGAAAATGAAATCGGCATGGCGCTGCTGTTTGCCGACACGGGGCTGGAGCAGGTGCGCCGCCTGCCCGACGATTTTGCTGGCAATGCGGAAACCATCGCCGCGCGCCTGCAGGCGCTGTTGGCTGGTGAAGCGCCGCCACCCGTCACGGCGGGCGAGCTGTCGCGCCAGATCGAGCAGGGCCAGACGGTGGCCGCGCTGGCCGAGGACATGAAGACGGGTCTGCGCCAGGTGGAAAAGGCGCTCAATGCGTATTACGCGGATGCCTCGCGGGAAGCGGCACTCGACGGCGTCGCCCCCGTGCTGGAACAGTTGCAGCAGCAGCTGGCCGGGCTGGGACAGGAAGACGCGCGCGCCGCCGTGCTGCAGGTCGATGCGGCCGTGCGGCAGCTGGCCGCTGGCGACGCCAATGCGGACGCCAAGGCGGAGGCCCACGCCGGGGCGCTCGACGAGATCGCGCAAAATGTCAGCGCGCTGGGATTTTTTGTCGATATGCTGGGCCGCAACGCGCAAGCGGCCAGCGGGCGTTTCCATTTTGATGCCGCCGCCGGCACCTTCCGCGCGCTGCCATTTGAAAAAGTCGCCGCCGCCGGTGCCGTACCGGTGCCCTTGCTCGACCAGGCCCTGGCGCCCGCCGCGCCCGCCGGCATGGATGCCGCGCCGGCAGTGACCGATGTCGATGCGCAGATGCTCGACATCTTCATCGCCGAAGCGCGCGAAGTGCTGGCCTTTGTCGACACCACCCTGGCCCTGCCGCGCGAGCAGGCCGCCAGCGGCGAGCACCTGGCCATGCTGCGCCGCTCGTTCCACACCTTGAAAGGCAGCAGCCGCATGATCGGCCTGGCGCAGTTCGCCGAGGCGGCCGGCGCCATCGAACGCGTGATGAATATCTGGCTGGCCGAAGCGCGCCCTGTCAGCGATGATCTGTTCACCCTGCTCAATTACGGCTGGTACCAGCTCAGCGAATGGGTGGCGGAACTGGAAGGCGGCGCGGGGCGCGAGCGCGAGGCCGGCATGCTGCTGGCGGCGGCCGAGCGCGTGCGCGAAGGCGGTCCGTTCGAACTGCGCAAGCCTCGCCCGGCATCGGCCGCACCGCTGGCCGGCAACGGCAATGTGATCGGCTTTCCGTCCGCCACGGCGCCCGCCGCCCACGAAGCGCCTGACGATAACCTCAAGCACGTCGGTGAACTGCGCGTCAGCCTCCCCTTGTACAACATTTACCTGGCCGAGACGGATGAATTGCTGCGCGTGCTCACGCGCGACTTTGGCGAATGGCGCCATGAACAGCGTGCCGTCAGCGCGGACGCGCTGCAAGCCGTGCATACCTTGGCGGGAACGTCGGGCACGGTGGGTTTCCAGTCCCTGCGCGACATGGCGCACGCGCTGGAAACGGTGATCGAGACGGTGGTGCCGCCGCTGGCCGGCCTGCGCGCCGAACAGCACGACGTGCTGGAACAGGCCACGCAGCGCATCGCGCAAATGCTGCAGGCGTTCGCGCTGGGCGACCTGGCGCCAACGCAGCCGGACATGATCGAAGCGCTCAATACCCTGTGGCGCGCCCTGACGGCGCCGTCCGGCGAGAGCCAGGAAGCGCGGCTCGACGCCCTGTTTGCGGCCGCCTACGCCAGCATCGTCGGCGCGCCGGCGCAAGCTGCCGAGCCACTCGCCGAAGTCCCTCTGCCGCAGCTCGAGACCTTGTTCGAGGCGACGTATGCGAGCATCGTCGCCGACGCGCTGCAACCCGTTGCGGCTGAAGTGCCGGCACCAGCGCCGGTGCAGGACAGCGGCGCCAGCGACGACCTGTTCGACGCCGGCTTCGAGCACGCGCCGTCGTTGGAGCACGCGGCGCCGGAAGCGCCGGCGCCCGCCATCATGCCGGCCGATGCGGCCGCGCTGCTGGCGGCGAGCGCCGGCATCAGCGATGAACTCGACCTCGATTTATTGTCCGTCTTCCTGGAAGAGGGTGCCGACCTGCTGCCGCAGATCGGCGAGGCGCTGCGCAGCTGGCAGCAGCAGCCGCACGACAGCGGCCAGGCGCAGATGCTGCTGCGCACCCTGCATACGGTCAAGGGCAGCGCGCGCATGGCCGGCGCCATGCGCCTGGGCCAGCATGCGCATGAAATCGAGACGCATATCGAAAACATGCTGCACGCGGGCACCGCCACGCCGCAGGCCTTCGAGGAATTGCTGGCCCATTACGACCATGCGCTGCACCTGTTCGAACAGCTGCAGCAACCCTTGCTGCCCTTGCCGGGCATGGAAGACACGCCGGCCGCCGAACCGAAGGCGGCGCTGGTGCGCGTGCGCGCCGATATCCTCGACCGCCTGGTGAACCAGGCCGGCGAAGTGTCGATCACGCGTTCTAAAATGGAAAATGAAGTTGGCGTGCTGGGCGCTTCGCTATCCGAATTTTCCGACAACCTGGCGCGCCTGCGGCGCCAGCTGCGCGAAGTGGAAATGCAGGCCGAATCGCAGATTGCCTCGCGCATGGCCGTCGGCAGCGAGCGCGAATTCGACCCGCTCGAATTCGACCGCTTTACGCGCCTGCAGGAACTCACGCGCATGATGGCCGAAAGCGTCAACGACGTGGCCTCGTTCCATGAAAACCTCAGCCTCAGTGTCGACGCGGTGACGGACGACCTGGTGCTGCAGGCGCGGCTGACGCGCGAGCTGCAGCGCGACCTGATGCAGATCCGCATGGTGCCGTTTGCCAGCATCGCCGAACGGCTGTTCCGCGTGGCGCGGCAAAGCGCCAAGGAAGTCGACAAGCGCGTCAACCTCGACATCCGCGGCGGCGGCGTGGAAATCGACCGCAGCGTGCTCGAACGCATGGCGGCACTGTTCGAGCACCTGCTGCGCAACGCCATCGTGCACGGCGTCGAGCCGCGCGCCGCGCGCCTGGAAGCAGGCAAGAGCGAGACGGGCGAGCTGCTGGTGCAGGTCAGCCAGCAGGGCAATGAAGTGGCGATCGCCTTTTCCGACGACGGCGCGGGACTGGACCTGGAACGCATCCGCGCCAAGGCGCACGGCGCCGGCCTGGTGGCGACGGACGCGCCTTTGAGCGACGCGCAGGCGGCCGAACTGATTTTTACGCCCGGTTTTTCCACCGCCGACAGCCTGACGGAACTGGCAGGGCGCGGTTTTGGCATGGACATCGTGCGCTCCGAAGCGCTGGCCCTCGGCGGGCGCGTGGAAACGCTGACGCAGGCGGGCCTGGGCATGCGCTTCACCATCCACCTGCCGCTGACCCTGGCCGTCACGCAAGTGGTGCTGCTGGCGGCGAACGGCAAGACGTATGCCTTGCCATCGGTACTGGTGGAGCAGGTGCTGCACCTGAAAGGCGAGCAGCTGGAGCAGGTGCGGGCGGCCGGGCGCATCGAGTCGCACGGGCAGTCGCTGGCGCTGCACCACCTGTCGGCCATGTTGGGCGAGACGCCAGCGGCGCAGGCCACGCAGCGCCATGCGCCCGTGCTGCTGCTGAGGAATGGCAATGACAGGCTGGCCTTGCAGGTTGATGACGTGGTGGGCAACCGCGAGGTCGTGGTCAAGCATGTGGGCCCGCAACTGGCGCGCATGCCGGGCATCGCCGGCGCCACGGTGCTGGGCACGGGCGACATCGTGCTGATTCTCAATCCGGTGGCGCTGGCGCAGCACCTCGAGCATCACCCGGAACTGCTGTCGCAGTATGCGCTGGCCAGCAGCGAACAGCACGCCGCCTCCAGCGCACTGGCTGTGCCGGCCGTGCGCGTGATGGTGGTCGACGATTCGCTGACGGTGCGCCGCGTGATGCAGCGTTTGTTCGAGCGCGAAGGCTATCAGGTGCTGCTGGCCAAGGATGGCCTCGATGCGCTGGAGCAGTTGCATGCGCTGGAACCGGCTGCCATGCCGGCCGTGCTGCTGGTCGACGTGGAAATGCCGCGCATGGACGGTTTCGACCTGACGCGCAATGTGCGCAGCGATGACAAGACACGTGCCATCCCCATCATCATGGTCACCTCGCGCAGCGCCGACAAGCACCGCGCGCACGCGTTCGAGCTGGGCGTGAATGCGTATTTCGGCAAGCCGTTCCAGGAAGAGGAATTGCTGGTGGAAGTGGGGTGCTTGCTGGGCGGTGACGTGGCGTAATCGACGCCAACGCTAACGCCAACCATGTTGTCGGATTAGCGGGGCCTTGCCCCGCTAATCCGACCTACGCTCTTGCACGACGGCGCATGTCGGGTGGGTCGGGTTAGCGCGCAGCGCGTAACCCGACATCACCGCAATGCCAATCAATTACCTGCTTACCCCGCCACCTTCACCACCGCATAGCGCTCCAGCGTCTCCTTGCGCGCCTCGTCGTGCTGCACGATGGGTTCAGGATAGTCGCGTCCCAGCACGATGTTTTTTTGCTCGAGCAGCATGCGCGGCACCAGCCAGGGCGCGTGGATTTCCTTGTCGCCCAGCGCCTTCAGCTGCGGCAGGTAGCGGCGGATGAAGCGCCCGTTCGCATCGAATTTTTCCGACTGCGTGATGGGATTGAAGATGCGGAAGTAGGGCTGCGCATCGCAACCGGACGACGAAGCCCATTGCCAGCCGCCGTTGTTCGACGCCAGGTCGAAGTCATTCAGGTGCAGCGCGAAATATGCTTCGCCGCGGCGCCAGTCGATGCCCAGATCCTTGATCAAAAAGCAGGCCGTGACCATGCGCAGCCGGTTGTGCATATAGC
Source organism: Janthinobacterium sp. PAMC25594 (assembly GCF_019443505.1). NCBI lineage: Bacteria > Pseudomonadati > Pseudomonadota > Betaproteobacteria > Burkholderiales > Oxalobacteraceae > Janthinobacterium > Janthinobacterium sp. PAMC25594. The sequence goes on from NZ_CP080377.1 coordinate 4,907,015, forward strand.
CGGTCTGGTTCAGCTGTGCCATGGCCGCGTCCACCAGCGGATAGCCGGTGCGTCCCTCGCACCAGGCCGCAAAGGCGGCATCGGCTTCGGGGCCGCTTTCCCAGGCGATCGCATCGTAGGCCGGCTTGAAGGCGCCGCCTTCCACATGCGGGTTCTGGTACAAAATCATGGCGTAGAAATCGCGCCAGATCAGTTCGGCCAGCCACACGGGCGCGCCGTCGCCGCCACCGCCCCGGTCCATCAGGTCGACCACGCTGCGCACCAGGTAGCGCAGCGACACGGTGCCGAAGCGCAGATGCATGGACAAATACGACGGCCCCTTCAGGGCAGGAAAATCGCGCGCCACGTCATAGCGGGCCAGGCGTGGCAGGAAATCCTCGAACAGCGTGCTGGCGCCCGACATGCCGGTGGGAATGGCCAGTTCGGCCAGGTTGCTGGCCTCGAAACCCAGCTCCCCCAAGGTGGGCAGCGGGGCCGGCGTGCCGCTGCGCGGCGGCGCCAGGCTGGCCGCGTGCGGTTCGATAGCGAACGGCGCCAGGCAGCCGGGTTCGGCGCGCATTTTCTTCAGCCAGGCATTTTTATACGGCGTGTAGACGGTGTAGGGTTTGGCCGAGAGCGTCAATACCTCGTCTTTTTCAAAGATCACCTGGTCCTTGAAACTGAACCACAGGCGCGTCTCGTGCGTGAGCGCGGCCGCTACCCTGCGGTCGCGGGCGATCGCTTGCGGTTCGTAGTCGTGGTTGGCAAACACGGCGTCGGCGTTCAGCTCGGCGGCCAGGCGCGGGATGGCTTCGGCGGCGTCCGCGTGCAGCACGATCAGGTCGCCGCCCAGCTGGCGCAGCTCGTCGGCCAGTTCGGCCACGCTGGCATGGATGAAATCGACCCGCCGGTCGCGGCGCGGCAGCGCTGCCAGGATGGCGGTGTCGTATACGAAGACACAATGCACGGCCTGGCTCTGGCGCAGGGCGTGATGCAATGCAGCATGGTCAAATGCGCGCAGATCGCGCCGGAACCACACCAGGGAAGTCTTAATTGTCATTATTTTGCGTGTTCAGGGTCAAAGATAGGCCATTTTTTGCCGCCAACAGGGCTTTATGGCCGCGCGCGTCGTGCCTTTGGCGTCGCTGCGGCGGCAATTCAGTGTAAACTAGCGGGTATGTTCGTGGTGGTTTATGTGCGACAGCGATTGTGCAGTCAATTTTACAATTGGCATTGAAATGCGTCGGCAGGCAAAGCGAATTGACCATTAATTTACAACATAACAAGAATAGCGCCTGGCAACACGGTGCGCGCCGCCCAGCATTCGCGGCCGCTTGCGCCAGGCGTACGATAGCGGGGTAAGCGAGACTTGCCAGCAAGCCCACAGAGAGAGCATCGCGTATGAAAAAGAGTAAAATCGACCAGACTCTACCAGGGCATCGTTTGATGCAGGGTGTGGGAGAGCCGGCCGCGACAGGTTTCTCCACCTTGAATCTGGCCAACCATTTCCTGATTGCGATGCCGGCCATGCAAGATCCGATCTTCGGCGGCACGGTCGTCTACGTTTGTGAACATAATGAAAACGGCGTGCTGGGCGTCGTCATCAACAAACCCACCGACATGACCATGGAAGTGCTGTTCGACCGCATCGACCTGAAACTGGCGGCCGGCAGCGACACACCCATCATCAATGAACCGATCATGTTCGGCGGCCCCGTGCAGGACGACCGCGGCTTCGTGCTGCATACGCCGGGCGCGCACTATTCCTCGTCGCTGACGGTGACCGATGAAATCGCGTTTACCACCTCGATCGACGTGCTCGAAGCCGTCGCCAAGGGTGATGGTCCCGAGCGCCTGCTCGTCTCGATCGGCTATTCGGGCTGGAGCCCGGGCCAGCTGGAAGACGAGATCGGCCGCAACGGCTGGCTGACGGTGGGTGCCTCGGCCGACATCCTGTTTGACTTCCCCATCGAGCAGCGTTACGTGGCGGCCATCAAATTGCTGGGCATCGACCCCCTCATGCTGGCATCGGAAGCCGGACACGCATGAGCGGTGACGCCATCGACACCATCCTCGCCTTCGATTTCGGCTTGAAACGCATCGGCGTGGCCATCGGCAATAGCATGATTTGCCAGGCCAAGCCGCTCAGCGTGATCACGGCCACGGCGAATGAGCCGAAGTTTGCCGCCATCGATAGCCTGATCAGGGAGTGGGGCGCCAGCCGCATCGTGGTGGGCCTGCCCAGCCATCCCGATGGCACGGAACACGAGATGAGCGCGCGTTGCCGCCGTTTCGCCAACCAGGTGCATGGCCGCTTCAACCTGCCGGTGGAACTGGTCGACGAGCGCTATTCCTCGGCCGTCATCGCCGCCAAGCGCGGCGAAGTCATCGACGACCGCGCCGCCGCCATCATCCTGCAACAGTATTTCGACGCGAATTATTAATCTGACCTTAGCCTCCAATCCTGAATGATTAAGAACTCTATGCCGCATCTTACGAATCCTTCCCAACTCGACGCCGAGGCCCTGTACGCTGTCTTGCTGCAGCAGGTGCAGAGCGGCCTGGCGGGCATCCCCAACGTGGCCATCGTCGGCATCCATTCGGGTGGCGCCTGGCTGGCCGAACGCCTGGCGCGCGACCTGAACCTGCTCGACCGCCTGGGCGTGCTCGACGTGTCGTTCTACCGCGACGACTTCGCGCAGAAAGGCCTGCATGCCGACGTCAAGCCGACGCAGATCGCCTTCGACGTGGCCGGCGCCACCATCCTGCTGGTCGACGACGTGCTGTACACGGGCCGCACCACGCGCGCGGCCATTAATGAATTGTTCGACTATGGCCGTCCGGCCAAGATCATGCTGGCCGCCCTGGTCGACCGCGGCGAGCGCCAGTTGCCGGTGGCCGCCGATTTCGTGGCTGCCTTCACTGCCGTGCCGGCGGGCCAGGCCCTGGTCCTGAAGCAAGCCGACGATGGAAAATTCACGCTCACCATAGATACCCACCATGCTTAATCCGCAACTGAATAAACACGGCGAACTGCAACATCTGCTGACGATCGAAGGCTTGCCGAAGTCTATCGTCAACCACATCCTCGATACCGCTTCCTCGTTCGTCGGCATCTCCGACCGCGATGTGAAAAAGGTGCCGCTGATGCGCGGCAAGAGCGTTTTCAACCTGTTCTTTGAAAACTCCACGCGCACCCGCACCACCTTCGAGATCGCCTCGAAGCGCCTGTCGGCCGATGTCATCAACCTGAACATCCAGGCTTCGTCGGCCAGCAAGGGCGAGTCCCTGCTCGACACCATCGACAACCTGTCGGCCATGCATGCCGACATGTTCGTCGTGCGCCACGCGCAGTCGGGCGCGCCCTACCTGATCGCCAAGCACCTGATCGACACCAAGCAGCCGCACGTCCACGTCGTCAACGCGGGCGACGGACGCCACGCGCACCCGACCCAGGGACTGCTCGACATGTACACGATCCGCCACTACAAGAAGGATTTCACGAACCTGACGGTGGCCATCGTGGGCGACATCCTGCACAGCCGCGTGGCCCGTTCCGACATCCACGCGCTGACCACCCTGGGCGTGCCGGAAGTGCGCGCCATCGGCCCGCACACTTTGCTGCCGGGCGGCCTGGAACAAATGGGCGTGCGCACCTTCACCAACATGGATGAAGGCTTGAAAGGCGTGGACGTGATCATCATGCTGCGCCTGCAGAACGAACGCATGAGCGGCGCGCTGCTGCCCTCGGCGCAGGAATATTTCAAGAGCTACGGCCTGACGCCCGAGCGCCTGGCGCTGGCGAAACCGGACGCCATCGTCATGCATCCGGGGCCGATGAACCGCGGCGTGGAGATCGATTCGGCCGTGGCCGACGGTCCGCAGGCGGTGATCCTGCCGCAGGTGACGTTCGGTATCGCTGTGCGCATGGCGGTGATGAGTATTTTGGCTGGTAATCAGGGCTGATAGCCCAAGGACGAGTAAGCGAGCATGACGACACTACATATCAAGAACGGCCACCTGATCGACCCTGCCAACGGCATCGATGGCTTGCAAGACCTGTTTATCGCCGATGGAAAAGTGCTGGCCGTGGGCAGCGCCCCGGCCGGTTTCAAGGCTGACACCACGTTTGATGCGGCCGGCCTGGTGGTTTCCCCCGGCCTGGTCGACCTGTCTGCGCGCCTGCGCGAGCCGGGCTATGAATACAAGGCGACGCTGGAATCGGAACTGCAGGCGGCCTTGCAAGGCGGCGTCACGAGCCTGGTCTGCCCGCCCGACACCGACCCGGTGTTAGATGAGCCGGGTCTGGTGGAGATGCTGAAATACCGCGCCAAGACGCAGAACAAGGCCCACGTGCACCCGCTGGGCGCGCTGACCATGGGCTTGAAAGGCAAGTCGCTGACGGAAATGGCGGAACTGACGGAAGCGGGCTGCATCGGCTTCGCGCAGGCGGAAGAGCCGATCGAAGACACCACCGTGCTGTTGCGCGCGATGCAGTACGCGAATACCTTCGGCTACACGGTCTGGTTGCGCCCGCAAGATCCGCATATCGGCCGTGGCGGCATCGCCCACAGTGGTCCGCTGGCGTCGCGCCTGGGCCTGTCCGGCGTGCCCGTGATGTCCGAAACCATCGCCCTGCACACGATCTTTGAATTGATGCGCGCCAGCCGCGCGCGCGTGCACCTGTGCCGCATTTCGTCGGCGGCGGGCCTGGAACTGATCCGCGCTGCCAAGGCCGAAGGCTTGCCCGTCACCTGCGACGTGGGCGTGCACCATGTGCACCTGACGGACGCCGACATCGGCTTTTTCGACTCGAACGCGCGCGTCACGCCGCCGTTCCGCAGCCAGCGCGACCGCGATGCGATCCGCGCCGGCCTGCTGGATGGCACGGTCGACGCCATGTGCTCGGACCATACGCCCGTTGACGACGATGAAAAACTGCTGCCGTTCGGCGAAGCGTCGCCCGGTGCCACGGGTCTGGAACTGCTGCTGTCGCTGGCCCTGAAATGGGCCGACGACTATGCCTTGAACCAGCCGCAAGCGGGTGCCCGTCCACTGGCGCGCGCCGTGGCCAAGGTCACGTCCGACGCGGCCCGTGTCGCCGGCATCCCAGCCGGCAGCCTGGCCGTGGGCGAAGCGGCCGACATCTGCGTCTTCGATCCCGCCGCGCGCTGGACCGTGTCGTCGGCGTCGCTGGCCAGCCAGGGCAAGCACACGCCTTTCCTCGGCTATGAGCTGAGCGGCATCGTCAAGGCGACCATCGTGGCTGGACGGGTGGCGTTTCAGCGTTAAATTTTTTGTATCGGAGCCGTAGGTCGGATTAGCGGTACGCGTAATCCGACAAGTCCATGGCGGCTCCTGTCGGCTTACGCAGCGCCTTACCGGCGCAGCTAAGCCGACCTACGCGGCTGTATGGATTTGCTTCCAACCTTGGTGTCATTTGAAACTTCTGCTTACCTACCGCCTCGCGCGTATCGCCATTCACCTGAGCTGCGGCATGGCCAAGAGCGCGGTGCTGTTCCCCTGGCTGGACCTGGAGGGGCGCAACCGGCGCATCCGCCGCTGGTCGACGCAGTTGCTCGACATCTGCGGCGTGCACGTGGCGCTGCCGGCCGACAGCGTGCCGGCACTCGACCATGCGATGGTGGTGGCGAACCACGTCTCGTGGCTCGACATCTTCGTCATCAATGCCATCCACCCTTGCCGTTTCGTCGCCAAGGCGGAAATCCGCGCCTGGCCGATCCTCGGCTGGCTGGCGGGGCGCGCCGGCACCATCTTCATTTCGCGCGGCAGCAAGCGTGACCTGCGCCTGATCTTCCAGGGCCTGGTGGATAAGTTGACGGCGGGCGAGCGCATTGCGTTCTTCCCCGAAGGCACGACCGCCGCGCAAGGACAGATCCTGCCGTTTCACGCGAATCTGTTCGAGGCGGCCATCGACGCGCAAGTGCCGGTGCAACCGTTCGCGCTCGTGTATGTGGATGACAAGGGGGCCTTGCATCACGCCGTCGACTTCATCGGCGACATGAGCTTTGCGCAAAGCATGGTGGCGATCCTGAGCGGTCCACCGATCACGGCGCGCCTGACCTGTCTGGCTTCCGTCGGTACGGCCGACGCGCACCGGCGTGAGCTGGCGGCGGCAACGCAGGCGGCGGTGGCCGCTGCGCTGCCGCTGGAAAAAGCCGCTTAGTTCTTCACGTGCAGCCAGCGCGCGTGCGCGGCGCGGGCCAGGTAGTCGAGCATAAACCCTAAAATCCCGATCAGCACGATGGCGGCCATCAGTTCCGAGTACGCCAGGCGGTCGCGCGTATCGAGGATGAAGTAGCCGAGGCCGGCCGACACGCCGAGCATTTCGGCCGGTACCAGCACGATCCAGATGATGCCGATGGCCAGGCGCACGCCCGTCAGAATATCGGCCGTAATGCCCGGCAAAATCACCTTGAAGACGATCTCGCTGCGCGTGGCCGACAGGCTGCGCGCCAGCAGCAGCCAGTTCGGATCGAGGCGCGCCACGCCGGCCGCCGTATTGAGCAGGATAGGCCAGACGGCCGCAAACGCCAGCAGGAAGTACACGGGCGCGTCGCCGACACCCAGCACCATCACGGCAATCGGCATCCACGACAGCGGCGAAATCATGCGCAGCAGCTGGAACAGCGGCATGGCCGCGCCGGAAAAACTTTTCGACATGGCCACCAGCACGCCCAGCGGCACGCCGATGATGATCGCCAGCCCCAGGCCGACAGCTACCCTTTGCAGGCTCAGTACCACGTGCAGCCAGATATCCGAACCACTCAGCATTTCCCGGAACGCCAGCGCCGTGGGCAGCGGCGCGAAGGCGGTGGCGATCGGCGTGGATTTCTCCAGCGCCGTCACGCCCATGGACCACAACAGCAAGGCACAGGCCAGCCCCACCAGGGGCAGGCCGAACTTCGTGAACAACTTCTTTGCCATCGTCAGACCGCCACGGTTTCGCTGCGCAGCAGGTTGGCCGGCAAGCCGAAGGCGGCCGGGCCACCGACTGCCGTGATGGCCTTGCGCACGAAGCGGTCATCGACCAGGTCGCGCGCGGCGAATTTCGGATCGAGATTGGCCAGGAAGCGCGTATCGCCTTCGACCTTGGTGCGGCCGATGGCACGCACCAGTTCTTCCGTGTACGAGGCGAATGGATAGGGCTGGAAGTCGATGCGGCGCTGCTGCCAGTTCTTGTGCACGATCAGGCCCTGCTTTTCATAGCTCGCGTAATCGGTGGTGGCCAGCACCTTGGTCAGCACCTGCAGCGGATGCGGCGTGTAGCGGTGCTCGCCCACGTTCGACAGCAGCTTGGCCGTATCGACCTGGTTCGAGCGCGTCCACAGCTGCGCCTTGACGATGGCGTTGGTGACCTTCTGCGCCCATTCGGGACGCGTGTTGATGTCGCGCTCGGACAAGAAAGTGACGCAGCATGCATGGTTTTTCCACACGTCGCCCGAGAAGCGCAGGATCTTGCCGATACCGGCGTTTTCCGCCGCCGCATTGAACGGCTCGGCCACGATGTAGCCGGCGATCGACTTGCTGGCCAGTGCCGAGACCATTTCAGCCGGTGCCAGCACGATCAGGTTGACTTCATTCGATTTGATGGTGGCGTTGCGCGCGCGCGTGACCGGGGTCAGGCCGTTGGAGGACAGGATTTGCTGCAGCAGGATGTTGTGGATCGAGTACCAGAATGGAATCGCGACCGTGCGTCCGCCCAGCTCGGAGACCTTGTTGATCTCGTTGGCCACCGTCAGCGCGGAGCCGTTGACGTGGTTCCAGGCGACGACCTTGGCCGGGAACTTGGCGCCGTAGCGCACCCACAGGGTGGCCGGCGACAGCAGATGGATGACGTTGACCTGGCCGGCGACGAAGGCTTCGATGATCTGTGCCCAGCTGCGGAACAGGCGCGGCGTTTCCGCCTGCAAGCCTTCCGCCTCGAACAGCTTGCGGGCGTGGGCGACGAGCAGCGGGGTGGCGTCGGTGATCGGCAGGTAGCCGATCTTCACCGGCTGGTCGTCGCCTTTCGGACCTTGCTGGGCCATGGCGTCGCCGGCGAACAGCAGCGGCGAAGCGACGCTGGCCGTGGCCAGGGCCGACATGCGCAGGAAGTCGCGCCGCGTCAGGCCGCAGTCGCAATCGGAGGAGGCACAGATGTGCAGGGGTTTGTTATCTGCTTGGAGGGACATGAGAGTGTTCCGGTCAATTAAAGGGGAGCGAGCGATGCTTGCTGGTCCTGCGTTTGCAGTTTTTGCAGGGCGTCGAGGATGTCCATCTTGAGGGCGATCACGTCGGCGCTGTGGCCGATGCGCGGCTGGGTGATGGCGACGGGCCATTCGCGCACGATGTTGCCCGGCTTGCCGCCCATCAGCAAGATGCGGTCGGCCACGAGGATCGCTTCATCGATATCGTGCGTGACGAGCAGCACGGCCGTATGCCAGCGGTGCACCACGTCGACCAGCAGCGACTGCATCTCGGCGCGCGTGATGGCGTCGAGCGCGGAAAACGGTTCGTCGGCGAACAGTAGTTCCGGTTCGCGCGCCAGCGCGCGGGCCAGGGCCACGCGCTGCGCCATGCCGCCCGACAGCGCGGACGGATACAGCTTTTCGCGGCCCTTCAGGCCGACCGCTTCGATGGCTTGCGCCACGCGCGCCTGGTGCGCTGCGCGCGTGAGCTGCGGCTGGTGCTTGAAGTCCAGGCCGAAGCCGGCATTGCCCGTGACGTTCAGCCAGGGTAGCAAACTGGCTTGCTGGAAGACGAGGGCGCTGCGCGGGTCCGGTTCGCGCATGGGAGAGTCGAGGAACTGGATCGCGCCCGTGGACGGCGGCTGCAAGCCGGCCAGCACGCGCAGCAGGCTCGATTTGCCGCAGCCGCTGCCGCCCAGCAGGCAGACGATTTCGCGCTTGCGCACGCCCAGCGAGACGTGCTGGAACACGGGTGCCGTGCCAGGATAGGCGTAGCTGAGATCCTGCGCCTGCAAGGCCCAATCAGCAACGCTCATGCCGACGCTCCCGCCTTGGCCGCCTGCTGGCTGTCGAACAGCTGCAAGGCTGCCTGCAATTGCATCAGGCTCGGGGTGACGATGGGGATGAACGACGATTCGCGCCAGCGGCGGGCAAAGCCCTGCTGTTCCGCGTTCAGGTAGGCGCGCCCGCCCATCGCCTGCAGTTCCAGCATCAGCGCTTGTTGCAGCACGTCGGCCAGCTGTATGCGCAGGCGGAACATGGCCGGCGCCTGCGTCTTGAAGCGGCCATCGTGCACGCCGGCCAGCAAGGTGGCAACAGCCGCCTCCAGGGTCGCTTGCAGCGCTTCGATGCGCGGCGTGAGCGCGTTGCGCGAGCCGGCCGAGATCTGCGCCGCCTTTGCCAGGCTGGCGCGCGCCAGGCCGATCGACAGGCCGCACTGCATGCCGAGGAACGAGGGGCGTACCTGCGGCAGCCAGGCTGGCGCATTGTCGCTGATGATGTCCGCGGCGGGGATGTGCACCTGCGTCAGCTTGACGGAGGCCGTATTGCTGCCGCGCAGGGCGATCAGGTCCAGGTCGTCGCCGCGCTGCACGCCTGGCGTGCCGCTGTCGAAGGCGACGATGGCCGGTGGCGCGCCGTCGTTCGGCGCCACGGCGGCGGCCGCGACAAATCCCGCCTTGCGCAAGTTCGTCACCCAGGCCAGGCCGCCGTCGACCAGCAAGCCGTCATCCTGGCGCACGCCCGTGATTTGCAGCTGCTCGATGCCGGACAAGAATTTCATGGCGTTCGACAGGCCGCTGGCGCCCGCCTGCGTGCCAGCCAGCAGGCCGGGCAAGCGGCGCTCGGCCAGCGCGCGATTCTCGCTTTGCAGCAGGAATTCGATGAAGCAGCGCTGGCCCCAGAAGACAAAGGCCGCCGTTACCGATTGCTCGGCGACGTTGGCGATGGCGTTGATGGCGTCGCGCACGTCGCCGCCCGCGCCGCCGTGCTCCTGCGGCACGCCGATGGCCAGCAGCTGGTCGCCGGCGAGGGCCGGCAAAACGGTTTCAGCCAGTGCTGACGATTGGTCGAGCTGGTCGGCATGCGCGTGCAGCCAGTCAGTGAGCTTGGCCATGTCAGACGGCGCCAGGCAGGTAGGGCGTCAATTGCGGATTGACGGGCGTGCCGGCCAGGCTGTTGGAAAAATTGCACAGGGTGGCCAGGCTGATGCCCAGCACGACTTCCAGCGCCTGCTGCTCGTTGTAGCCGGCTGCCAGGAAGGCTTGATATTCGGCGTCGCTGACGGCGCCGCGCGTGGCGATGACGGCCGTGGCGAAGGCGGCGACGGCGTCGAGCTTCGTATCGCCCGTCGGCTGGCCATGCTGCAGGGCGCGCACCGTATCCGGTGTCTGGCCCGCTTTTTTCAGCGAAATGGCGCTATGGCCGGCGATGCAGAAATCGCAGCCGTGGATGCGCGCGGCCGTGATTTGCACCACTTCGCGTTCCATCAACGTCAGGCTGGCGCGCGCATTGATGCCGGAGACGGTCAGATAGGTTTCCAGCGCCAGCGGGGCATTGGCCAGCACGCCGATCAGGTTGGGCAGGAAGCCGTTGTTGGCGATGGCCTTTTCCACGAAGGGGCGGCTATCGGCCGGGGCGGTATCGAGAGTGTGCAGCGTCAGACGGGACATGGGGTACCTTGCTAAGTTGGTAAGTCACCCGGGCATTATATCGGCCATATCGCGCACGCAACAGACGTCAGCGTCGTCCTTTTGTGCTCGTTCGTCTTTGATTGCGCAAACCTTGATGTCAGCTGGCCAGCTGGCGCAATCTCTGGTCGCGCCGGTAGGCGCCCGGTTGCTCGCCCGTGACCCGCTTGAAGGCGCGCGTAAAGGCGGCGTGCGAGCGGTAACCCACCAGTTCGGCCGCGCGTTCGACGGAGACGCCGTCGTGCAGCCGGCGCGCGGCGATCTTCATGCGCAGCAGGAGCAGGAACTGGGCCGGCGAGTGGCCGCTGGCGCTGGCGAAATGCTTGCAGAAGCTGGCGCGCGACATGCACGCCGCCTTGGCCATGTTCTCGATCGACCAGTCGGCGGCGGGGGCGTCGAGCATGCGTTCGAGCAGCGGCGAAAATGCGGGCTGGTGCAGCAGCGACAGCAGGCCGGCCGCCACCTGCTCGCCCTGTGCCACATGGCGGATCAGGTAAAAGAACAGCAGTTCGACCAGGCGCGCGATGAGCGGCGACGGTTGCTGCGGATCGCCACCCGCTTCAAGCAGGATCAGGTCGAACAGCGCTGCGGCGGCGCTGAAGGCGGGCGCGTCGCCGCGTATCAGCAGGTACGGCGGAAACGAGTCGACGATCAGCGCGGAAAGGGCACCGCGAAATTGAAAGAAGCCGCAGGCCAGCGCCGTCGCCGGCTGCTGCGTGGGTATTTGCAGCGGCAGCATGGCTTGCGCGCTGACCGCCTGCAGCGGATCGCTGTGGGGACTGAGGAAATGCGGCAAGTCGCGCAGCAGGAAGACGCCGTCGCGCGGGCCAAGCGCTATCGGCGCCGCGCCATCGATGTGCAAATAGCAGTGGCCATCGAGCACCAGGTGAAAGCTGCCCAGTTCCCGGCCCGCCGTGGAAGCGCGCCAGCGGCCGCAGTACTGGCCCACATGCAGGACGGCGGTGTCGAGTTCCAGGCTGCCGAGCAGCCAGCGCGCCAGTCTGTCGGTATCAGGATGCATGGGATGGCACAGGCAAAAGCTGCATCATACGGCGCAGGCGCGCCAGGGCCAACGACCGATTTCGACTAAGCATATGCGCGCGGTACTGCTTACTGCTTGCCACTGTGCTGCTGGAAGGCGGGACAGTCGACTTGCAGCAGCGAGCGGTCTTCCAGGCACACGGCCGACAGTTTTCCGCCCCAGACGCAGCCGCTATCGAGGCCGATCAGGTCGGGCCGCAACTGCAGTCCCAGCGCCGACCAATGGCCGAAGACGACAGTGTCGCCCGCGCTGCGCCGGCCCGGCACGTCGAACCACGGCAGCAGACCGGAGCCTGGCGGCGGGCTGCCGCTCTCCTTCATCTTGAAGTCCATCACGCCGTTCGGCGTGCAAAAGCGCAGCCGCGTCATGGCGTTGACGATACAGCGCAGCCGGTCGGCGCCCCGCAGGTCGTCGCGCCAGGCGGCCGGCTCGTTGCCGTACATGCTGCGCAGGAACGCCACCCAGTCATCGCTGCGCAGCATGCTCGACACTTCCTCGCCCAGGGACAAAGCCTGGGTCGCGCTCCATTGCGGCAGCAAGCCCGCATGCACGAGCACATGCCCCTGGTGCCGCAAGGCGAGCGGACGCTGGCGCAGCCAGGCCAGCAGTTCTTCGCGGTCGGGCGCATCGAGGATTTCTGCGAGGGTGTCGGACGCATGCTCGGGCCGGATGCCGTTGGCCACGGCCAGCAAATGCAAGTCATGGTTGCCCAGGACACTGTCGGCCAGGCCTTGCCGCGCCAGCGCATGCACGTGGCGCAGGGTGGCCAGCGAGGCCGGGCCGCGGTTGATCAAGTCGCCCGCGAACAGCAGGCGGTACGGGCCATCCGCCGCCGCCTGGATCCGTTCGATCAGTTCGACGGTTTGGGCATGGCAGCCTTGCAGATCGCCGATAAAGTAAGTTTTCATATGTGCCAGGGTGAAGTGAACTACGCGCATGCATTATAAGCATGGCTGCCTTTGGAGCATATCCCGGTAGTGAGCGTCTTCTTAATTTCCTGAGGATTATTTAGCTGAATATTTCGCTGTTTTATAGAGATAATCATTCCCTGCCATACTTGCTGGAATCGGTGACCGTGCCATACCAGCCAGAATGTCATTTTATTCATGTTTATTCATGTTTCCGCGCGTGGTTTCGACATATTCTTCATTTAATCTTAATGTTGAACCGGTAAATAAATCGAGCTCTGTCATTCAAGCGACGAGCGATTACGCTACGGTGCGCGCATTTTTATGCAATGTAGTATATTCCACGTGATTTTATTATTTAATTGAATGTAAAGGATAAACGGGATGGATCTGTCAATGATGACGATGCTGGAATTGCGCAAGCTGGAAGATAATGTGAAGCAGGAATTAAACAGCCGCGAGCGTGAAGATTTGAACAAGGCGCGCGAACAGATCATGGCCATCGCGCAGCAAGCGGGCATTCCGCTGAAACAGCTGATACTCGACGGCTTGCACCCGCGCACGGGAAAAGTCGCGGTACGTTACCGCCATCCTGACAATGCTACTCAACAATGGACAGGCCGTGGTCGCCAGCCGCTGTGGGTCAAGCAATGGGTGGAATCGGGCAAGTCCATCGATCTGCTGCGCGTATAATTCGGTATACTCTTGGCGCAGTGGCAAGCTGCCAGCCACGCGCTGTACCTTGCCAGGCACCTTATCGATACCCTTACTTATACTTATACCGCCCATACCATGCTTCCATTGTCCAGAACGATCTTCAAGGCCTACGATATTCGCGGCATCATTGCTAAAACCCTCGATGCCAGCGTGGCCTACAAGATCGGTCAGGCATTTGGCCAGGCCGCCCTGGCCAAGGGTGAGCAGCGGGTCGTGATCGGCCGCGATGGCCGGCTGTCGGGGCCTGAACTGACGGCGGCGCTGGCGCAGGGCTTGCAGGCCGCAGGCGTCGACGTGATCGACCTGGGCGTGGTGGCCACGCCGATGGTGTACTTCGGCACGAATGTGCTCGACACGCGCTCCGGCATCATGGTCACGGGCAGTCACAATCCGCCTGACTACAATGGTTTCAAGATGGTGCTGGCGGGCGAAGCGATCCACGGCGAAGCGATCCAGGCGCTGTACCACAGCATCGTCGCGCACGACGGCAGCGCCAGCAGCACGCCGGGTAGCTATGCCACGCACGATATCCGCGCCGCCTACCTGCAGCGTATCCTGGGCGACGTCAAGCTGGCGCGGCCGATCAAGATCGCCGTCGATTGCGGCAATGGCGTGGCCGGCGCGTTCGCGGGCGACCTGTTCCGCGGCATGGGCTGCGAGGTCATCGAACTGTTCTGCGAAGTCGATGGCAATTTCCCCAATCACCACCCCGATCCTGCACATCCGGAAAACCTGCAAGACCTGATCCGCTGCCTGGCCGAGACGGATGCCGAAATCGGCATCGCCTTCGATGGCGATGGCGACCGCCTGGGCGTGGTCACCAAGGATGGCCAGATCATCTACCCTGATCGCCAGATGATGCTGTTCGCCGCCGACGTGCTGACGCGCCATCCGGGCGCGCAAATCCTGTACGACGTGAAATGCACGCGCCACCTGGCGCCGTGGATCAGCAAGCATGGCGGCGTGCCGCTGATGTACAAGACCGGCCACTCGCTGGTAAAAGCCAAGCTGCGCGAAACGGGCGCGCCGCTGGGCGGCGAAATGAGCGGCCATATCTTCTTCAAGGACCGCTGGTACGGTTTCGACGACGGCATGTATTCGGCCGCGCGCCTGTTGGAAATCCTGACGCGCGAGGCCGATCCCTCAAGCCTGCTCAATTCCCTGCCGCAGTCCGACAGCACGCCGGAACTGCATCTGGAACTGCAGGAAGGCGAGAACGTCGCGCTGATGGACATGCTGCGCCGCGACGCCGTCTTTCCCGGCAATGAACAGGTCATCACCATCGACGGCCTGCGCGTGGAGTACGCGGACGGCTTCGGCCTGGCCCGTTCGTCGAACACCACGCCGGTGATCGTGATGCGCTTCGAGGCGGAAACGCCGGAAGCGCTGGCGCGTATCCAGGGCCAGTTCAAGAGCGTGATCCTGGCCGCCAAGCCTGACGCCGTTCTGCCGTTCTGACAGCATGGCCGGTCAACCTGGCGCACAGGCGCCCTTGAAAATCCTGCTGGTGCGGGTATCGTCACTGGGCGACGTGCTGCATAACTTGCCGATGGTGGCGGACATCGCCCGCCATTATCCGGATGCGACCATCGACTGGGTGGTTGAAGAGGGTTACACCAGCCTGGTGCGCCTGAATCCGCGCGTGGGCGCCATCTTCCCGTTCGCGCTGCGGCGCTGGCGCAAGAGCCTGGGCAAGAAGGAGACGCGCGCGGAAATCGCCGCCTTTTTCCGCAGCCTGCGCCAGACGCGCTACGATTATGTGTTCGATACCCAGGGTTTGCTCAAGACGGGCATCATCATGGGCGCCGCGCGGCTGGCGCCGGGCGGACAGAAGGTCGGCCTGGCCAATGGCAGCGAAGGCTCGGGCTACGAAGCTATCTCGCGCATCTTTCACACGAAAAGCATTCCGCTCGATCCACGCACGCATGCGGTAGCGCGCGGCCGCATGGTGGCCGCCGCGGCACTCGGCTACACGCTCGATACGCCGGCCGATTTCGGCTTGCCGGAAGTGTCAGGCAGCGAGCCGCGCCCGGACTGGATGGGCGAGGCGCCATACTGCGTGTATTTCCACGGCACGGCGCGCGACGCCAAGAAATGGGCGCCGGAAAACTGGATCGCCCTGGGCCATGCGCTCGCGCCCATGCCGATTTTGCTGCCCTGGGGCTCGCCCAAGGAAAAGGCGGAAGCGGAAGTGCTGGCGGCCGGCCTGCCGAATGCGCGCGTGCTGCCGAAGCTGTCGATGGGCGATGCCACGCTGCTGGCGCGCCACGCGGCGCTGGTGATCGGCGTCGATACGGGCCTGACGCATATCGCCGCCGCCTTCGTGCGTCCGACGGTGGAAATCTATGCCGATTCGCCGCTGTGGAAAACGGAAGGCAACTGGTCGCCGAAAATCATCAACCTGGGCGACAAGGGCGCGCCGCCCGGCGTGCCGGAAGTGCTGGCCGCGGCACAGCGCCTGCTGGCCGACCATACTCCCGCCTGACGTCACGTTAAACAATCATGCGACTTCTTTATACCCTTGCCTGGTGGCTGGCCTTGCCCCTGGTACTGGCGCGGTTGTGGTTGCGCGGACGCCAGGAACCGGGCTACCGCCAGCACTGGGGCGAGCGCCTGGGCTGGTACGGACGCCAGGCCGACACTGCTCCTGACACGCTCTGGCTGCACGCCGTCTCCGTCGGCGAGACGCGCGCGGCCGAACCACTGATCGATGCGTTGCTGGCTGCATGGCCCGCTTGCCGTATCGTCCTCACGCACATGACGCCCACGGGACGCGCGACCGGTAAAACCCTGTTCGCCAAACATGGTGCGCGTCTGGTGCAAAGCTATCTGCCGTACGACACGGGCGCCATGCCGGCCCGTTTCATCCGCCATTTCGCGCCACGCATCTGCATCCTGATGGAGACGGAAGTGTGGCCGAATCTGATCCACCAATGCAATCGCTACAAAGTGCCGGTGGTGCTGGCCAACGCGCGCCTGTCACAGCGTTCGCTGGGCAAGGCGCAGCGCCTGGGCAAGCTCATCACCGATGCGGCGCGCGGCATCACCCTGGTGGCGGCGCAGACGCAGGATGACGCCGAGCGCGTGCGCCTGCTGGGCGTGCGGGATGTGGTCGTCACGGGCAGCATCAAGTTCGATGTCGTCGTGCCCGCGGCGGCGCTGGCGACAGGGGCGGCGCTGCGCGCCGCCATCGGTGCGCGTCCCGTGCTGCTGTGCGCCAGTACGCGCGAAGGCGAGGAGCAGCTGCTCCTCGATGCCTATATCCGCGCCAGCTTGCCCGATGGTGTTCTGCTGCTGCTCGTGCCACGCCATCCGCAGCGCTTCGACGAGGTGGAAAAACTGGTGCTGACGCACGGCCTGACCGTGCAGCGCAGGTCTGGCCTGGCGCAGGACGATGTTGTGGCGGCGGGCACGCAGGTGCTGCTGGGCGACTCGATGGGCGAGATGTTTGCGTATTACGCGGCCTGCGATTGCGCCTTTGTCGGCGGCAGCCTGCTGCCACTGGGCGGACAAAACCTGATCGAGCCGGCGGCCCTGGGTAAGCCCGTGCTGATCGGCCCGCACACCTTCAATTTCGCGCTGGTGACCGAACAGGCGATTGCCGCCGGCGGCGCCGCGCGGGTGGCGGACGCCGATGCGCTGATGGCGCAAGCTTCGGCGCTGCTGCAGGATTCGGCGCGTTTATCGTCGATGGGACAAAAGGCGCTGGCGTTTGCGGCGCAGCACCGTGGCGCTACGCCGCGGACCATCGCGGCGATTCAACCGTTGCTGCGGTGACGGCAGCGCGGCCAACAATGTTGTCGGATTACGGCCTGCGGCCTCGGCGGCCCCGCCTAATCCGACCTACTGCCGTGATTGAGGTAGGTCGGATTAGCGCGCTAGCGCGTAATCCGACAGCCGCCAACAATATTGTTTACGCGAACAACACCGGCAGCTCCTGCGAGCGTTTTCTCAGCGCCTGCTTGGCGCCATCGTAATCGGGATAGATCGATTCCACGGTGGCCCAGAAGCGGGGGCTGTGGTTCATTTCCAGCAGGTGCGACAGCTCGTGCGCCACCACGTAGTCGATCAGCGGCAGGGCGAAGTGGATCAGGCGCCAGTTCAGGCGGATCTTGCGCTCGATGGTGCAGCTGCCCCAGCGCGTGCCGGCCGACGACAGCGACAGCGAATCGTAGCTTACGCCCAGCTTTTGCGCATACAAATCCAGCCGCGCTTCGAACAGCTGGCGCGCCTCGTGCTGGAACCAGCCCTTCACTTTGTCCTTCAACTGCTGTTCGCTGCCCGTGGGCGTGACCCATACGTGCAGCTCATTTGTCTCGCGCTGGAAGCTGGCGCGGTGGCGCGGCGCCTGGTGCAGGCGCAGGGTGATTTCGCCACCGAGGTAGGGCAGCGCGGCGCCATCGACCCATGCCACGGGCGGGCGCTGCTGGCGCTGCACCTTGCGCTCGCCCCGTTCCAGCAGCTTCGAGACGATCCAGCCTTGCTTGGCGCGGATGGCGTTGTCGATCTCGGCCAGGGTGACGCGCTTGGGCGCGGTCACGCGCAAGCCGTTATCGTCGATCATGAAGCCGATGGAACGGCGCGTGGAGCGGCGCAGGGCGAATTCGACCAGGTGGCTGCCCAGCTGCAGCTGGCGCAGCGGAGGGCCATCGGCAGGGCGCGGCGGGGACGGCAGGGGCAAAGGGGCGGGGCGAACGATGGGGGGCGCGGGTGCCACTGGCGGTGGCGCCACGGGCGGCGCTGGCGGTGCCGTGGGGCGCACCGCCGGGGGCGTGCTGGTCGAGACGTCATGCGCGAACAAATCCAGTTGCTGGTCGCCGACCTTGATGGTCTTCATCTGCTGGCGCAGGGTCGGCTCCTGGATGACCGCGCTGATGCCGTCTAGCCAGCGTTGTAGGCGTGAGGCGAAATGACGCGCATTTCTGATTCTATCCAATTTTCCACCTGTTGCATCATGCTGTCCGGGGTGTGCCCTTCCGGCGAAATCGGTTTGCCTATCGAGACGGTGATCAGTCCCGGGCGTTTGAGGAATGACTGCTTGGGCCAGCATTCGCCTGAATTATGCGCAATCGGCACCACCACGGCGCCCGTGGCGATGGCCAGGCGCGTGCCCCCGCTCTTGTACTTGCCCGCCTGGCCCACCGGGATGCGGGTGCCTTCCGGGAACATGATAATCCATTGGCCGTCGGCCAGGCGGCGTTTGCCATGCGCGACCACGCTCTTGAACGCGTGCTTGCCCTGCTTGCGGTCGATGGGAATCATGCGCAGCAGCGCCATGGCCCAGCCAAAGAACGGGATGTACAGAATCTCCTTCTTGAACACATACACCAGCGGACGGGGAAGGCTGGGCAGCAGAAAGATGGTTTCCCATGCCGACTGGTGCTTTGACAGCACGATGGCCGGCGCGTCGGGGAAATTCTCGGCGCCCTTGACTTCATAGCGGATGCCGCAAATGACCTTGGCACACCACAGGATAAACACGTTCCAGCGCGAGGTGACCCAATAGCGCTTGTTGTAGCTCAATGGCGCGGCAAAAAAACACACGCAGGCCCAGACGATGGTGGCCACGATCATGATGGTCATGAACAGCAGGGATCGCAGGAACAGGGAAATATTACGCAATGCGGTTCTCCGAAAATTAGATACTGAATGCCACGGTGGGCGCTGGCGCCGCTGGCGCCTTGAGCAGGTGGCTGACCACGGCGGCCAGGTCGGGGAAGACCTGGGTGCCGGGTGGCAGGCCACCCGTTTCATTGGTTTTTTTGCCCTTGCCCGTCAAGACCAGGTAGGGCACGCAGCCGCTGATGAAACCTGCCTGCAGGTCGCGCAGCGAATCGCCAACGGTGGGCACGCCTTTCAGGCTGGTGTTGTAGCGCTTCGAGATTTCATGGAACATGCCCGGTTTCGGCTTGCGGCAGTCGCAATTGTCCGCGCCCGCGTGCGGGCAGAAGAAGATGGCGTCGATGTCGGCGCCCACCTGCTGCGCCAGGGTATGCATCTTCTGGTGGATCGCGTTGAGCACCGTCATGTCGAAGTATTCGCGCGCGATGCCCGACTGGTTCGAGGCGACGACGACGCGATAGCCGGCCTGGTTCAGGCGGGCGATCGCTTCGAGCGAGCCGGGGATCGGCAGCCATTCGGCCGGCGACTTGATGAAATCCGGCGAGTCATGATTAATGACGCCGTCGCGGTCGAGAATAATCAGTTTCAGCGCCGGAGTGCCCATTATGCCGCCAGCTTGGAAATGTCGGCCACGCGGTTCATCATGCCGTGCAGCGACGACAGCAAGGCCAGGCGGTTGTTGCGCAGGGCGACATCCTCGGCCATCACCATCACGTCGTTGAAGAAGCCGTCGACGTCGTCGCGCAGCTGCGCCAGGGTTTGCAGGGTGCTGGTGAAGTCGCCCTTGGCGAAGGCCGCATCGACTTCCGGCTGCACGCGCGAGACGGCGGCGGCGAGTTTTTTCTCCGCTTCGTCCTGCAGCAGCGCCACGTTGACGCCGCCGGCGGCGACCAGGCTGACCGCCTCCTCGTTCTTTTTCAGGATGTTCGTGATGCGCTTGTTGGCGGCGGCCAGCGAGGCGCTTTCCGGCAGGGCGGCAAACGCCTGCACGGCTTCCAGGCGCTGCACGATGTCGTCCAGACGGTCCGGGTTTTGCGCCACGACGGCTTCGATTTCATTCGGCGAGAAACCGCGCTCGCGCAGGATGCCGCGCAGGCGGTCGAGCATGAAGGTGGTCACATCCGCGACGGGGTCCTTGAAGCCGGGCACCGACGCGAACTGCGCGGCGGCATCCGCCAGCAAGCCCCGGATCGACAATGGCAGGCGTTTTTCCAGCAGCATGCGCAGCACGCCCAGCGCGTGGCGGCGCAGCGCGAACGGGTCCTTGTCGCCCGTCGGCGCCAGGCCGATAGCCCAGATGCCGACCAGCGTTTCGAGCTTGTCGGCCAGGGCCACGGCGGTGCCGGTGGCGGTCGACGGCAGGCTGTCGCCGGCAAAACGCGGCTGGTAGTGTTCGGAGGCGGCCAGCGCCACTTCTTCCGGCTCGCCGTCATGGCGCGCATAATACGTGCCCATGATGCCTTGCAGCTCAGGGAATTCGCCCACCATGTCGGTCAGCAGGTCGGCCTTGGCCAGCAGGGCGCCACGTTCGGCCAGAGCGACGTCATATTGCAGCTTGGCGGCGATGGCGCCGGCCAGCGACTTGACGCGCTCTGTGCGGGCCGCTTGCGTGCCCAGCTTGTTGTGGTAGACCACGTTGGCCAGCAGCGGCAAGCGCGATGCCAGCGTCTTCTTCTTGTCTTGCTCGAAGAAGAACTTGGCGTCGGACAGCCGCGGGCGCACGACGCGCTCGTTGCCGCCGATGATGTGTTCTGGCGTGTCCGTCTCGATGTTGGAGACGATCAGGAAGCGCGAGCGCAGCTTGCCTTCGCTGTCGGTCAGCGCAAAATACTTCTGGTTCGTCTGCATGGTGAGGATCAGGCATTCCTGCGGCACGGCCAGGAATTCTTCCTCGAAGTGGCATTCATACACGACCGGCCATTCGACCAGGGCCGTCACTTCATCGAGCAGCGCTTCGGGCATCAGCACCTGGTCGGCACCGGCCTTGTCCAGCAGCTGGGCGCGGATGCGCTCCTTGCGCTCCTCGTTGCTGGCGATGACGCTGGCGTTGAGGATCAGTGACGGCGCATAGTTTTCCGCGTGCGCGATGGTGATCGGCGTACCGTCGGTGAGGAAGCGGTGGCCCAGCGTGGTGCGGCCGGCCGTCAAGCCCAGCAGGGTCAGAGGCAGGATATTGATGCCATGCAGGGCGAGCAGGCTGTGGGCCGGGCGCACGAATTGCACGGTGGTGCCGTCCGGGCGCTGATAGCTCATCAGTTTTGGAATCGGCAGCTTGGCGGCCGATTCCGTCAATGCCGCCTGCGCGCCGCTGGCGAGCTGGCTGCCGGGCGCCGTGTAGGTGTAGAAGAAGCTTTCCGCCTTGCCGTCGACGGCGCGTTCCAGTTCGGCCAGCGTCAGGTCGGGGAAGCCCAGCGCGGCCAGTTTCTTGGCCAGCGGCGGCGTGCCGTTGCCGTTCGCGTCCAGCGCCACGGAGACGGGCAGGACTTTTTCGCGGATGGATTTATCGGGCGAGACTTCGCGCACATTGGTGATGGAGACGGCCAGGCGGCGCGGCGAGGCGTAGCTGGTGGCGACGCTGTCGGCTTCCAGGAAGTCGCGCGCTTTCAGGCCATTGACGATGCCGGCGGTGAAGGCGGCGCCCAGTTTGGCCAGCGCTTTCGGCGGCAGTTCTTCGGTCAGCAGTTCGATGAGCAGTGTTTGGTTCATGGTGTTCTTGTCTGGTACGGCGGTGTGTGAGCTAGGCGATCAAGCGGCGGCGGGTTGGTCTGCGGCGGGCAGCATCGGGAAACCGAGGCGCTCGCGCGAGTCGTAATACGCTTGCGCCACCAGGCGCGACAGGGTGCGCACGCGGCCGATGTAGGCGGCGCGTTCCGTCACCGAGATGGCGCCACGCGCATCTAACATGTTGAAGCTGTGCGAAGCCTTCATGATTTTCTCGTAGGCGGGCAGGGTCAGTTGCAGCTCGATCAAACGCTTCGCTTCCGCTTCGTAGTTGCCGAACTGTTCGAACAGCAGGTCCGTATTCGCATGCTCGAAGTTGTAGGTCGATTGCTCCACTTCGTTCTGGTGGAAGACGTCGCCGTAGGTCAGTTTTTTCGTGACTCCATTCTCTTCCCACTCGGTCCACACCAGGTCATACACGTTTTCCACGCCTTGCAAATACATGGCCAGGCGTTCGATGCCGTAGGTGATTTCGCCCAGCACGGGCTTGCAATCGAGGCCGCCCACTTGCTGGAAGTAGGTAAATTGGGTCACTTCCATGCCGTTCAGCCAGACTTCCCAGCCCAGGCCCCAGGCGCCCAGGGTCGGGCTTTCCCAGTCGTCTTCGACGAAGCGCACGTCATTCTGCTGCAAGTCCAGGCCCAGGGCGGCCAGCGAACCCAGATACAGGTCGAGGATGTTTTCCGGCGCCGGCTTCAAGACCACCTGGTATTGGTAGTAGTGCTGCATGCGGTTCGGATTTTCGCCATAGCGGCCATCCTTCGGACGGCGCGACGGCTGCACATACGCGGCGCGCCAGGGTTCCGGGCCGATCGCGCGCAGGAAGGTGCCGGTGTGGAAAGTGCCGGCGCCGACTTCCATGTCGTAAGGCTGGAGCAGGGCGCAACCTTGCTTGTCCCAATAGGTTTGCAAGGTCAGGATAATTTGTTGAAATGTGAGCATCGTATGAGTTCGCCGCGCGGGAGGCTGCGCTTTGTTAAGGTTTGCTTGAAGCCCGCACGCTGCCAACAAGTGCGTCCGGGCCGGGATTTTGCTAATTTTAGCGGTTTTTACGGGCCCACTGTGACTCTTCGGGCAATATCGGCCGCTTATTGCTGCACGGCGCGGCCACGGCGCGCGGCGCGCGACAGCAGGAAAGCCGTCAGCAAGGCCAGCGCGGCCAGGGCCAGCACCAGTTTATTGCCATACAGAATGTACGGCGTCATGCCGCCCATGCCTTGCACCTTGGCCGCCAGCGTGGCTTGCTGTTCCGGCGGCAGCAGGCTTTGCACCACGCCCTTGCCGTCGATGACGGCGGTGGCGCCCGTATTCGTCGAGCGCAGCATGGGGCGGCCCGTTTCCAGGCTGCGCATCTGCGAAATCTGCAGATGCTGCGGGATGGCGATCGAGTCGCCAAACCAGGCCAGGTTCGAGATATTCAGCAGCACCGAGGCCGATTGCTTGCCATGGCGGTGGGCGCTGGCCAGCTGGCCCGCGATTTCTTCGCCAAACAAATCTTCGTAGCAGATATTCGGCAGCACCAGCTGGTCGCGCACGGGCAAAGGCGCTTGTACTTCCGCGCCGCGGCCCATGTCGCCCAGCGGGATGGCCATCATGGCGACGAACCAGTGCAGGCCGGGCGGCACGAATTCGCCGAACGGCACCAGATGGTGCTTGCGGTACTGGTAGTACGGTCCCGGCGTGCCGTTGGGCGTGATGCCCACGGCCGCATTGTAGAAGCGCTGCTGCTCGTCGAGCACGGGCATGCCGAGCAAAATCGTGCTGCCTGTCTGCTGCGCATACGTGCCCAGGCTATCCAGATAGCCGGGCGGCAGCTGGTGCGGCAGCACGGTGACGGCCGTTTCCGGCGTGGCGATCAGGTCGGCCGGGGCACTGGTGATGGCGCTCTGGTACATCTGCAGGGCGCCCAGCACGAAGCCGGGGTCGAATTTCTGCTGTTGCGGCACATTGCCCTGCAACAGGCGCACGGTGATGGGGCGCCCGACCGGATGGGTCCAGTTCACATATTGCAAGCCGATGCCGGCCGCGTACAGCGCGATGACGCCGCCCAGCGCAAACCAGCGCGTGCGGTGCAGGGGGTGGACTAGCAAGAGCAGGGCGCCGGCCGACAGCGCCGCCAGCCAGCCCAGGCCATACGCGCCGACGATGGGGGCAAAGCCGCCCAACGGGCTGGCATTGTGGGCGTAACCGGTGGCCAGCCACGGGAAACCCGTAAACAGCCAGCCGCGCGTCCATTCGAACAGCGTCCACGTGGCGGGCAGCACCAGCAGGGTCATGGCGGGCAGGGACAGCACCCAGCGCTGGCGCAGCCAGGCCGCCGCGCCCATGGCCAGGGCCACGTAAATGGCCATCAAGAGGGCCAGCAAGGCCACGGCGATGGCGGCGATCGGCGCGGCCATGTCGCCATAGCGGTGCATCGAGATGTACAGCCAGTGCGTGCCGGCCGCGCACCAGCCGAAGCCGTAGGCCCAGCCGATCAGCGCGCCGGCCTTGACGTTCGCCGCGCGCAGCACCTGGTAGAACAGCACGCCCAGGCTGAGGATTTGCAGCGGCCAGTAGCCGAAAGGGGCGAACGCCAGCACCGCGACGGCGCCGGCGATGGCGGCAGTCAGCATGCGCGCCCACGTGCTGCGGGGCGGTTTGGCGGGGGCGTTGGGATCTAAGCGTCTGAAACGCATCTACAGCACGCGCATGTCAGAGTTCCAGTTCCGGCACGTTGGGCAGGCGCTCGACGAGCAGCACGTGCACCTGGCGCGCATCGGCGCGCAGCACCTCGAAGCGCAGATTGCCCAGGTCGAAAATATCGCCCTTGTGCGCCATGCGGCCCAGGTACTTCGAGACCAGGCCGCCGATGGTGTCGACGTCGTCGTCCACCAGGTGGCTGCCCACTTCCTCGTTGAACTGTTCGATCTCGGTCAGCGCCTTGACGCGCCAGCGGGGGCCGAACTGGCCTTCCTTGAGCGAGAGGATGTTGTCCTCGGCTTCGTCGAAGTCGTATTCGTCCTCGATATCGCCGACGATCTGTTCCAGCACGTCTTCGATGGTGATCAGGCCGGCGACGCCGCTGTATTCATCGACGACGATGGCCATGTGATTGTGGTTGGCGCGGAAATCGCGCAGCAGCACATTCAGGCGTTTCGATTCGGGGATGAAGATGGCGGGGCGCAGCATGTCGCGCACGTCGAAAGTCTCTTCTGCGTAATAACGCAGCAAGTCTTTCGCCAGCAGGATGCCGATGACCTTGTCGCGCTCGCCTTCGATCGCGGGGAAGCGCGAGTGGGCGGTGGACAGGACTTCCGGCATCCATTCCTCGATCGGCTTGCTGATGTCGATGACATCCATTTGCGAACGGGGAATCATGATGTCGCGCGCACAGAGATCCGATACCTGAAACACGCCTTCGATCATCGACAGGGCGTCGGCGTCGATCAGCTTGCGTTCATGCGCATCGTGTAGAACTTCGAGCAATTCTGCACGGTTCTCTGGCTCGGGGGATATGAGTGCGGTCAGGCGTTCAAACAGTGACCGGTGGGGCTTGACGTCAGTTCTGACGCCACTAGGATGCTCGGGCATAGGAGGCGTGAGCCGTTGTTGCGAAGGGATATAGGATACACCAAAAGTGGGGCAATACCGGAATTCCCCGCTTTTGATGCAAATTTAATACGTTGAAGTGCGCCGTTGCCCGACGTTTCAGGCGTCCTGGCCCAGCACGCGCGCGCGCAAGGCCGCCACGTCCGCCTGCCAGTCCGTAAAATGCTCGCTGTCCTGCCACAGCTGGCGCAGTTCCGACGACTCCGTCATGATGCGGTCGAAGGCCAGGCGCGCCTTTTCCAGCAGCGGCGGCGTGACTTTCTTCTTGCAGGCGGCCACCCATTCGTCCACTTCCGCCGTGGCCGGGTCGTCCTCGCCCGGCTTGCCTTGCAGGCGCGCGATCACTTCCAGCGCGGCCAGCGCCTCGGCGGCGAACGGCGCTTCCAGCTCCGTTTCCTGGCTGTCGATGACGTTGTCGAGCGTCGTCTCGACCAGTTCCAGGGTTTTATATTCGTGCAAGTCCTGCGCCCAATCCATGGCGTAGTCGTTGCCGAAGGCGTCAGTGGCCCAAGTGCCCATAATGTGTCCTTGTTACGTGTGTGGTTGATGGCGCTATTGTGGCATGTGGGGTATTGTCGGGTTACGGCGTATCGCCTAACCCGACCTACGACTCCGCTTACGTTGTTGGGTGTTGTCGGGTTACGCCCTGCGGGCTAACCCGACCTACCCGACCTACCCGATCTGCGCGGTTTATTTGGGGTCCGCGTACGGGTCGGTAATGCCGAGTTTGGCGAGGATCTCCGTTTCCAGGCCCTCCATCTCGGTGGCTTCCTCGTCATCCATGTGGTCGTAGCCCTGCGCATGCAGCACGCCGTGCACGATCAGGTGGGCCGTGTGCTCTTCCACGCTTTTCTTTTGCTCCGCCGCTTCCTTTTCCAGCACGTCCGTGCACAGGATGATGTCGGCGCGCGTCGGCTCGTCCTCAGCCAACTCTTCGCCTTCGTTGTAGGCAAAGGTCAGCACGTTGGTGGCGTAGTCCTTTTCGCGGTAGTCGCGGTTCAAGGTACGGCCTTCCTCCGCGTCGACGAAGCGGATGGTCAATTCGGCGGGCGCGAACAGGGCCGCCTTGACCCAGCGGCGCACTTTGGGGCGCGTGATCAGGCTTTCCAGGCGGGCGTCCGGATATTGCACGGACAAGGACAGTTTATTTTTTTCGGACATTTTTGGCGGCAGCTGGTTTCAATAAGGGCAGTAACTGGGCGGCGTTGGCGCCGGCCGCCTGCGCCGTTTCATAGGCATCGACGATGCGCGCGACGAGCGGATGGCGCACCACGTCGGTGCTGTTAAATTGCGTAAAGCCGATGCCGCGCACGTCTTTCAGCACGTGCACGGCGTCGATCAGGCCGCTTGTCTGGCTCTTGTGCAGGTCGACTTGCGTCACGTCGCCCGTCACCACGGCCTTGCTGCCGAAGCCGATGCGCGTCAAAAACATCTTCATCTGTTCGACGGTGGTGTTTTGCGCTTCATCGAGGATGACGAAGGCGTGGTTCAGGGTGCGTCCGCGCATATAGGCCAGCGGGGCGATCTCGATCACCTGTTTTTCAAACAGCTTTTGCGTGCGGTCAAAGCCCAGCAAATCGTACAGCGCATCGTACAGGGGACGCAGATACGGGTCGACCTTTTGCGCCAGGTCGCCCGGCAAAAAGCCCAGGCGCTCGCCCGCTTCGACGGCGGGGCGCGTCAGGATGATGCGCTTGACGGCGTCGCGTTCGAGCGCGTCGACGGCGCAGGCGACGGCGAGATACGTCTTGCCGGTGCCGGCCGGACCCACGCCGAAGCTGATGTCGTGTTCGAGGATGTCGCGCAGGTAGGCGATCTGGTGCGGCGTGCGCCCGCGCAGGTCGGTGCGCCGCGTTTTCAGCACGGGGCTGGCGATGTCCGGCTCGACGAAGGTGCTGATGGGGGCGTTGACATGGTGTTCCGAGGCGGCGGACAGTCCCGCGCGCTGCTCCACCAGGGCCAGCTGCACTTCTTCCAGCGGCACGACCTTGTTGGCGATGGCGTAGAACTGGTCGAGGATTTCCACGGCCCGTTCGGCATTGCTGCCGCCGACGATGAATTTCTCGCCGCGGCGGAAGATCGTCACGTCGAGGGCGGCGGAAATCTGGCGCAGGTTTTCATCGAGCGGCCCGCACAGATGCGCCAGGCGCGTGTTGTCCAGCGGCTCGGGGATGAAGTAATGCGGCTGTATCGGGGCTTTGGTTTTCAACTGGCTCTTTTCAATGCGGGGGCGCTGGCGACGAGTTCGCCGCGCAGGGTGTAGGAATGGCTTTCGGTGATGCGCACGTCGACCAACTGGCCGATCAGTTGCAAGCCGTCCGGGCCGGCGTCGAAATTGACGACGCGGTTGTTTTCCGTGCGGCCTTGCAGTTCACTGTCATCGGTGTCCTTCTTCGAACGGCCTTCGACGAGGATGGTTTGCACGCTGCCCACCATGGCCAGGCTGTATTTGCGCGTGTTGGCGTCGATGGCCGCCTGCAACTGCTGCAGCCGGGCCAGTTTCACTTCATGCGGCGTATCGTCCGCCAGGCTGGCGGCCGGCGTGCCGGGGCGCTTGCTGAAGATGAAGCTGTAGCTGTTGTCAAACCCCACGTCGGCGATCAGCTTCATCATGGCGTCGAAGTCGGCTTGCGTCTCGCCGGGAAATCCCACGATGAAGTCGGACGAAATGGCCATGTTCGGGCGCACGGCGCGGATGCGGCGGATGATGGACTTGTATTCGAGGCCTGTGTAGCCGCGCTTCATGGCGCCCAGGATCTTGTCGGAACCGTGCTGCGCCGGCAGGTACAAATGGTCGACCAGCTGCGGGATCTTCGCATAGGCGTCGATCAGGCGCTGCGTGAATTCCTTCGGGTGGCTGGTGACGAAGCGCATGCGCGCGATGCCGGGAATGTCGGCCACGTATTCGAGCAGCAGGGCGAAGTCGGCAATGTCTCCGCCTTCCATCGCGCCACGGTAGGCGTTCACGTTCTGCCCCAGCAGCGTGATTTCCTTGACGCCCTGGGCGGCCAGGCCAGCCACTTCCGTCAGTACGTCCTCGAAGCGGCGCGACACTTCCTCGCCGCGCGTGTAGGGCACGACGCAATAGCTGCAATATTTGCTGCAGCCTTCCATGATGGAAACGAACGCCGACGCGCCGTCCACCTTGGCCGGCGGCATGTGGTCGAACTTTTCGATTTCCGGGAAGCTGATGTCCACCTGCGGGGCGCCGCTGGAGCGGCGCAACTCGATCATCTGCGGCAGGCGGTGCAGGGTTTGCGGGCCGAACACCATGTCGACATACGGCGCGCGCTTGACGATGGCGTCGCCTTCCTGCGAGGCCACGCAGCCGCCCACGCCGATCAAGAGGTGCGGCTTGGCCAGTTTCAGCTCACGCAGACGGCCCAGGTCGGAAAACACTTTTTCCTGCGCCTTTTCGCGCACGGAGCAAGTGTTGAGCAGGATCACATCGGCATCTTCCGGCGTGTCGGTGCGCACCAGGCCGTCGGAAGCGCCCAGCACGTCGGCCATCTTGTCCGAGTCGTACTCGTTCATCTGGCAGCCGAAGGTTTTAATGAATACTTTTTTCTGCATGGAGTCGGATGCTTATCGGTAAATGTGGCGGCAAACAAGTGTGGCGGCAAATAAGCCGGGCAGGGCTTGCGCCGTGCGCCGCCCGGGGCGGGAGGCGGTGGATCACCGGCCGGGTGCCTCTGGCTGCCCGGTGGCAGGTTCGCTGCAAGTTCAGGCCATAGTTTAGCGTAAATCGCCGGGACGGGCCATGTTGTGCCGAGCATGCCGACAAGATTGCAGCGTGAATACGGCGCCCGGCACGGCGATGCCGCAGAGCATTTATTGCCGTGCGACACCATTGATTTGTAACAAGTTGCTGCAAAGCCTTGTGTGCGGCCGCTGGCATCCTAATGTGTTGAAATAGCATCGTTGGCAAGCCAACTAGCAGCTTGATTGATATTTAACAATCAGGAAGTTTGCGCGAGGCGCAGATGCGGCCTGTTTGGACTAGTATATTGTTTTATATGCAATTCATTTCGATGGGTTGCAGTGCTTTTACTCACGCGGCAAGCTGCGCACGTTGCTTGTGCGAGTCCTGTGCAGGCAGTGCGACAAGGAGGGAAGGCGGAGGGGGGCTGAATCCGATGGAAAGACGTTTATTTAAACACTCTAAGCCAGCCTTAAGTTCGTATCGGCATTCTTTCAACATTCACTAGACGAGGAAAAATCATGGCACATCATGCATTAGCATCGCAAGAGAGTTACAACCCGAATCACCTGCTGGATATTCTGCTGAGCAAGATGCAGCTGAAAAACGACGCAGCCCTGTCGCGCTTGCTCGAAGTGGCGCCGCCCGTCATCAGCAAGATCCGCCATCACCGCTTGCCGGTCGGCGCCTCGCTGCTGATCCGCATGCACGAAGTGACGGGCATGAGCATCCGTGACCTGCGCGATTTGATGGGCGACCGCCGCACCAAATATCGTCTGTCCGACGCCCAGGGCCGTCCAAAAGCGGAAGACCGCGGCGATGCGCAAGAATCGAATTACGCGCACTGATGTGGCGGTTGCACGCTGACTGTGCCGCTTGCTTCACTGCTGGCGGCAACAGGCTGGTGTGGACCGGGCGGCATGGATACACCGCAGTACCCATAACGGCTTTCGCTTCGCGGCGAGAGCCGTTGGCATTTGGCGGGGCGTTTAGCTCAGCAGTGCCGAGGTGATTTCATCGTAGCGCAACTCCGTTTCGCGGAACAGTTGCAGATACGTTTCTTCGCTCAGGCCCAGCGCATCCCAGGCCACCGGCGAGACGCGCGGCACCATGTCGTCGCCCGCCTGCGCCAGGTCGAGCGCACAGACGATGGCATTGGCCACATGGATCAGTGCCGCCAGGAAACCGGCTCCCGGCGTTTCCGGCTGCAAGTAATTGCCCAGCGCCAGACGCATGGTGTCGGAAAAATTCCAGTGCTCGGCCAGTGCCACGCCTGCTTGCACGTGGTCCACGCCCAGCACGGCCTGTTCCGCTTCGAGCAGGCTGCAATCGTGCGCCGCCTGGTGCGCGATGACTTGCGCATACTGCGCGGGAAAGCTGCTGACCAGCACCAGACGGCCGATGTTATGCAGCAAGCCGGCCGTGAAGGCGTAATCCTGGTTGAAGCGGATCTGCCGCGCCAGCACCTTGGCGCAGGCGGCAGTCGCTACCGAATGGCGCCAGAAGGCCTTGTCGTCGAAACCGGGGCAGCGACCTTCCGGGAAGCAGCCCGTGATGGCGGCCGAGGTGATCAGGCTGCGCGTGGTCTGGAAACCCAGATAGGTGATCGCCTGCTGGATGGTGGTGGCCTTCACTTGCAAGCCATATTGCGAGGAGTTGGCCAGGCGCAGGGTTTTCGCCGTCAGCGCCTGGTCGTATGAGACTTTTTTCGCCAGCACGGAAATATCGACGTCTTCCTGGTCTATGCTGTTGAGCAGCTCCATGACGACGGCGGGCAGCGAAGGCAGGTCATCGAGGTGGGCGACGATATCGTCGAGCGTCAGCTGGGTGCTCATGCTGGCTCTCCCGTGCCCAGACGATACGCCGTGACATAGCTGCGCAGCAAGGTGGTGGCCGCATCTTCGGGATCGTCCGGATCATGCTTGCGGAACAGGTAATCGAGCCGTTCGCTATCGGCCGCCTGCTGCGCGGCCACTACCTCTGGCGAAGGGGGCGGCGCCTGGATCGGCAGCATGGTGATGCCGTGGCGCGGCATCAGGGACAGCATGTTTTCCGTCAGTACCGCACCTTGCGGCAACAGCACTTGTCCATGCGCGTCGAGCAAGACATCCGACAAGACCATGCCAGGACGCACTTGTTCCAGGGGTAGATGTTGATGTATGACCGCCATGACGACTCCTTAGATGATTGCGGGATATTACCATTGCCATGACGCAATGTCTCAACCTGTATCAAGGCCCCTGTCGAAAACGGGGGCGCTGTAAATCTTGCCAATAAGCATGTCATACCGTACATTTGCTTCAGGCTGTTGCATTGCTGACGTATCTGTGCCCGCGCCGCGGGCCGGCGGCTGGCCTGGCCCGGGGAGTGTTGATCGATGGTGAGTATCCAAGTCCGGCTGACCCTGCTTTTTGTCGTGATCGTCACCTTGGTGCTGGGCATTTCTGGCAGCTATACCCAATATACACTGAGCCAGGAACTTGAATCGGGCAGCGCGCGCCTGCGCAGCGGCGTGCTCACGCGCTTGCAGACCAGCTTGCCTTCGGCCCTGTGGGATCTCGACAAATCCAAGGTTGACAGCATTGTCGCGGCCGAAATGCTGCCGCCGGAACTGGTCGGCATCCGCGTCTACGACGCTTCCGTGGGTCTGTTCGCCGGCGAAGTGCGCGACGCGGCCGGCACCCTGGTGCCTTTGACCTCCGACGTGGCCATGGGCGGCACTCCCGTCGAGGCGCCGCTCGTGTTCCGCGACGCCGTGGCGGCGGCCACGGGCGGCAAGCCGGTGATCGTCGGCAAGGTCATCGTCAATTTCAGCCGCGCGCAGATCGATGCGGCCCTGCGCGGCGAAGTGCGGCGCAAGGTGCTGGAAGTATTACTGCTTGACATCATCCTGGTGGGTGCCCTGGCGCTGAGCCTGCGCATCGTCTTCGGGCCCTTGAAACAGTTGCGCGACGGCTTGATCGACCTGGCCACGCGCGGCAGCGACGAGGTCGAAGAACTGCCGGAAAACCGGCGCGACGAACTGGGCGACGTGATCCGCGGCTTCAATGCCGTGCAGCGCAAGCTCAAGTCCATCATCGAGGGCAGCCGCGAGGCGGAAGACATGGCGCGCCGCTCGCAGCAGGAGACGGCGCAGGCGATGGACGAGCTGCGCCGCGCGCAGGAATCGTTGCTGCAGTCGGAACGCCTGGCCTCGCTGGGCAGCCTGGTGGCCGGCGTGGCGCATGAAATCAACACCCCGGTCGGCATCGCGCTGACCAGTGCCTCGGTGCTGAAGGAAGCGACCGATCACATCAGCGCGGCGGTGGCCGGCGGCAGCGTGAAGAAGACCGATATCGTGCGCTACCTGGAAACGGCCGGCGAGAGCGCGCGGCTGATCATGAACAATGCCTATCGCGCCGCGCACCTGATCCACAGCTTCAAGCAGATCGCCGTGGACCAGGTCAGCGAGGCGCGCCGTTTGTTCGAATTGCGCGACTATATCGGGGAAGTCATATCGAGCCTGCAGCCGACCCTGAAAAAGACGCGCATCAGCATCGATATCGATTGCCCGCCTGACATCATGCTCGACAGCTATCCAGGGGCGCTGGCGCAGGTGCTGACCAACCTGGTGTTGAACTGTGTCGAGCACGCCTTCGATGCGGACACGGTCGGCAACATCCATATCGGCGTGCGTCGCGACGGCGAGTGGATCGCCATGCAGGTGCGCGATAACGGCCGCGGCATCGCGCCCGACATGCTCGACCGCGTGTTTGACCCGTTTGTCACCACGCGGCGGGGACAGGGCGGCACGGGCCTGGGCTTGAATATCGTGTTCAACTTGATTGCCAAGCAGTTTGGCGGCACCATCACGGTCAGCAGCACCTTGGGACAGGGCGCGACATTCCTGCTGCGCCTGCCCACGGTGACGCCGTTGCCGGACAGCACCAGCAGCCCGGCATAGGCAAGGAGAAGAGACATGGCACAGCTAGAAAACAGTCAGCAAGTGGCGCTTTTGCGCGGGATCAATGTGGGCCGCGCCAAGCGCGTGGCCATGGCCGATCTGCGCAAGCTGCTGGGCGACCTGGGTTTTGCGCAGGTACGCACGGTACTCAACAGCGGCAACGTCGTGTATGACGGGGGGGCGGTGGCGCCGGCCGAGGCCGCTGCCCGCATCGAGGAAGCGCTGGTGCTGAAACTGGGCGTAGCGGCCCGGGTGACGGTGCTGTCGGCCAGTCAGTTTGCCCAGGTGATCGAACAAAACACCCTGGCGCCGACGGCCGATGCGGCCCGTCTGCTGACTCTGGTGCTGAACAATCCGGCCGATGTCCAGCGCCTGGCGCCGCTGTTGCAGCGGCCGTGGCAGCCGGAAGCGCTGGCGCTGGGGCAATGGGCCGCGTATGCCTGGTGTCCCGATGGCGTGCTGGCCAGCAAGGTGGTGGCGTCACTGGGTGTACTGCTGGGTGATGGCGTCACCTCGCGCAACTGGGCCACCATGCAAAAATTACAGGCACTGCTGAGCGGGCCCGAAGCGGCAGCCACATCGGCCAAGGAGCACTGATGCCTGTCATCGAGACGCCATGAACTGGGATATCGTCAAGGGCGTGCTGATCCTGCTGCTCGCCGTCGGCGCCCTGGGCACGGCCTTCGTGCTCATGTCCGCCTCGGGCCCTGACAAGGCGGGCTGCATCGCGCGCGCCCTGAAGTCGGGTATTCCGGTGGGCAATATCGAAAGGGTGTGCCGTTTGCTGGACAAGTAAAAAAAATTCCGCGCAAGGCGGAATTTTTTTTTATGCAACGGCATCGGCCGCCGAAGTAAGGTCAGCTATCGAATTTTTCCTGTTTTTCACCATGCATGCTCACGACCAGCAAACCCAGTCCGACCAGCAGCATCGAGACCATGCTCGCTTCGGGCACGGGCGGCGGCACGTTCACCAGCTGTACCGCAGGGGCGGTGGCGGCTGCGGGCAGTGCGCCGTGGCGCACACCGGCGCTGCGCCAGCGCGGGGCCGCATTGAGTGTCGAGGCCTGCGTCAGCAGGCGCGCATACGGCAAGTCCGGTGTTTCCCAGCCGAGATTGTCGCTGGTGCTGGTGAAACCGAGACTGTCGTCGCTCACGACAGGCGCGCTGGCGGCCACATTGCCGGCATACGCCGACAGCGCCAGCACGGCCACACATAGCGGCTGAAAGATCTTCATCGTTGACTCCCTGGTTCACCGTGCGGCGTGGCCGAAACCGGCCTGCGCCTGGACGGATAATGCGCCTGTACGGGGGCGTATCACAATTTTTCTGATGAGGTCTTATTACAGCACAAATCGTGGCAATTTTGCTACGTATATTTGCTTTAAATTACGAATATTTATCATTTTGATAGCATGAAGGCTATCGCTGCCGCACACTTGGCATGAGCACGCTATCACTGAAAAATACTGTTGTTTTTTGGTGCGAATCGCCAGCAGGAAAACAATATATTGATTAGTATATTGTTTATCGCATGATGATCAATATGACCGCCTGTGGGAGGGCAAGATGGAGACAGTTGCAACACAACACGCCGAATACAACCTCGACGCCATGCGTGGCTCGGCCTACAAGGCCAGCTCGCTGCTCAAGGCCATGGGCAATGCCGACCGTTTGATGCTGCTGTGCCAGCTATCGCAGGGCGAGCATTGCGTCAGCGACCTCGAACAAAAAGTGGGCATCGGCCAGCCGACCCTGTCGCAGCAGCTGGGTGTGCTGCGCGAAGAGATGCTGGTGGCCACGCGGCGCGATGGCAAGCAGATTTATTATCGCGTCGCCAGCGCGCCCGTGCTGGCCGTGCTGCAAGTGCTGTACGCGCAATTCTGCGCGCCGCGTCTGCCGTTCAACGACGAAGCGGACTGAGGCCGACCATGACGATTGCTTGGCAGCACTTCACGCCTTGGGCCTCGCTGGCGGGCGGCATGCTGATCGGCCTGGCCGCTGCGCTGCTGATTTTGTTCAATGGCCGGATCGCCGGCATCAGCGGCATTGTCGGCGGCTTGCTGCGCCCGCGCCAGGGCGACCTGGGCTGGCGCATCGCCTTTCTTGCCGGCCTGATCGGCACGCCCCTGCTGTGGCAGTTGTGGCAAGTCTTGCCGCCCGTGCAGATTGAGGCGGGTACGTTGGCCCTGCTCGTGGCGGGCTTGCTGGTGGGCGTGGGCGTGCGCTATGGCGCCGGCTGCACCAGCGGCCACGGCGTGTGCGGCCTGTCGCGCCTGTCACCGCGTTCGCTGGCCGCCACGTGTGTCTTCATGGCGGCCGGTTTCCTCACCGTGTATCTGTTGCGCCACCTATCATGAAAATCCTGTTTTCCCTGTTGAGCGGCCTCGTCTTTGGCCTGGGCCTGATCGTTTCCGGCATGAGCAACCCGGCCAAGGTGCTCGGTTTCCTCGACCTGGCCGGCGCCTGGGATCCGTCGCTGGCACTGGTGATGGGCGGCGCCATCGGCGTGGCCATGCCCGCCTTCTGGCTGGCGCGCCGGCGCGGCACGGCGCTGCTGGGCGAGCCCATGCAATTGCCCACGTCGCGGCGCATCGACCGGCGCTTGCTGCTGGGCAGCCTGGCCTTTGGCGCAGGCTGGGGCATCGCCGGTTTTTGTCCTGGTCCCGCCCTCGTCTCGCTGCTGGCGGGCCAGCCGAAGGCGTGGCTGTTTGTCGGCGCCATGCTGGCCGGCATGCTTCTCTTTGAAGTGCTGGAGCGCCGCAAGCTGCCTGCGCCGGCCTGAGACGGTACAATCTGGCGCATCGCCACTTTGGATACTGCTTACATGAAGACCGTGATTTTCCGCGCCGGCGCGCGCGCCGCCCTGCTGTGCAGCGTGCTGGCCTTGGCCGCCTGCGGCGGCTTGCTGAAGAAGGAAGCACCGCCCCCTCCCGCGCCCGTGGCCGACGCCTTGCCCAATCCGCAAGTATTACTGCTCGGTGAAGTGCATGACAATGCGCAAGGCCAGCGCCTGCGCGTCGAGGAATTGCGCCGCCGCCTGGCGGCTGGCTGGCGTCCCGTGATCGTCATGGAGCAATTCGATCGCGAAAACCAGGCCTTGCTGACGCGCGCCGCGCGCGATTGCGCCGACCCCGATTGCATCATCCGCGTGATGGAGCAGCCGCGCTGGGACTGGAGCTTGTACCGGCCCGTGCTCGACCTCGTCATCAGCTACCAGCTGACCCTGGTCGCTGGCAACCTGTCGCCGGCCGACGCGTCGCGCATCGTGCGCGACGGCATCCAATGGGCGATGCCGCCCGCCATGGTCGCCACTTACCTGGCCGCGCCCGTGCCGGCCGACATTCTGGAAGGGCAACAGAAGGAAGTGCAGGCGGCCCGCTGCAATATGCTGCCCGACATGATGGTGAGCGGTGTCGTCAATGCCCAGGTGGCGCGCGATATCTGGATGGCCAAGCTGATCCGCGACCAGGCGCCGCGCGACGTGGTGCTGATCGCCGGCAATGAGCATGTGCGCAAGGATATCGGCGTGCCCCGCTGGCTGAAGCTGGCCGACCCGCAACTGAATGTGCGCAGCATCGGCTACCTGGAGCAGGGCGGCAGCGGCTACCAGGGTACGTTCGACCTGACGCAAACGATGCCGGCGCAGCCGCGCCCGGACCCGTGCGCGAAGTTTAACAAGTAATCACTGCTGCACCCGCACCAGGGCGCTGACCCGGCTTGCCGTATCGAGCAGTTTCGGCAGGCTGTGTTCCAGCAAATGCGCCACGGACGGTCCCGCCGTCTGGCCGCTGACATTGATCGCCGCCACCACCTTGCCCGCCCGGTCGAACACGGGCGCGGCCAGGGCGATCAAGCCCTGTTCCAGCTCTTCCTGCACCAGGCACCAGCCCTGGCGCCGCACTTGCGCAATCTCTTCCATCAAGACCTCGATATCGACCTTGGTCGCCGGCGTGATTTTCAGCAATGCCATCTTCGACAGCCGTTCGCGCAGCGCCTCGGGCGCCAGGCCCGACAGCAAGACACGTCCCATCGAGGTGCAGTAGGCGGGCAGGCGGCTGCCGATGCCCAGGTTGATCGACATGGTGCGGTGCGCGGACAGGCGCACGACGTACACGATGTCGTCGCCATCG
This sequence comes from Janthinobacterium sp. PAMC25594, assembly GCF_019443505.1. Classification (NCBI taxonomy): domain Bacteria; kingdom Pseudomonadati; phylum Pseudomonadota; class Betaproteobacteria; order Burkholderiales; family Oxalobacteraceae; genus Janthinobacterium; species Janthinobacterium sp. PAMC25594. The sequence goes on from NZ_CP080377.1 coordinate 4,944,028, forward strand.
AGCACGGTGGCCGAGCACGACTGGCGCAAGGTCTGCATCAATTCTTCCAGCAGCGGTTGCGCCTGCGTCCACACGGGCAAGGACGATAAATACGCGTAGCCCAGGTCGAGCACCTTGGGCGTCAAACGGAACAAGCGCCCGTCCGCTTCCACATAACCGAGATGCAGCAGGGTGAGCAGGATGCGCCGCGCGCCCGCGCGCGTCAGCTGCGCCCGTTCCGCCACGTCGCTCAAGGTCTGTTGCGGCGCCTCCGCGCCAAAGCTGCGCAGCACGGCCAGGCCCCGTGCGAACGATTGCACATAGCTGTCGCCGGGACGGGGCGCGCCATCGGCATCAGGGAGTTCTTCGGCGGAAACGGGCGTGCTGCGGCGGTCGGTCATGGTGATTCCAATGGGTCAAGGTGGCAATTATAGCCATGGCGCTGGTGAAAACGGCAAATTGACAAGCGCCCCGATCAGGCATATTCTCACGAATAAGTTCTAAATACGAATATTTGTTCTGCATACGAACAAATGACTGATGAATTTGATTGGGAGGAGACAGCAATGATCGACAAACTGCGTTCCAGCGTGCTTGATGCGCTGGCCGATATCCACGATGGCGCCACCGTCATGATTGGCGGCTTCGGCGGCGCGGGCCAGCCGGCCGAGCTGATCGACGGCTTGATCGCCCAAGGCGCGCGCGACCTCGTCATCGTCAACAACAATGCGGGCAATGGCGATACGGGCCTGGCCGCCCTGCTGAAAAACGGGCAAGTGCGCAAGATCATCTGCTCGTTTCCGCGCCAGGCCGATTCCCACGTCTTCGACGCGCTGTACCGCGCGGGCAAGCTGGAGCTGGAACTGGTGCCGCAGGGCAACCTGGCCGAGCGCATCCGCGCCGCCGGCGCCGGCATCGGCGGCTTTTTCACGCCCACGGGCTATGGCACGGACTTGGCCAAGGGCAAGGAAACACGCGAGATCGACGGCCGCATGTATGTGTTCGAGTCGCCGATCCACGCCGATTTCGCGCTGATCAAGGCGGAGCAGGGCGACCGCTGGGGCAACCTGACCTACCGCAAGACGGCGCGCAACTTCGGTCCCATCATGGCCATGGCCGCGAAAGTCAGCATTGCTTCCGTGCATGAAGTTGCTGAGCTGGGCAGCATCGACCCTGAACACGTCATCACGCCGGGCCTGTTCGTGCAGCGCATCGTGCAAGTGCCGCGCACGGCCACCGGCCCCGCCGGCTTCAAAGTTGCCTGAGGAGTATCAAGTGAACAAATGGAATCGAGATCAAATGGCGGCCAAGGTGGCTGCCGACATTCATGAAGGCGCTGTCGTGAACCTGGGCATCGGCTTGCCGACCCTGGTGGCGAATCACTTGCCGGCCGGCGCGGAGATCATCCTGCACAGCGAGAACGGCGTCATCGGCATGGGCCCCGCACCGGCGCCAGGCGAGGAAGACTACGACCTGATCAACGCGGGCAAGCAGCCCGTCACCTTGCTGCCCGGCGGCAGCTATTTTCACCACGCCGACAGCTTCGCCATGATGCGCGGCGGCCACCTGGACATCTGCGTGCTGGGCGCGTTTCAAGTGTCCGCCACGGGCGACCTGGCCAACTGGCACACGGGCGCCCCGGACGCCATTCCCGCCGTGGGCGGGGCCATGGACCTGGCCATCGGCGCGAAAAAAACCTGGGTCATGATGGAATTGCTGACCAAGACGGGTGAAAGCAAGCTGGTGCAGGCCTGCACGTATCCGCTGACGGGCATCGGGTGCGTCAGCCGCATCTACAGCGACCTGGCCGTGCTCGACCTGGGACCGGCTGGCGCTACCGTCGTCGAGCTGGCCGATGGCTTGAGTTTTGCGCAGCTGCAAGCGTTGACGCCGGTTTCACTGCTGGACGGACGTTAGCAAGCCAGCAATGTTCACATAAATATTTCTTGGAGGAAAACAATATGACTGCAGCGTTTATCTGCGACGCCCAGCGTACGCCCTTTGGCCGCTACGGCGGCAGCCTGTCCGGCGTGCGCGCCGACGACCTGGGCGCCGTGCCCATCCGTGCCTTGATGGCGCGCAACCCGCACGTCGACTGGACTGCTGTTACGGACGTGCTGTACGGCTGCGCCAACCAGGCGGGCGAGGACAACCGCAACGTGGCGCGCATGGCCGCCTTGCTGGCGGGATTGCCCGACAGCGTGCCGGGCGTCACCCTGAACCGTTTGTGCGGCTCGGGCCTGGACGCCATCGGCAGCGCCGCGCGCTTCATCAAGAGCGGCGAGGCGGGCTTGCTGATCGCCGGCGGCGTGGAAAGCATGAGCCGCGCACCGTTTGTCATGGGCAAGGCGGACAGCCCCTTTGCGCGCGGCATGAAAATGGAAGACACGACCATCGGCTGGCGCTTCATCAATCCCCTCATGAAGGCGCAGTACGGCGTCGATTCGATGCCGGAAACGGCGGAAAACGTGGCCAGCGATTTTGGCATCAGCCGCGCGGACCAGGATGCGTTCGCCCTGGCCAGCCAGGTCAAGGCGCTGGCGGCGCAGCAGGCAGGCGTGTTCGACAGCGAAATCTGTCCCGTCAGCATCGCGCAAAAGAAGGGCGAGCCCATCGTCGTCTCCCGCGACGAGCATCCGCGCGCCACCACGCTGGACACCCTGGCCAAATTGAAACCCGTCGTGCGCGCGGATGGCACGATTACGGCCGGCAACGCTTCCGGCGTCAACGATGGCGCGGCGGCCCTGCTGCTGGCCGACGAGGCGAACGCGGCCCGCTTTGGCCTGACGCCGCGCGCCCGCGTGGTGGCCATGGCGACGGCCGGCGTGGCGCCGCGCATCATGGGCATGGGCCCCGCGCCCGCCACCCTGAAAGTGCTGGCCATGACGGGGTTGACCCTGGCCGACTTCGACGTCATCGAACTGAACGAAGCGTTTGCCGCACAGGGCCTGGCCGTGCTGCGCCAGCTGGGAGTGCGCGACGACGATGCGCGCGTCAACCCGAACGGCGGCGCCATCGCCCTCGGTCATCCGCTGGGTGCCTCGGGTGCGCGCCTGGCCATGACGGCCGTCAACCAGCTGCACCGCACGGGCGGGCGCTATGCGCTCTGCACCATGTGCATCGGCGTGGGGCAGGGCATCGCGCTGGTGCTGGAACGCGTCTGACCCTGCTGAAATAAAGTTACCGTAAAATGGGGGACACTGCGGTGTCCCCTTTTTCATCACCGCCTTTTTATCGTGCCGATCAGGAGTCTTCATGTCGTATGTCATTCCCGCAGCCATCCAGCCCAGCGTTCCCGTCACCGGCAGCGTTGATACTTTCCCGGTCCACCGTATCTATTGCGTGGGCCGCAACTATGTCGACCACGCCAAGGAAATGGGCCACTCGGGCCGCGAGGCGCCGTTTTTCTTCATGAAGCCAAACGACGCCGTGCTGCCCGTGCCAGCCGGCACGACGGGCGAGTTGCCGTATCCGGCGCAAACGCAGGATTTCCAGCACGAGATGGAACTGGTGGTGGCCATCGGCAAGGGTGGCAGCGATATCGGCGTGGCCGATGCGCTGAGCCACGTGTGGGGTTATGCGATCGGCCTGGACATGACGCGCCGCGATGTGCAGGGCGCGGCGAAAAAGCAGGGCCGCCCGTGGGAAACGGGCAAGGCATTCGAGCACTCGGCGCCCATCGGCCCCATCACGCCGGCCGCGCTGGCGGGCGACGTCAGCCATGCCGCCATCACCCTGCACGTGAACGGTGCGTTGCGTCAAGGCAGCAGCGTCGACATGCTGATCTGGAACGTGGCCGAAACCATCGCCGACCTGTCGACCTATTTCACCTTGCAGCCAGGCGACCTGATCTACACGGGCACGCCGGCCGGCGTGGCGGCCGTGCAGCGCGGCGACGAGCTGCTGGGAGCCATCGATGGCCTGGGCACCTTGCGCGTGAAAGTGGTCTGAGCTGACAAGGAGACTGGCATGATGAGCGATACTTATGCTGTAGCGCAACCCACGCGCGCCGAGATCGACGCCCTGGCGGGGCCGGCCCTGCTGGAATTCGGCACGGGCTGGTGCGGCCATTGCCGCGCCACCGAGGCGCCGCTGGCCGCCGCGTTGGCGCAGCACCCCGGGGTGTCGCACCTGCGCGTGGAAGACGGCCCCGGCCGTGCCCTGGGACGCTCGTTCCGCGTGAAGCTGTGGCCGACCCTGATCTTTTTGAAAGATGGCCAGGAAGTGGCGCGCCTCGTGCGCCCGCTCGATAGTCGCGAGATCGAGCAGACTTTTGTATTGATTGATGCGTAGATCGGCGTAGGTCGGCTTAGCGCAGCGTAAGCCGACACCACCGCAAGGCATGCACCATCACAACTTCTTGCCGCACCGCACCACTGCGCGTATGATAAGCCGCTTACAGCAAGATCAACCGCATCCTTCGTGATGCAGCGCGATCATCGCCGGCCCGCTCCACCCGGAGGGGCCGCAGGCAAGGATTCACCACAAATGACCGATGCCGCGATGCCGACGCGCGGGTCTGGTACGGAATGCCTGGCGATACGCCGGGCCTGATACACGTCGCCCATCCCCTGACGCCTTTCCTGCCGTGCCCCGGGTAACCGGATGGCGCACGACCGTTGTTTCTCTAAATCAGCACCGATCACGGCGTGTTAGCGCGCGTTGCCGGCAGTTCGCTACGGCAACAAAAACCGTTGTTTTTTGTTTGTAAATTTAATAGCAAATGCGCGGCAAATGCCCTCGCGCACGGCTATGATATGCGAACGACACGGAGACAACGTGCTGTGCTGCTGCCTGAAAAAACATCCAGAGAATGGCCTTTAGACACCCTCCCCAAGGAGCGCAGTAAATGAGCATCCCCCCCAAGAAAAATTCCCCCGGCACGGTGCTGTTCGCCAGCCTGATCGGCACCACCATCGAGTTCTTTGACTTTTATATTTACGCCACCGCCGCCGTGCTGGTGTTCCCGAAACTGTTCTTCCCCGCCGGCGACCCGTCGGCCGCCGTGCTGCAGTCGCTGGCCACGTTCGCCATCGCCTTCTTCGCCCGCCCCATCGGTTCGGCCGTGTTCGGCCACTTCGGCGACCGCATCGGCCGCAAGGCCACCCTCGTGGCGGCCTTGCTGACCATGGGTATCTCCACCGTCATCATCGGCTTGCTGCCGACCTATGCCGCCATCGGCACCCTGGCGCCGCTGCTGCTGGCGTTGTGCCGTTTCGGCCAAGGCCTGGGCCTGGGCGGCGAATGGGGCGGCGCGGTGCTGCTGGCAACCGAGAACGCGCCACCGGGCAAACGCGCCTGGTACGGCATGTTCCCGCAGCTGGGGGCGCCGATCGGCTTCTTCCTGTCGGGCGGCATCTTCCTGCTGCTCAGCGAAACCCTGACCGATGAGCAATTCTTCAGCTACGGCTGGCGCATCCCCTTCCTGGCCAGCGCGCTGCTGGTCATCGTCGGCCTGTATGTGCGCCTGAAGATCACGGAAACGCCGGACTTCCAGAAAGTCATCGACAAGAACGAAGTCGTCAAACTGCCCGTCGCCACCGTGTTCCGCCAGCATGGCCGCATGCTGTTCCTGGGCACCATCATCGCCCTGGCCACCTTCGTGCTGTTCTACCTGATGACGGTGTTTGCCTTGAGCTGGGGTACGACCAAGCTGGGCTTCACGCGCAAGGAATTCCTCGTCGTGCAACTGTTTGCCGTGCTGTTCTTCGCCCTGACGATTCCGTTTTCGGCCGTGCTGGCCGACCGCCGCGGCCGCCGCGCCACCATGATCTGGGTCTCCGTCGCCATCGCCGTCTTCGGCCTGGTGCTCGCGCCCATGTTCGGCTCGGGCGTGACGTGGGAAGTGACCGTCTTCATGGCTGTCGGCCTGGGCCTGATGGGAATGACTTACGGACCGCTGGGCACCATGCTGTCCGAGCTGTTCCCGCCCGAAGTGCGTTACACGGGCGCCTCGCTGACGTTCAACCTGGCGGGTATTCTGGGCGCCTCGCTGGCGCCGTACATCGCCACCTGGCTGGCCACCAACCATGGCTTGCAATACGTGGGCTATTACCTGTCGCTGGCGGCCGTGCTGACCCTGGGCGCGCTGCTGATGGTGGGCAAGCCACGCGCAGGCAAGGAAGCCTGGGAATAAACGAGTCAACGCGCACGCACCATCTGAGTGCCCCACAAGCCGCCAGCTGCCCAGCTGGCGGCTTTTTTTATTGCGCCGCCGCGTGGCCGTAGCAGGCCTTGAGCCCCGTGTAGTCGTAGAAGACGCTGCCCGGCGCGATGCGGGCGCTGTCGCACGCTGGCTGGAACGGTGTTTCCTTTTCGTTGTACAGCAGGCGCACGATGAGCTGAGCATCGCCGTTGCGGTACACGTCCCACTGCATGTTGGCCGCCAGCGGCGAGACGCTCTCGCCACGCCATGGATTAGTGTCATAACTATAGCTGGCCGAAGCCGGCAGCGGCTGCTGCAAGCCCATGGCCGAAGCGAGCGGGATGATCATCTCGGCGTGCGTGAAGCGCAGCTTGGCCGCGTGGCGCAGGTCACCAGCCGCCAGCGCATCGACTTCATTGAAAAAATCCTCGCGCAAGGCCAGCGCGAAGCGCCAGGTCACGCCGCTGCTTTCCGTGGTGGCCGGTCCCTTCTGATAAAAATCCTCGTGGTCGGCGACAGACGCGTAATAGCGCGCATCCTCGGCCGGCATGTAGCGGCTGAAATCGGCCGGCACCTCATGCCGCATGCCGGCGGCGATCGCGTAGAGCTCATACAATTTCGTCGCGGCGGCATTCGGGCTGCGGATGACGGTCTTGCCGCTGCCCGTGATGGTGCGCGTGAGTTTGCCGTCCGCGCTGGTGAAAGTGTAGCTTCCCGTGTCCGCGTAGCTGGTGGCGCCGCCGTTAAACTGCGCCAGGAAGGCCGGTGTGAACAGCCGTTCGAGTACATGGCGCGCATGCGCGGCCGCTGCCGGTTCCCTGGCCGGAGCGTCCATCAGCGCATGCAGCTGTTTGGTCCGTTCGTAGCGCTGGTAAGCCTGGCTGGCGGCATAGGTGGTGAAATACGGGTTGGCGCGATCGGCGACCAGATCCATCCGCGGCGCCAGCTTGTGCGCGTACAGCAGGAAACGGTTGACGCCATCCGCTTGTAATATCGGCTGTACTGCGGGCGTGCGACCCTGCGGGTACGGCGCCGGCGCGGGCGGCAGGGTCAGCAAGGGTGCCAGCGCGGGTGCGTGTTCGAGCAGCGATTGCGTGAAGAAGCGCGCACTGTCGCGTGCGCGGTCCACGCCGGAATGGATGGTGACGAGCTGGCGCGGCGCCGTGGCCGCATCCTGTCCCACTTGCGCGAACAGGGTGGGCAGGCGCGCCAGCAGGCGCGCGGCCAGTTGCCGGTGCTCGTCGATGCCCGTCTGCGTCAGGTTGCCATAGCCGGGTGATTCGATGCCGGCCACGCCATGGCCGAGCAGGGCGTTGGCCCGCATCAGGGCCAGGATATCGGCACCCAGTTCGCGTCCCAGCGGCGTCAGGGCATCCTGCGCGGCCGCCTGCCGCCACATCGCGTACAGGGCCGCGTCGCCCTTCATGCCGGTCAGCCCGCGCGAACCGTGGCGCGCCACCAGTTGCGTGAAGATGGGCTGGAAGCCGGCCGGCGGCGCGGCATACGTGGCCGGGTCCTGCTGCGGCGCGTACGGCGTCTTGGTTTGATAGTCGCCGTCGAAGGCGAGGGCAGGACTGGCGCAGCAGGCCAGGGCCAGCAGCATGCGGGACAGGGGAAACGGTGGCGACATGGTTTTTTCTCGGTGGATAATTTCTCGAATACAAGCCTAGCACTGAACGAAAAAAAAGGCGGGCACGGCTGAATGCCGGCCCGCCTGTGCTGTCAGCGCAGCGCGTCAGCCTACCACTTCGGCGTGTACTTCAAGGTGAACTGCACGTTGCGTGGGTCGCCATAGTAATTGTTCGAACCGGTGGTGTTGTAGGCCGGGATGATATAGCGCTTGTCGAGCACATTGTTGACGTTGACCGACAGGGCCACCTGCGGCGTGGCTTGCCAGGCCAGGCGCGCGTTCCAGAGCGAGAAGCCGGCAACCTTGAATTTGTACGCGGTATCGAGCGTATGGCTTTGCGTGTTGACGCCGGCGCCCACGCTGAACTTGTCCCAGGCGCCGGGCAACGTGTAGCTGGACCACACGCGCAGCATGTGTTTCGGCGTCCAGGTGGAAAAGACCTTGCCCTGATTGTCCGGGTCGTTCAGATACGTCGTCGTCGTGTAGGCGTAGCCGGCCGACAGCTGCAGGCCGCGCGCCACTTCGCCGGACACTTCCGCTTCCAGGCCCTGGCTGCGCACCTTGCCCGAGGCGCGCGAGCAGTACCCGTCGGGGCACACCATGCCCGCCTCATAGTCGGTGACGGCACGGTTCTTGTGGTCGTAGCGGAACACGGCCAGCGAGGTGTTCACCTTGCCATCCATCAGCTCACCCTTGATGCCCGCCTCGTAGTTTGTGCCCGTGACGGGTTTGAGTACCTTGTCTTGCGCATCGCGGATGCTTTGCGGCGTAAAGATGTCGGCATAGCTGGCGTAGGCCGACCATTGCGGATCGAGCGCGTAGATCAGTGCCGCCGATGGCGTGAACCTGGCGCTGGCGTTGAGCTGCTCTTCGGGACCTGTGGGCGTCGCGTATACGAAGTCATACCAGCTGAAACGTCCGCCCAGCACGGCTTTCAGCTTGCCGGTCAACTGGCCGTTCCAGCTGCCATACAGACCCTTCTGGCGTATTTCGTAGGTGCTGACGGGCCGCACGCCGCGCGCGGCGATGCTGTCGATATCTTGCCATGGGCGGTTATGCCTGATGTTGAAGACGTCCGCACCGGATTCCCAGGCGCGGGCATAGACGTCGTCCGACGCCAGCGTGACATAGCTGGCGCCCACGAGGACTTCCTGCGCCATGCCCAGGCCGTCGAATTTGCCGCGCACGTAGGCATCGATGCCGCGCTTGCGGTTGTCGAAATCCATGCCAAAGTCGCCATAGCGCGCGCCGCTGCCGTCGGGATTGATGGGCATGGCCACGCGCTGGTGCACGGAGCTGGTGTTTTCTTTCATGCTCACGGCCGATGCCTTCAGGCTCCACTGGCTGTTGAGATGGTGTTCCAGGTCGAGATACACGTTGGTTTGCCTGGCTTCGCTGCGGTTCCAGTCGGCGCCCGTGAAGGTGGAGCGGGGCAGGTTCAGCGCGCTGCCGTCCGCATAGCGGGGCAGGCCGATGAAGGTGGGGCGGCCATGGTCATTGACGTTGCTGACGGCCAGACCCAGGGTGGTGGCCGGTCCCAGGTCATAGTCGAGCGCCGCGTACAGGGTGCGGTTCTTGCTCCACACCCGGTCGACGAAGGAGTGGGTATCGTCTTCATCGACAATCACGCGTCCGCGCAGGCTGGCGTCCGCGTTCAAGGGGCTGCTGACGTCGAGCTGGGCGCCAACATGGTCCCACGAGCCGGCGCGCGCCGTCATGCTGACACTGCGCGTGGCGGTCGGGCGCTTGCGCACCAGGCTGACGGAACCGCCGGGGCTACCCGTGCCGACCAGCATGCCGGAGGCGCCGCGCAGCACTTCCAGGCGGTCGTAGATGACCATGTTTTCCTGGCCCCAGTTACCCAGCGCATAGGTGTTGCGGTCGATCGGCACGCCGTCGTACTGCCATTGATCGATCTGGAAGCCGCGCGCCGTGATCACCACGCCCGGCCCCACGCCATGCACGCCCACCACGCCGGTGACGTTGTTGACGGCGACACGCAAGTCCGTGATGCCCTGGTCGTCCAGGCGCTGGCGCGTCAGCACGCTGACCGATTGCGGAATGTCCTTCATCGCTTGCTCGCCCTTGCCGATGCTGATCTTGCGCGCCGTGTAGGAACCGCTGCCTTCCGTGGCGGCGCCTTGCTCGGCCTGGCCGACGATGGTAATCGAGGGCATGGTGCGCTCGGATGCCGAGGCGGCACTGGCCGCCGCCGTGGGCGTGGACGCCGGCGCGGCCACCAGCACATAGCCGGTGGACGTCTTGCCGATGGCGTAGCCGCTGCCGCGCAGCAGCGCGGCGAAACCGTCATCGATGGCGTAGCTGCCCTGCAGGCCGGCACTGGTCAAACCCTGCACCTTGGCAGCGTCGATGGCGATGGAGACGCCCGCCTGCTGGGCATAGCGGTTCAGGGCGCCGGCCAGCGGACCGGCGGGGATGGCGTAGCTGGCGACGCCCGGTGCAGCCTGGGCGGTAGCCTGGACATGCAGGCCGGCGCCGGCCAGCAGCATGGCCGCCAGGGCCAGCGGGCGCAGCCGCGTGCGCACGGTGTTCGGGGATGAAACGGCAAGGACTTGAACGGACATGGTGACAGCCTTTTTTGAATGATCTCAGCTGCCTTGACGCACGAGATGCGCAAAGTGGAACCGCGCACGCAAAATAATTCGCACTATTTTCTGGCCGGAGCGTCCACCATCACCAGATAGCGCGTCAGCATGCGGATGCGCAGCTGCGGGAAATTGTCGATGAGTAGCTGCAGCGCCTTGTCCGTGTCGTCCAGCGGCAGCACGGCGGCCACGCGGATGCCCGCGATCTGCGCGCGGTCGTAATGCAGCTGGCCAGGGCGGTGGCGCGCCAGCTCGTCGAGCACCTCGGCCAGCGGCAAGTCGTCGACCACCAGCTGGCGCGCGCGCCACGCATCCCGCACGCTGGCCGCATCGATGCTTGTTAGCGGTCCGACGCCATCGTCCGTGATGCGTGCGCGCTGGCCCGCCTGCACCACGACGGCCGGATGTTGCGGCACCTGCGCCAGCACTTTGGATTCCAGCATGCTCAGGATGGTGGCGCCATCGTCCCTGCGCACGGTAAAACGCGTGCCCAGCGCGCGGATCGCCGCCTGGCCGCTGTCGACGATGAAGGGGCGCTGCGCATCCTTGGCCACGTCGACGAGGATGTCGCCACGTACCAGCTCCACATGCCGCTCGCCCGCATTGAAATGCACATTGACGGCGCTGTCGCCGGCCAGGGTAATCCGGCTGCCATCGGCCAGAGTGTGTGACTGCCATTGCCCCGTGGGGCTGCGCAGGTCGGCCAGCAGATAGGCGGGGCGTTCGTTGGCCAGCATGGCAGTTGTCAGCACCAGCACGGCGACGGCGCTGGCCGCGGCCAGCTGGCGCAGGCGCGGGCGGGGACGCTTGGGGGCGATGGCGGCCAGGGCGGCGCGCGCGGGCCGATGGTCGCCGCCGGCCGGCTCGCGCACGGCGTGCAACTGACGCAGCAGGTTTTCCATGCCGGCGGCCGCTGTCGCGTGCAGCGGGTCGGCCGCTTTCCATGCGGCGAAGCCGGCCTGCGCGGTGTCGCGCTCGGCCGGGTCGTCGGCGCTCAGGCGCACGATCCAGTGCGCGGCCTGCTCGGCGGCGATATCGGTGCGGGGGCGATTCATGCCGCCATGGCCGGACAGGCGTGGCGGCAGGCCAGCAAGGCTTGCGCCAGGTATTTTTGCACCATGCGCGTCGAGACGTTCAGTCGCGCGGCGACGGCGGCCTGCGGCTGCTCGTCCAGGTAGTGCAGCAAAAAGGCATCGCGTGCCTTGGCGGACAAGCCGGCCAGCGCCATGGCGATCTGATCGAGCGCCTGCACGGCCATCAGGATCTCGTCCGGCGACGGCGCGCCGGGCAGGCTGTCGGCCAGCAGGGCCAGTTCCGCCAGGTAGCTGCGCTCGAGTATCTGGCGGCGCGCGCGGTCGAGCAGCAAGCGCTTCGCCGTCGTCGACAGATAGGCGCGCGGCTCGCGCATGCCGAACAACGCGTCGCGCGAGGCGATGATGCGCACGAATGTATCTTGCGCCACATCGGCCGCGCCATGCGGGCAGCTGAGTTTCTTGCGCAGCCAGCCGACCAGCCAGCCGTGATGCTCGCTGTAGAGCGACTGCACTTGCTGTTGCAGGCTGGATTGAATGGTGGACATGGGGGATGAATAATATAAATGAGAATTATTCTCATTTTAAGCCACAGTTATGCTTTGCCACAATCCCCTATGCCGGAAGTAGTTGTAGTTGTTGCACAGATGTTGCGTGGCGCTGCACGGGCCATGTACGTTAGCCGAAAATTTCGCGACTTTAGGATTGGCGGGAACCATATGGTTGGTGGTATAGAACATGTTGGCTAACCAAAGACCTACAATGCTCTAATTCGGCAAGCTAAAAATTGCTGTTAGAAATGAAGTTATCTGAAATATAATTTCATAATTGCAATCATAACGGACACGTCAACTATGGATTTTCAATCGCTGGCTCACGTTGGTGACTTCAACTTTAATACCAATGCTTTAGGAGAGCTTCGCTGTGGCCCTCTGGACAATGAATTATCAAAATTTGACAAGATGGCCCGCGGCGAAGTGGATGGCGCGGAGTTAGCGCGCGCATTGGTTTTGGCCATTGGCCATAAATTGACTGGAGATGCCGATGTGGATGCAATAGCAGGCGGCCCATCTATAATAGAGAGTGAAGTATCGTTAATTTCAAAGTCCGAGTTAGATGATTTTTGTGATAAATTCGTAACACTGAGGCTTAGGGTAAGTATAGATTCGCGACACGACTCGAAGCAGGGCAATCACCACCAAGAATCGATAATGACTGGCTGTGCTGGCCTTGGCCCAGCGATCATTGCTCATACGGATTCTCAACGCGCTCAGATGGAAAGATTCCTTGGTCAGGCTCGAAGTAGTATTTTAGGTAGAACTGCATTTGATGCTATTGGTAAAAGTGCCATCGGCGATGCCGTGAAAGGTTTTCGCTCGGGCTCAACTATTGCTGAGCAGTTGCAGCGTCATACGCTTAAAGAATCGGTATTGGAAGCTGCGCTCAGGACTGTAAACGCATCGGACAATCTAGGGGGGGGCGATCGCTGCCCTACGGGCATCGAATAATGGTACAAATAGTTTTGCGATGCCGGTAGAGCCTCTGGCTATAACGTTTGAGCCGCCACATATTCAGCCTAATCCAATTTTGGAAACGAATAAATTGCTTCGAAAGCAGCAGTCTTATACAGAGGCAATGCAGCCTACGATCATTCGGGCAGCAGAACTAATTCAGACGCTAACCGATACTACATTGGCAGCACAAACATTTGCTAACGATAATTCCGCTCAGGCTGAGCGACATGCGCGACGATCCATGTGGGTTGCAGTCTTTAGTATATTTATTGCAGTGATTGCTGGTGGGTTTTCTATTTACTACGCCAAGCTTTCTCCAACAGCGGAACAGCTTGATCTACTGGCGAAAGAGCAAAGAATGCAGTTCACTGCAATGTCAGAATCGGCTCACTCTGACCGTATTGCTCTAGAGGAAAAATTTACTGATGATCGGAAAAAGTCGATTTCGGCAATGTCAGAACAACTAGAACTAATTAAGCGCATGAGGGCTGCGGAGAATAAGGTAAATAAAACTAATTCCGGCGCTAAAAGGTAGAGTCTGTTTGATCGGTTTTTCAATTGTAGTCGTAGAGTAGTGTATCAGGCCGGCCATTTATTAACCCGGCTGACAGCCTTTTCGTCCACTTTTCATCTCGAATTGTCAGGACGCCCATCTGATTCGGACGGGGCGTTTAAGTCCATGGCATTGCGTAGCTTCACCAGTTGCCCCATTGAGAACTCAGCAGGGACTAGTTCACGGGTATAGAGTGGAAAATTCTAAACTTTGGGAGTTGTGCGAGCTACCCGCTGTATTGCTTTTCGGTCTATTGCTCTTTGAGAAGCGTAAGATAGCTCTTCGCAGAATTTCTTGCCTCCCAGGCTCCTTTGATGTGAAGTGTTAAAGCTGGAATGTCGCTCTCTAGTGAAGATCTCCATAGATTAGGACTATATTCCCATACCCTTAACATACTGTCGACATCAAAAATTGGCCCAGTTCCTTCAGCTCGTATAAGCGCAACCGGTTTGTCAAATGCCATTCGCATGCCAAGCTCAAAAAGGACGTTCGGATTATGATCAGTAAGATCAGCTACCACTAAGTCTGAATTTAATAGATCATTAACAATTGTTGCTTGAATGATGTCGGAACCTTCCTTTCGTGCTGTTTCAACTCGGAATCCAGCATTAACGCCTGCGGGAGTAATAAGTGCATTAAGGACTTCACTAAAAAATCCCTTGGGGAAGTTTCCTCGTTTTTCTGAAAATGGAAGGGCTACAAAAATCCGCAATTTTGTGGCTTTTGTCGGTGTCGCCAAAGTAATAACTCCATTAATTTCCTTTTCACTTTGATTTGCCTTTTTTGAGAAATTTTCGTTATCAGAAAGATCGCCGTATTTTTGAATGAAACGGCAGTTTTCCTGAAATAAACGATGGAAGTCTTCATGAAACTCGGAATTTAAACCAAATTCTGAAATTAGAGTATTTCCCAAGTATTTTAGCTCAGGTAAGGTGGAGCCTTTGTAGTGGTTGTATACGTCTTTAAATATTCCGACGTTAAAAAAAGCTTTTTGCAGACTCTCCCTTTCTTCGTCTCGGTTACCCGCATATACGAATTCACGCCCAATAGGTGCAATGGAAATTTTCTCTGTGTCACGAGTTCCATCGGTAAGTCCATAGTCTCTGGCTCCAGCAGCTAGATAGAAGAAGGCACTAGTTTTCTCGCTTCTTCCAATCGACTTTGCAACATCAGCAGGGCGCCAAGGATTTCCGCCATTGAGTTCCTTAATTTTTTGTGGAATCAGGACTGCTTCTTCTAATGTAACTGTTGGGAACGGTTTCTTCGCCCTTGTTTGTTTTGCGGGCGCAGACTTGTTTGCAGGCGCTTTGCTTGATCGTGATTTCGACGCACTTTGTGTTTTCAATATGGTTCGTTTAGTAGCTGGCTTCCTGACTTTTTTTGCCGCCTTTGGCGTGACTTCTTCGGCTGGCTTAGAAGCTTCTGGTAACTTTTTCTCAATCATTTTTCAACCTCAGTGTGAGTTTCTTATTGGATAGTTCTGAGTAAACTATCACGTAATCTAGCGATGTCGTAGAAAATGTAAGAAGCGCTCACGTCCTAAGGATGGAGATTGCTGTTGTGGTAGTTCGGAAAGAGTGATCATCGACTTCTGCTTGCCGCCGTTGCGCATATGGGATGCGATATCAGCGTATGCTGTCCGATGAGCGTTGCCGCGAGGTAGAGGCTGCTATCGTCGCAGCTTGTGTGATTTCTCCTGCGCTTTCGCTTTTAGTGCCGAGGTCAGCAGGAAAGGTGAGCCGAAGTTGGATATTGTGGAGCCATCCGGTCGCTGCCTTTGGTGTCAGCATGGTGTGTGTCCAAAAAAGTCAGACATCAACGAAAACTGGAAAAATCTGTGCGTACAAAAAAACCGCAGCCTCGAACAGAGAGCTGCGGTTTTCTTAACTTCCGAATAAGCTGGAAGAATAATTCTTGGTGGTGATAGGTGGACTTGAACCACCGACCCCAGCATTATGAATGCTGTGCTCTAACCAACTGAGCTATATCACCAAACAGACCGGTCAGACCGGATGCTGGTTTTGACCAGGCGAAACCTGATCGATGTTCTTTGGTGGTGATAGGTGGACTTGAACCACCGACCCCAGCATTATGAATGCTGTGCTCTAACCAACTGAGCTATATCACCCAACAGCCGAGCATTATCCAGTCTTCGCATTTCCTTGTCAATGCTGGCGCAAAAAAATGTGCGGTTTTTTCGTGGTGGATTGTTGACGTGACTATTTCAGCAACGCTTGGATCTGCGCCAGCATGGCCGCGGCCGGGTCACGTCCCAGGCAATCGACGACGCTGCGCTCCGGCATCGAGCGTAACCAGGTGAGCTGCCGCTTGGCCAGCTGGCGCGTGGCGATGATGCCCGTCTCGCGCAAGGCGGCGCGGTCGATGCGGCCATCGAGGTATTCCCAGGCCTGGCGATAGCCCACGCAGCGCATCGAGGGCAGGCCCGGATGCAGGTCGCCGCGCCGGCGCAGCTGCTCCACTTCATCGAGCAGGGCGTCGTTCTTCAGCATGAGGTCGAAACGCGTGGCGATGCGCGCATGCAGCACGGCGCGGTCGGACGGTTCCAGCGCGAACGACTGCAGCCGGAACGGTAGCACGGTTTTTTCGCGGCGGTCCAGCAGGGCCGACATGGGCTGGCCGGACAGGGCGATGATTTCCAGCGCGCGGCCGATGCGCTGCGCGTCCTGCGGCGCCAGGCGCGCGGCCGTGATGGGATCTTGTTGCGCCAGGCGCGCATGCATGGCGGGCCAGCCGATGGCGGCCGCGTCTTCTTCCAGCTGGGCGCGCAGCACGGGATCGGCGCCGGGCAAATCGTCGAGGCCATCGGCCAGGCCCTTGAAGTACAGCATGGTGCCGCCGACCAGCAGCGGCAGCTTGCCGCGCGCCGTGATCTCGCTCACCAGGCGCAAGGTATCGTTGCGGAACTGCGCCACGGAATACGCATCGAGCGGGTCGATGATGTCGATCAGGTGATGCGGTACCTGGGCCAGTTCTTCTTGTGACGGCTTGGCCGTGCCGATATCCATGCCCCGGTAGACGAGGGCGGAATCGACGGAGATGATCTCGGACGGAATGGCTTGCGCGATGGCCAGCGCACTGGCCGTCTTGCCGCTGGCCGTGGGGCCCATGATGGCGACGGCCAGGGGGAGGGTATGGGTATTTGTCATGATGCTTTTTTGATGTGCTTGCGATGGGGACCCCAAGGCAAAGGCTGGGGTCAGACCCGGCGGGTCTGACCCCGGAATTTTATTGCCCGCGCAGGAACAGTTTATCGAGCGCGTTGATCTCGACCTGCACCCAGGTCGGTCGGCCATGGTTGCACTGGTCGGCGCGTTCGGTGCTCTCCATCTGGCGCAGCAGGGCGTTCATTTCCTGCACCGACAGAATGCGGTTGGCGCGCACGGCCGTGTGGCAGGCCAGGGTGCCCAGCAATTCGTTCTGGCGCTCGATCAGCACGCGCGAGCCGCCGTATTCGCGCACGTCGCGCAGCACGTCGCGCGCCAGGGTTTGCGCGTCGGCGTTTTTCAGCAGGGTCGGCACGGAGCGCACGGCCAGGGTGGTGGGCGACAGGGCGGCGATGTCGAAGCCCAGCGCTTTCAAGGTGTCCTGGTTTTCATTTGCCGTCGACACCTCGATGGCATCGGCATAAAACGTCACGGGGATCAGCAAGGATTGCACCTGCATGTCCTGGCCCGAGACCTGCGCCTGCAGCGCGTTCTTCAGTTGTTCGTACAGGATGCGCTCGTGCGCGGCGTGCATGTCGACCAGCACCAGGCCCTTGGTGTTTTGCGCCAGGATGTAGATGCCGTGCAGCTGGGCCAGGGCAAAGCCCAGCGGATATTCTTCGCGCGCCATCGCTTCGGGCGAGGCGATGTAGGGCTCCACCTGCGTGACCGGAGAACTGGCGCCGCCGCCGAACAGGGCGCCGTAGGCCGCCGTGTCTTGCCCCACGCCGGGCGCGTCGGCAAAGAAGGGGCGGGCCGCGCCGGGCGAGGCTGGTGCAAAGGTATTCGTGAATTGCGCGCCGAACGAGGTTTGCGTCTGTTCGCGGCGCCAGATGCCTGGGCTGCCCGTGCCCGAGCCGCTGTCGCCACTCAGGGTGGAGGCGGCCGGCAGCGGTGCCGGCACGCTGCCGAAGGCCGTGGCCGAGGTTTGCGCCAGCGCGCGCTGCACCGCATGGAAGACGAACTGGTGCACGGAGCGGCTGTCGCGGAAGCGCACTTCGATCTTCGACGGGTGCACGTTGACGTCCACCAGGGCCGGGTCGAGGTCGAGCGCCAGCACGTAGGATGGGAAGCGGTCGCCGTGCAGCACGTCTTGATACGCCATGCGCACGGCATGCACGAGCAGCTTGTCGCGCACGAAGCGGCCATTGACGTAGAAGAACTGGCCATCGGCGCGCGCCTTGGAGGCCGTCGGCAAGCCGGCAAAGCCGTGAATGCGCAGCGTGCCGGCCGACTCGTCCAGCGCCAGGCGCGCCTCGGCGAAGTCATTGCCGAGGATGTGGGCGCTGCGCTTGGCCAGTTCGCAGATATTCCACTGGTCGATGGTGCGGCCGTTGTGCGACAGCGAGAACGACACGTCCGGTCGCGCCAGGGCGATGCGGCGCACGACTTCGGCGCAGTGGCCGTATTCCGTCTGCTCGGATTTGAGGAACTTGCGCCGCGCGGGCGTGTTGAAATACAGGTCTTGCACGTCGACCGTGGTGCCGTGCGCGCCCGACGACGGCGAGACGCTGCCGTTGTGCGAGCCGACGATTTCCCACGCATGGGCGGCGTCCGCCGTGCGCGAGGTCAAGGTGACGGCGGCCACCGAGGCGATCGAGGCCAGCGCCTCGCCGCGAAAGCCCAGGGTGCCCACGTTTTCCAGGTCGCTTAATGACGTGATCTTCGAGGTGGCGTGGCGCGCCAGGGCCAGCGGCAGCTGGTCTTTATCGATGCCGCGCCCGTTGTCGGTGATGGCGATGCGTTTCACGCCCCCTTCTTCCAGCCGCACGGTGATCTGCGTGGCGCCCGAATCGAGCGCGTTTTCCAGCAGCTCCTTGACCACGGCCGATGGCCGCTCGACCACCTCGCCGGCGGCGATTTGCGAAATCAACTGGTCAGGCAGGGCCTGGATCGGGCGGTGGGGCGTGATGGGAGCGTTCATGCGGTAATTATACCGGGGTCAGACCCGTCGGGTCTGACCCCAGCCCTTGTTCTTGGGCTAAAAGTTGGCCTACTTCCCCACCTCCCGCACCGGTATCGGCGCATTGCACAGGTCGACGTGGCCGGCCGTGACCTTGCTCCACGGGCCGCCGCGGTGACGCTGGGCTTCCAGCACGGCCTGGTAGGCGGCGCTGTCGGTGCGCATCACTTCCAGGTTCGCGCGCTGCTCGGGCGGCACGCTGGCGGCCAGACGGATGGCCTTGATCGGCACGTTTTTCTCGGGGCTGTCATAAAAACCCATGGGAGCCGTGCCGCGTGGCAGGGTCGACAGCAATGGCATGCCGGCGACGACCCGGCCGACGACGGTGATGTCGCGGTCCAGGTGGCGCGGCGACTGGCCGATGACGGCATACAGCTCGGTGCCGCCGCCGCTGTCGCTGGCACTGTCGCGGCCTACGCCGACGGTGGCATAGCAATGCGTGAGCCAGGCCGTGCCGGTTTTCGGATCGCGCGCGGACGGGAAGCCGTTCGAATGGCCCACTTGCGGCGCATAGCCATCGACGTCCGGCAGGCGCGTGAAGCTCTTGATGTTTGTCAAAGGGACCGTGAATTCGCCGGGCAGGGTGCGCCGGGCATGCCGGATCGGCTTGGGATTTTTCTCGTTCGGATCGCCCCACTGCGCCACCCAGTTGTCCTGCGCGCGCGTGATGGCCAGGCCGTCGTAATACTGTTCGGCGACCAGGGCCTTGATATTGGCCACGTGCTTCGGCGCGAAGTCGGGCGCCAGTTCGATCACCACGCGGCCTGAGGGGATGTCCATGTACAGGGTGTTGTCCGGGTCCAGCGCACGCCAGTCGGACGGTTTCGAGGCCTTGATCACGTCGGCCAAGGTCGCCTTGGGGGGCAGTTCGGCGGGCGCCTTGATCTGGACAGGCGCCGCGTGGACGGACAGCTGGGCAAGGCCCAGCACGGTGGCCAGGGTCAGGCCGCTCAGTGAATGCAAATACATATTCTCTCCTGGTCGGCGCGGATTGCACCGGTCAGAAAGTGTATACCGGAATGGCAATATTTCGTTGGAAAAACATTGCACATCGTAATCCTGAGAGTAGCCCGCCACTGCGGCGTTTCCTTAACCTTTACTTAAATTGCCACGCGCGCAAGGGCGGCACATAATTAATCCTGAAATATCGGGCCGGGGACTGCCGTTGCGCTGGCCGGGTGGTGTATGATTCCGCCGCTACCTTTAGGGAAAAATATATGGATTTTGTGCAATTCCTCGACATGATCGTGCATGTCGACAAGACGCTGGGTCTCTTGATCGAGCAGTACGGTACCCTCGTGTATGCAGTGCTGTTTGCCATTATTTTTTGCGAGACAGGCCTCGTGGTGCTGTTCTTCTTCCCTGGGGATACCTTGTTGTTTATCGCCGGCGCGTTTTGTGCGACGGGACAGATGCACCTGGGCTTGCTGATCGCCTTGCTGGTGACGGCCGCCGTGACGGGCAACACGCTCAATTACTGGATAGGCGAGGCCATCGGGCAAAGGGTGTTTACCCATGATTACCGCTGGATCAACAAGGATGCCATGCGCCGCACGCATGAATTCTTTGAAAAGCATGGCGGCAAGACCATCATCCTGGCCCGTTTCGTGCCGGTGGTGCGCACCTTCGCCCCCTTCGTGGCCGGCATTTCCGACATGACGCATGCGCGCTTCCAGATGTACAACGTGACGGGCGCCCTGTTATGGGTGGTCGGTCTGGTGACGGCGGGCTACTTCTTCGGCAATATCCCGTGGATCCGCGACCACCTGACCTTGATCGTGCTGATCGGTGTCGGCGCCGCCGTGGTGCCGGTGGTACTGGGCGGCATGTGGAAACTCTACAAGCGCATGGTCGGCAAGTCGGCCTGACGCTGCGTCGATCCAGGGCAAGCACGCTGCGGCGCCGTCCGCAGCTGGCCCTGGATTAACTTTCTTCTCCGCATTTCTGTTTTACTCCCCCGCTGATTCAAGTTTTCTTGCTTACCAGCCGTAAACAAGAGGGTATTCTCACTTTCTGGATTTCCATGCGACATTTGAGCGCCCTGTTAGCTTGCAGCCTTGCCGCGATGACGGCCATGGCAAGCGCCAAAGATGCCCCCGCTGCGGCGAGCGCCAGCGCATCCGCGCCGATGTCGGCGTCGGCGCGCGCGGCCGCCATGAAAACCCTGACCGAATCGGTGAAGGGGAAGGAGGGCAAGGAGGTCAAGGCGCCTGTCGTCGTCGCGCCTACGGCGCGCGAGAAGGAAGAAGCGGCTGAAGTCGACCTGTCCGAACGTATCGCGGTGCGCCTGGCGGAAATGCGCGCCACCCAGGCGGCCCGCGCCGCCGCCCGCGCCAAGCGCGCCGCGGTGGTGAAGGCCGCGCCACCACCACCACTTCCTGTGGCGCGCGGCACGCACTGGTCGTACGAGGGCGACAGCGGCCCGGTCAACTGGAGCAAGATCAATGTCGACTGGGCCAAGTGCGGCAATGGCAGCCGCCAGTCGCCGATCGATATCCGCGATGGCATGAAAGTGGAACTCGAGCAGATCAGCTTTGACTACCACCCGTCATCGTTCAATGTGGTCGACAATGGCCACACGGTGCAGGTGGGCGTGAGTGGCGGCAATTACATCACGGTGCAGAACCGCATGTTCGAGCTGCAGCAATTCCATTTCCATCGCCCGTCCGAAGAGCGCATCAATGGCAAGGCATTCGAGATGGTGGTGCACCTGGTGCACCGCGATGCGGAAGGCCGGCTGGCCGTGCTGGCCCTGCTGCTGGAACGCGGTGCGCCGCAAGCGACCATCCAGACGGTGTGGAATAACCTGCCGCTGGAAAAATTCGAGACCATGCAACCGACCATCCTGCTCGATCCGGCCGAGATGCTGCCGGCGCGGCGCGATTACTACACGTATATGGGGTCGCTGACTTCGCCGCCGTGCAGCGAGGGCGTGCTGTGGCTGGTGATGAAGCAGCCGGTGCAGGCGTCGCCGGCGCAGATGGCGTTGTTCAGCCGTTTGTATCCGCTCAATGCGCGTCCGGTGCAAGCCGGTAATGGACGCATCATCAAGGAATCGAATTAAACGAATTTCAGGCGCTGGCGGCCGCTCCATGCGGCGCCGGCGGCCAGCATATCGGGCTGGATCAGCGCAGGTTCGATGCAGATGAAGCGCTGGTATTCGTCGTCGGCCAGGTCGGGCAGGGCGGCCGCGTCCTGCGCGCCGGGGTTCCACACGACGGCATCCGTAAAACCCTGCTGCTCCAGGCGCAAGGTGTGGCCGCCAGACTGCAGGTGCAAGGCGCCCGGCAGCTGGTAATAGATGCGGTCCAGCTTGTCCGAAAATTGCAGCTCCTCTTCCGCCTGCAAGGCATCTTGCGGCGTCTCGTCCGAATAGCGCACGCGCTGCAGGCCTTTGATGCGCGCTTCGCTCAATTGATCGATCGCAAAATAGCTGTGCAGGGCGGCCGAGAACGGAAACGCCTGCTCGCCCGTGTTGTGCACGGACAGGTTCAACTCCAGCGACCGCGCCTTGACGGCCACGCGCAGGCGCAGGGTGAAGGCCCAGGGCCAAGTGGTGGCGATGGCGTCCGGCAGGTCCGTGTGATGCAGGATGAATTGCGCCCATGCGGCGCCATCGGCGTCGCCCGTCGATTCCAGCTGCCAGGTCGCCACGCGCGCAAAGCCGTGGCGCATGCCCGTGCCGCGCGCGCCGAACTGGGGGAAGATCACGGGTACGCCGCCACGGATGGCGCGGCTGCCGTCGAGCGCGGAATCGCGGCTGCAGAACAGGCGCTCCTGGCCATCGCTGGTCTGCCACGCGACCAGGTGGCCGCCGTACAGGGTGACGGTGGCCTGCGCGCCATCGGAGGCGCGGATGGTCACGGCCGGCAATTGGCCAAAAGTACTCTTGTTCATGCGGATGTCCCTGTCAGGTCAGACGGCTTTTCGCCAGCGGCGGATTCTTGGCGAAGTAATTCTTGATGCCCGTGACGATGGCGTCGGCCATCTGGTCCTGGTAGCCATTGTCGGTCAGCTTGGCTTCTTCTTCCGGATTCGAGATGAAGGCTGTCTCGATCAGGATGGACGGGATGTCGGGCGCTTTCAGCACGGCGAAGCCGGCCTGCTCGACGGAGCCCTTGTGCAGGCGGTTGATGCCGCCGATTTCGCGCAGCACGGCCTTGCCCAGCTTCATGCTGTCATTGATCTGCGCCGTCGTCGACAGATCGAGCAGCACGCTGGCCAGTTGCTTGTCGTGGTTTTTCACGTTCACGCCGCCGATCAGGTCGGCCTGGTTTTCCTTGTTGGCCAGCCAGCGCGCGGCCGTCGAGGTGGCACCCTTTTCGGACAGCACGAAGACGGACGAGCCGCGCGCCGTCGGCTGGATGAACGCATCGGCGTGGATGGAGACGAACAGGTCGGCCTGCACCTTGCGCGCCTTTTCCACGCGCATGCCCAGCGGGACGAAGAAATCGGCGTCGCGCGTGAGCATGACGCGCATGTTCGGTTGCAGTTCCAGCTTGGTCTTGAGGCGCTTGGCAATGGCCAGCACCACGTCTTTTTCGCGGCTGCCGCGGCTGCCCATGGCGCCCGGGTCTTCGCCGCCGTGGCCAGGGTCGAGCGCGATGGTAATCATGCGCACCACTTTCTGGCCCGGCAGCGGGCGCGCTTCGGGGCGCTGTTCCGGGCGGATATCTGGCACGGGCGGCACGATGGACGCCACCGGCGGCGCGACGGCCACGGGCGGCTTGCCGCTGTCGGGCAGGGGCAGCGCGGGCGGCGGCGTATGCGTGTCGGACATCAAGGGCTTGGCGGGATCGCTCGACCAGTCGCCCTTTTCGATCATCTGCGCGATCAGGTCCGGCTCGTGCACGGGATACAGGTCGAAGATCAGGCGGTGGTTGTAGGAGCCGGCCGGCGGCAGGGTAAACAGCTGCGGCGTGACTTCTTCTTTCAGGTCGAACACCAGGCGCACCACGTTGGGCCGGTTCTGGCCCACGCGCACCTGCTTGATGTACGGGTCGTTCGACTGGATCTTCGCCACCAGGCCCTTCAAGGTGGGATTGAGCTCGAGTCCTTCGATGTCGACCACCAGCCGTTCCGGGTCCTTGACGATGAAGTGGGTCGCCTTGAGGATGCTGTCGTTTTCCAGGGTGACGCGCGTGTAGTCCTCGGCCGGCCAGACGCGCACGGCGAGAATTTGCGCCGCCATCGCCGACATGGGCGCGAACACGGACAACAGCAGGGTGCCGCCGGCCTTGAGTACCGTGCGCCGGGTGATGGGCGAGGAAATCAAAGGTTCGGGGCGAATTTGAGACGGTGAAGGCATGACAGACCCAATTCAGAAGACGCTTGCAATTCTACATCACGTCCTGTACCCGCAACGTTCAAATAAATATTCAGGTCGGCCGGTGGCAGCACCGGGTCGGCTTTCTCGGGCCATTCGACGATGCAGATATTGCGCCCGTCGAAGTCTTCGCGAAAACCGGCATCGAGAAATTCCTCGGCACTGCCCATGCGGTACAGGTCGAAGTGGATGACGTTGACGCTCTGGCCATCGAGTTGCACCGTGTACGGTTCGGACAAGGTATAGGTGGGGCTTTTCACGTGGCCCGCATGGCCGGCCGCGTGCAGCAGCGCGCGCGTGAGGGCTGTCTTGCCGGCCCCCAGGTCGCCGTGCAGATAGATCGCCAGGCCGGGCGCCAGTGCGCGCGCCAGCGCGGCGCCCAGCGCGGCGGTGCCGGCTTCGTCGTGGAGGTGGGCTTTGAAGTGTTCGGTCATGATCTTCGGTATCGCATAAAATGGAGGCTGCTGTCATTGTAACCGCCCGCGCGCCTGCCGTTTTCCGTAAAGTTCCCTATGTCCGCCACCGTCACCGATCTCGCCGTCCTGGCGCGCACCATTAAAGAATGGGGGCGCGAGCTGGGTTTTGCCGAGGTGCGCATCGCCGACGTGGACCTGTCGCACATGGAAGCGCCCTTGCAAGCGTGGCTAGCTGCAGGGTATCACGGCGAAATGGATTACATGGCCAGTCACGGCATGAAGCGCGCCCGCCCGGCCGAACTGGTGCCGGGCACGGTGCGCGCCATCAGCGCGCGCATGAATTATTTGCCGCCTGCGCTGGGCCCCGACTGGCGCGCGCACGAGGCGGCGCGCGACGCCGATCCGTCGGCGGCCGTCATTTCCGTGTATGCGCGGGGCCGCGACTACCACAAGGTGATGCGCTCGCGCCTGCAGCAGCTGGCCGAGCGCATCAAGGGCGAGATCGGCGACTTCGGCTACCGCGTCTTCAGCGACTCGGCGCCCGTGATGGAAGTCGAGCTGGCGCAAAAGGGAGGGCTGGGCTGGCGCGGCAAGCACACCTTGCTGATCAACCGCCAGGGCGGTTCCTTCTTTTTTCTCGGCGAGATCCTCATCGACGTGCCGCTGCCCGTCGATCCGCCGGAGACCCCGCGCTGCGGCCAGTGCTCGGCGTGCATCACGGTGTGCCCGACGCAAGCGATCCTGGGGCCGTACCAGCTCGACGCGCGCCGCTGCATCTCCTACCTGACGATTGAGCTGAAAGGCGCGATTCCCGTCGAGATGCGCCCCCTGATCGGCAACAAGGTGTACGGCTGCGACGATTGCCAGACCGTCTGCCCGTGGAACAAGTTCGCCCAGCGCGCCGTCGTGCCCGACTTCGACGAGCGCCACAGCCTGGGCCGCGCCGGCATGGTGGAGCTGTTCGCCTGGACGGAAGAGGAGTTCAACCGCCGCATGGAAGGCAGCGCCATTCGCCGCATCGGCCACGAACGCTGGCTGCGCAACCTGGCCGTCGGCATGGGCAACGCGGCGACAAAGGCCCGTGGCCAGGCCGATATCGTCGCGGCCCTGCTGTCGCGCCGCGCGCACCCGTCGGCCATCGTGCGCGAGCACGTCGAATGGGCGCTGGCGCTGCACGGCATCGCTTAGACAGTCCTCAAACCTGCTTCAGGCGCAGCGCCGACCACTCACTATCGATGGCGATCATCGCCACGCTGTCGAGTCCTATTGTTGGCGCAAAACTGCGGATATCGTCGCGGTGGATGTCGCTGCCCGCTTTTATGCCACCCTTGCGGTACGCCACCCAGACCGCGCCGCCGGGCGCCAGGCGCGCCCGCGCCGTCGGCAGGTACTGCTCCAGTTCCGCGCGGCTGCGCGCGAACAGCAGTATCCAGTCGGCGCTTTCCCCTTCACTCACCCGCCGCTCTGGCGGCAACTGCGCCAGCAGGGGCGCATGCTCGCCGCCGTCATTGAGCACGGCCAGGGCCCTGGCATTTTTCACGTACATCTTTTCTGCAACGGTTTGTTCAGGCATGGCATGGGCGTGTCGATTGGGAAAAGACGAGCATAACAAATTTCCCCTTGACTTATCGATATATCGTTATAAACTAGCGATATCTACTAACGATATATCTTTAAAGGGAAAACATGAGAAACTCACACCACGCAGAACACGGCCATTGCGGCCAACATCACCACCACCATCACGGCGAGCATCGCCACGAACACAACCCTGAACACTTCATGCACGGCCGTGGCCCACGCGGCTTCGACGAGCGCGGCGACGGCATGGGTCATGGCGGCCCCGGTGGCAGGGGCGGGCGCGGCGAACGGGCCGAGCGCGTCTTCGGTCGCGGCGACTTGCCGCTGATCGTGCTGGCGCTGATCGAAATCAGCCCCCGCCACGGCTATGAAATCATCAAGGCCATCGAAGAGCGTTGCGGCGGCGCCTACGCCCCCAGCCCCGGCGCCGTGTATCCGACCTTGACCTTGCTGGAAGAGCAGGACCATGTGACGTCCTCCGAAAGCGCCAGCGGCAAGAAGCTCTACACGATCACGGACCTGGGGCGCGCCTATCTCGACGAGAACCGCGCCCAGGTGGACGGCATCCTGGCCCGCCTCGACATGTTCGCCCGCGTCCAGGCCCGCAAGGCCTTGCCCGAGCGCGTGCACCAGGCCATGCACACCCTCAAGCATGCGCTGTTACTGAACAAGACCAACTGGAGCGAGGCGGAAGCCGAACGCGTGTCCGCCGTGCTGGAACAGGCGGCAAACGCCATCGTCGACGGCCACTGAGCCCACTTTACAAGGATCAGCAATGACTAACGCATCACCAGCAACACCACGCCCGCATGCCATCGAGCGCGTGCGGCATGAATTGAAACTGCGCGTGCTCACCGTCGTGCGCACCGAGCAGCTGACGCCGCACATGCGCCGCATCACCTTGGCCGGCGACGATCTGGACGGCTTTGTCTCGCCCGCGCACGACGATCACGTGAAACTGTTCTTCCCCGCCCCGGGGCAGACTACCCCCGTGTTTCCCGTGCTGGGCAATGGCGCCAATCCCATCCAGTATGCCGAGGGGGCGCGTCCCATCGCCCGCAACTACACGCCGCGCCGTCATGACGCCGAACGGCTCGAGCTGGAAATCGACTTCGTGCTGCATGGCGACGGGCCTGCATCGCTGTGGGCGGCGCAAGCTGCGCCGGGGCAGACCCTGGGCGTCGGTGGTCCGCGCGGCTCGATGCTGGTGCCGCTCGACTTCGACTGGTATGTGCTGGTGGGCGACCAGACGGCACTGCCGGCGATCGCCCGCCGCCTGGAGCAGTTGCCGGCCACGGCGCGGGCGATTGCCGTGATCGAGATCGTCGAAGACGGCGAACAGATCGCGCTCGATAGCGCGGCGCAGCTGGACGTGCGCTGGGTGGCGCGCAATGGCCGCAAGGGGCCGCTGCTGCTGGACGCCTTGCGCCAGATCGCGCTGCCGTCAGAGGGCGACGGCTACGTGTGGGTGGCGTGCGAGCATGCGCAGGTACAGGGCTTGCGCGGGCATTTCATTGAAGCCGGGGTGCCGAAGCAGCACCTGCATGTGGCCAGTTACTGGAAGCATGGGGCGGCGGAGCACCATGAGCATCACGATGAGTGATGCTGGTGGTGGTGTCGGGTTACGCGCTTTGCGCTAACCCGACCTACGCTGCGAATGAGATCGTAGATACTGTTATCCCCGTCAAGCGGCATGCAAGGCCGGATCAAATATTTTTCCCGACCTGAGCACACCAAATGCCACATGCACCAGCTTGCGCATCATGGCGCCGATGATCAGCTTGGGCGCCTTGCCGGCGTCACGCAGGCGCTGACCGAAGCGCTTGCCCCAAGACGTCTTATGGACTGCCACCATGGCCGGCATGTACAGTGCCTTGCGCAGGAAGCTGTGGCCGACCTTCGACATGCGTGGCTTGCCACGCACGCTGGAACCCGACTCGTGCTGGCGCGGGTCGAGTCCCGCAAACGCTACCGCCTGCTTGGCGCTGTCGAAGCGGTCCGGATTGGCATAGTAGGACAGCAGTACCGGAATCGTCCGCTCGCCCAGGCCAGGGATGCTATCGAGCAGTTCGCGCTTGTCGCGTAAATCCGGGTCGTCATCGATATGACGGCGGATCGCCAGGATCAGCGCCTTGATCTCGGCGTCGAGCCAGACAATATGATCCTCGATACCCTGGCGTACCGCCGCGCGCGCGACTTCAAGCCGGTTGCTTTCCTGCAGGCGCATCGCCTGCAGGGCATCCAGGCGCAGCACCAACGCGCGCAGCGATTGCTCGGCGGGCGATGGCGCCAGCCAGGGCTCTGGCTGGCGTTCGTGGGCGAAGTCGGCGATCAGTTGTGCGTCGACCTTGTCGGTCTTGGTGCGCACCAGGCGCGAAGCGCCGAAGGCCTTGATCTGGGCCGGATTGATGACACTGACCACCATGCCAAGTCCAGCGAGATATTCGGCCACCCCTTCCCAATAGGTGCCAGTCGCTTCCATGCACACCCTGGGGTTGCCGGCAGCGTGCTTCAGCAGCCATGCGTTGAGTGCAGTGAATCCTGTGTGGTTGTTCTCGACAACCTTGTTACGATGCTTGCCGTTGGGTAGGCGCAGCGCGCAGTCGAGCTTGGCCTTGGCAACGTCGATTCCTAAATTAAACATGCTGTGTTCCTCTTGCGATCTACCTTGCAAATGCGGGCTAACCGGCATGCCGGTGCCAAAGATACTGTCCGATCTTGACATGGAGGATGGGTAACTGGTGCGAGATCTACGGAGCTGGCTCGGGGCCTAAGGGCGGATACGGCATCCAGTTACCCGGTCTTGATATGCCTACCAAGATTTTGACAGCGGTCGATGCCGTTCGCAATACCACGAACGGCATGAGGGGAATAATACAAGGTCGGATTAGCGCAGCGTAATCCGACATCACCCGCAGCATCACTTCAACAACCCCGCCAGCTCCACCGCCGTCTTGACCTGCATCTTGTCGAAGATATGCGCGCGGTGGACTTCCACGGTGCGCATGCTGATGCCCAGCTTGTCGGCCACCACCTTGTTCATCTTGCCCGCCAAAATCAGGTCCAGCACTTCGCGTTCGCGCGTCGACAGCGTGGCCAGGCGCGCGTGCACGGCGGCCAGCTCGCCCGCCTGGCGCGAGTTGGCCAGGCCCTGCTGCACGCGGTCCATCAGGTCGTTGTCGTTGAATGGCTTTTCAAAGAAATCGAAGGCGCCCCGTTTCAGGCTGTCGACGGCCATCGGCACGTCGCCGTGGCCGGTAAGGAAAATCACGGGCAGGCGCGCCGTCAGGTCGCGCTTGACCAGCTGGTCGAACAGGGCGATGCCGTTCATGTCGGGCATGCGCACGTCGAGCAGCACGCAGTCGCCGGCGGCGTCGAAGTTGCCGTCGAGGCTATCGAGAAATTGCTGGGCGCTGGCGTAGCTGCGCGCCTCGATGCTGCGCGAGGCGGCCAGCCAGGACAGCGAGTCGCGTACGACTTCTTCGTCGTCGATGATGTGTAGCATGGTGTCTCCGGCTCGTCGTTATTGGTTATTGGTTAGTGCTTAGTGCGCGGCGCGGCCGGCACGCTGAATGTAAAGATGGTACCGCCAGCGGGGTTGGCGCCGAAGGTCAGTGCGCCGCCGTGAAATTCGATGGCGGTGCGGCAGATGTTCAGGCCCATGCCCATGCCTTCGGACTTGGTCGAGAAAAACGGCGAAAACAGCCGTTCGGCCACATCTTGCGCAATGCCGTGGCCATGGTCGATCACGTCCACCGTCACCATGCCCTGCTGCGCGTCGTGGCTGGCCCGCAGGCGCATGATACGCCGTCCCGGCGCCGCGTCCTGCATGGCCTCGATGGCGTTGCGCGTCAGGTTCAGCAGTACTTGTTCGATCATCACGGGGTCGGCGCGCAGCAGCGGCAGGTCGGCAGGGATTTCTTCCTGGATGGTGACATAGTATTTGCGCGCCTGCAGGTCGATCAGCGCGCGGATGCCGTCGATCAGGGTGCGGATGGCGATATCCTGGCGCTGCGGCTCGCTCTTGCGCACGAAATCGTGCACGCTGCGGATGATCTGGCCGGCCCGCTGCGCTTGCGCGCCGGCCTGCTCCAGCGCCGGCTTCAGGGTGTTCGGATCGACGGGCGCGTCATGCTCGATGGCGCGGCGGATCAAATTCAAGGCGCCCGTCGTGTAGCTGGAGATGGCCGCCAGCGGCTGGTTCAGTTCATGCGCCAGCATCGAAGCCAGCTCGCCCATGGTGGCCAGGCGCGAACTGGTTTGCAGCTTTTCCTGCTGCTGGCGATTCAGTTCCTCGACCCGCTTGCGGTCCGAGATATCGAGCACGGAACCCATCCAGCCTGTCTGCTTGCCATTCTTGTCCACCAGCGGCGCTTCGAAGATCAGCACGGCCACGCGCGTGCCGTCCGGGCGCTGGAAATAGGTTTCGAACTGCGGCGTGGGATTGCCGGCCAGCGCCTTGACGAAGCGCTGCTGGTATTCCTCCAGTGCTTCCGGCACCCAGTAGGGCATGGGCGGCAAACGGCCCAGGATTTCCTCGGCCGGATAGCCGACGATCTGGCAGAACGCGGGATTCACGTACGTGACGCGGCCTTCCAGGTCGCGCGCGCGCATGCCCGTCACCAGCGAGTTTTCCATCGCCGTGCGAAACAGCATCTGCTGGCGCAGCGCCCCTTCGGCCACCAGGCGGCGCGAGATGTGCCGCCACAGGGCCAGCAAGCTCCACAGCAAACCCAGCGACAGGGCGATGACGGAGCCGACCAGCAAATTGGGCAGCAGCTTGGGCTGGCTTTTCACGCTGTCGGTAAACAGGGTGATGGTGGCGCCGGGCACGTCGAGCGCGCGCTTGTGCGTGTACACGCCGTGGCCGGGACCGGCGGCGGCGCGCCGTGCCAGCACCTTGTCGTCGCGGTCGATCAGCGAAATCTGGTTATCCTGGGCGAACCACCACGGCACCATTTCATCGAGCAGGCTGCTGATCTGGTAGGTGGCCACCAGGCTGCCCACATAGCGCTGGCCATCGAACAGGGGCTGGTGGTAATCCATCAGCATGGCGCCCGGCGGCGCGTCGGGAAAGCCGCTTTGCTGCGACGGCTGGGCGTACTGGCCCCGATGCAGGCGGCGCGCATTGTCGGCCGCCGTCAGCGAGGCGGGCGAAAACGACAGCGCATGCGGCAGATTGCTGTCGCTGCTGGCCAGCACCTTGCCGCTGGTGTCGAGCCACAGCACGCGCTGCAGTTCGCGGCCATTGCGCAGCATCTGCTGCAGCCGTTCGTGCACTTTTTCCGCCGACAGGGAGCTGCTGGCGATGTCCACCCCCAGGTTGAACAGGCTTTCCTCGTTGCGCGCCAGCTGGAAGCGGATGGTCTGCTCCACCCACAGGGTATCGGCGATCAATTGTTCCTGGCGCTCGTTGCTTTCCATCTGGCGCGCCTGCCAGGGCAGCCAGAACAGGATGGACAGGAACAGCAGCAGCAGGATGACGGGCAGCAGCCAGCGCATCGGGCTCGATAGCTTGACGCGGCGTGCAAGGGTGGGGGGAGTCGGCATGGCTGGCAGGGTAGCGGCTTATCGGGAGGCGGCTATTGTGGTTAACCACAATAGCCGAGGCAGTTTCTTTGGCACAATATCCAAGTAGACAAATAACAAAGTTTTTAAAAAAACCACTCAGGAGACAAGAATGCAGATGAAAACCACGCTCGTCGCGCTGTGCGCGGCCATCGGCGCCACCGCCGGCGTCCACGCTTACGCGCAAGCCCCCATCGTCATCAAGTTCAGCCACGTCGTGGCCACGGACACCCCAAAAGGCCAGGCCGCCGAACGTTTCAAGCAGCTGGCCGAAAAAGCCACGAATGGCAAGGTCAAGGTCGAACTGTACCCGAACAGCCAGCTGTACAAGGACAAGGAAGAACTCGAAGCGCTGCAGCTGGGCGCCGTGCAGATGCTGGCGCCGTCGCTGGCCAAGTTCGGCCCGCTGGGCGTGAAGGAATTCGAAGCGTTCGACCTGCCCTACATCTTCCCCACCAAGACGGCGCTGTACAACGTCACCGAAGGCGAAATCGGCAAGAGCCTGCTGAAAAAACTGGAACCCAAGGGTATCACGGGCCTGGCTTACTGGGACAATGGCTTCAAGGTGATGTCGGCCAACAAGCCGCTGCACAATCCGGCCGACTTCAAGGGCCTGAAGATGCGCATCCAGTCGTCCAAGGTGCTCGACGCGCAGATGCGCGCGCTGGGCGCCAATCCGCAAGTGCTGGCCTTCTCGGAAGTGTATCAGGCACTGCAGACGGGCGTGGTCGACGGCACGGAAAATCCGCCATCGAATATGTACACGCAAAAGATGCATGAAGTGCAAAAGCACGTGACCATATCGAACCACGGTTACCTGGGCTATGCCGTCATCGTCAACAAGAAATTCTGGGATGGCTTGCCGCCCGATATCCGCGGCCAGCTGGAAAAAGCCATGCGCGAGGCGACCACGTTTGAAAAGGCCATCGCCCAGCGCGACAACGACCAGGCCCTCGAGGCCATCAAGAAAGCGGGCAAGACGCAGATCTATACCCTGACGGTGCAGGAACAGGCCGAGTGGCGCCGCGCGCTGGCGCCCGTGCAGAAGGCCATGGAAGGGCGCATCGGCAAGGATCTGATCTCGGCCATCAACAAGGAAAGCGCGAAGTAATCGCGCTGGCCGCGCCACCGGGCGCGGCTGTCAGGGACATCCTGTCTTTCTGTAGCAACGGCACCTGCGCGTCCTGCGCGGGTGCCAGCGTACCCGCATTCTTTGAAAGTCCACCATGAAATTTCTGGATCACCTGGAAGAGTGGCTGATCGCGTCCCTGATGGGCGCAGCCACCTTCATCATCTTCGTCGCGGTCGTGCACCGCTACCTGGCAGGCTTGCCGATACCGGTCGTGCAGGACTTCCTGATTCAAATCAATACCAGCTGGGCCCAGGAACTGTGCATCTACATGTTCGTCTGGATGGCCAAGTTCGGCGCCGCGTATGGCGTGCGCACCGGCATCCACGTGGGCGTCGACGTCTTGATCAACCGCATGAACCCGCGCTGGCGCGACCGCTTCATCGTCTTCGGCCTGGCCGCCGGCGCCCTGTTTACGGGCATCGTGGGTACTTTGGGCGCCAGCTTCGTGTGGTCGATCGGCCACACGGAGCAGACTTCGGCCGACATGGAAGTGCCGATGTGGCTGGTTTACCTGGCCGTGCCGCTCGGTTCTTACCTGATGTGCTTCCGCTTCCTGCAGGTCATGGTGCACTTCATCAAGACGGGCGCCTTGCCGAAACACGACCACTCGCACGTCGAGGGGCTGGAAGAGGAATTGACGGCGGAAGAAAAAGGAGCCAAGGCATGAACGCGCTGATCATTTTTGTGTTGCTGCTGGCGCTGATGCTGACCGGCATGCCGATCTCCATCTCGCTGGGCCTGACGGTATTGACGTTCCTGTTTACCATGACCAGCGTGCCCATCGAATCGGTGGCCCTGAAGATCTTCACGGGCATCGAGAAATTCGAGATCATGGCCATCCCCTTCTTCATTTTGGCGGGCAATTTCCTCACGCATGGCGGGGTGGCGCGGCGCATGATCAACTTTGCCAGCTCCATGGTGGGCCACTGGCATGGCGGCCTGGCGCTGGCCGGCGTGATGGCGTGCGCGCTGTTTGCCGCCGTTTCCGGCTCCAGCCCCGCCACCGTCGTGGCGATCGGCTCCATCATCCTGCCGGCCATGGTCAAGCAGGGCTATCCACGCGGCTTCGGTGCCGGCGTCATCACCACCTCGGGCGCGCTGGGCATTTTGATTCCGCCGTCGATCGTGATGGTGATGTATTCCGTCAGCACGAATACCTCGGTGGGCAAGCTGTTCATGGCGGGTGTAATTCCCGGCATGATGCTGGCCATGCTGCTGGGCCTGACCACGTGGTTTTTGGCGCGCAAGAACAACTATCCGCGCATGAAGAAGGCCAGCTGGGGCGAGCGCTTCGTCACCTTCAAGAAGAGCGCCTGGGGCCTGCTGCTGATCGTCATCGTCATGGGCGGCATCTACTCGGGCGCGTTTACGCCCACGGAAGCGGCCGCCATGGCTGCCGTGTACGCCTTCATCATCGCCGTCTTCGTCTACAAGGACTTGAAGATCAAGCAAGTGGGCAAGGTCTTGCTCGATTCGGCCGCCATGTCGGCGATGCTGTTGTACATCATCACCAATGCCGTGCTGTTCTCGTTCCTGATGACCAGCGAAAACATCCCGCAAGCGATGGCCGAGTGG
The DNA here is from genome assembly GCF_019443505.1 of Janthinobacterium sp. PAMC25594. Classification (NCBI taxonomy): domain Bacteria; kingdom Pseudomonadati; phylum Pseudomonadota; class Betaproteobacteria; order Burkholderiales; family Oxalobacteraceae; genus Janthinobacterium; species Janthinobacterium sp. PAMC25594. The sequence continues at coordinate 4,978,271 of NZ_CP080377.1, forward strand.
ATCACGGGCAAGGGCCTGGGCGTGATCAGCTTCTTGCTTGTGGTCAACGTCTTGCTGTTGTTGGCTGGTAACGTCATGGAACCATCGTCGATCGTGCTGATCATGGCGCCGATTTTGTTCCCCGTGGCCATGAAGCTGGGCATCGATCCTGTGCACTTCGGCATCTTGATCGTGGTCAATATGGAGGTCGGCATGTGCCATCCGCCCGTGGGCCTGAACCTGTACGTGGCGTCCGGCATCACCAAGATGGGCATTTCGGAGCTGACCGTGGCCGTGATGCCGTGGCTGCTGACGATGCTGGCCTTCCTGATGCTGATTACCTACGTACCACAAATCTCGCTGTGGCTGCCAAATTTAATTTACAACTAAAACAGTTGTCCCCGTCATGCTGCAAAAAAAGTCGATCCGGCCGAATAAATGCGCTATGATGGGCAGCCTTAAGGGGAAACACGTATATGCTTATACGCCCTGGTAGCAAGGCTGAAAGACAGAATTGGTAACAAAGTTGGTGGGGGAGTAGTCTATAAAAACGGTATTGATACCGGGGATATATTGAGGAGACACACGTTTCACAGAAGTTGTTGAGTCATCGCTGTCTGTCGCAACAAGTCGGCACCGGCGGACCCAAACGACCGGGAACGTGAAGCAATATTTGAAGCGCACCGGCTGGTGCGCTTTTTTTTCGTGTGCGGGAAACGTCCGCCCACCTGTCCGAAGACGGTGCATAATCGCCAGAATGCACTATGGGGTACCTGCAGGTTGTATATTTGCCACACTTGAATAATGATCAGCAGATGAAAAAACAACAGGGAAGTGAGCTGTTCAGTGCCATCGTGGCCGCGCCGTTCGGCGCCATGGGCGTGCGCGCGCAGGACGGCCAGTTGCGCGAACTGGTCTACCTGCCGCCGCACTTCGCCGAAAAGGCGGCGCAGGATGCCGTCTCCGAGCTAGCGTGCCAGCAATTGGCGCGCTATTTCCGCGACCCTGATCATGTCTTTGATTTGCCGCTGGCCGAACTGGGCAGCGCCTACCAGCAACGCGTATGGGCGGCGATCGCGGGCATCCCGCGCGGCCAGGTGCGCACGTATGGCGATGTGGCGCGGTTCATCGGCTCGGCGCCGCGCGCCGTGGGCCAGGCCTGCGGCGCCAACTGGTATCCCGTGCTCATACCGTGTCACCGCGTCACGGCTGCCGGCGGCCTGGGCGGCTTTGCCCACCACGACGATGCCAGCGGTTTTCACCTGGGCGTCAAGCGCTGGCTGCTGGCGCATGAAGGCGTGGAAGCGTACCGATGATGAACAGCCTGCTAACGCCCGACAACACGACCCTGATCGATGAATTCTGCGACAGCCTGTGGCTGGAAGACGGCCTGTCGAAAAACTCGCTGGACGCCTACCGGCGCGACATGCGCCTGTTCGCCCGCTGGCTGGAAGTGGCGCGACCCGGACGCGAGGGCCTGTACGAGGTATCCACGGCCGACATCGAGGCGTATTTCGCCGCCCGCCACGACGAGAGCAAGGCGACGTCGTCGAACCGCCGGCTGTCCGTGCTCAAGCGTTTTTACCAACTGGCCTTGCGGCACAAGCATATCGCGGCTGACCCGTGCCTGAAGATGGTCTCGGCCAGGCAGCCCGCGCGCTTCGTGCATACCCTGAGCGAAGCGCAGGTGGAAGCGCTGCTGGCGGCGCCCGACGTGAGCACGCCGCTGGGCCTGCGCGAGCGCACCATGCTGGAACTCATGTATGCGAGCGGCTTGCGCGTGTCGGAACTGGTGGACTTGAAATCCGTGGAGCTGAGCCTGAACGATGGCGTGCTGCGCATCACGGGCAAGGGCAGCAAGACGCGGCTGGTGCCGTTCGGTGAGCAGGCGCGGCTGTGGATCGAGCGCTACCTGAAGGAAGCACGCGGCGTCATCCTCGATGGCCAGATGGACGACGCGCTGTTCGTCACGCGGCGCGGGGGCGCCATGACGCGGCAAATGTTCTGGGTCATCATCAAGAAACATGCGCTGAACGCGGGCCTCACGGCGCCGCTGTCGCCGCACACGCTACGCCATGCGTTCGCCACGCATTTGCTGAACCATGGCGCGGACTTGCGTGTTGTGCAATTGTTACTGGGACACTCCGATATTTCCACCACGCAGATTTACACGCATGTGGCCCGCGAACGGCTGAAACTGCTGCATGCGCAGCATCATCCGCGAGGCTAAACATTTGGTGTTTGGTCCAATTACGTCATAATGTGCCTTATGTGCTTATCTGTAACATCTAAAAACTAAAGAGGTAGTAAATGGCCAAGACAAATTTCCAATACGAAAAACGGCAAAAAGAGCTGGAAAAGAAGAAGAAAGCCGAGGAAAAAGCCAGGCGCAAGCTGGAAGCGAAAAACAATCCCAAGGCTGCCGATGGCACTGAAGGCGAAGAAGCAGATGCAGACGATGCCGATGACGCCGCAGATGCGGCGGCCGAAGGCGACGCGCCCGCCCAGCCGCAGTAATTGCCCGTTCCTGATGACCGGTGCGGCACCGCCGCGCCGGCATCTCTTCGTTCTACCTTTCCCCCTCCTGCTATAAGCGCGCCTGCAACCTGCCTTGGCAGGTATCGTCGCCACTGCCCGCAGCTCTGGCGTGACGCCGTTTCCGGTCTGCAACACATCGTCGCGCTTGCGCTGGCGCCAGCTGGAAGGCAGGATGAGGCGCATGGACAACAGTTATCCAATTTGTAATCAGGCGGACATGTGGTAATGTTACCATCCGTGTACTATATTTCAATAAGATGCACGGCTAATGAATACTCGCACCCAGCTTAATCCCCGTCATGTGATCGGACTCGATGCGCTGCGCTTCATTGCCGCCATGCTGGTGGTGGCCTACCACTACGGTTTCTGGTTCTGGGTCGATCCGTCGCCCGTTTCCTCGCCCGGCCTGCAGAATCTGATTTCCTTCCCTGAACTGTTTTCTTCTACCCATTTCGGCTGGGTCGGCGTGCAAATATTTTTTGTCATTTCCGGCTTTGTGATCGCGTTTTCCGGCGAACGGGCAGGCGCGTATGCGTTTCTGGTCAGTCGTGTGGTGCGCCTCGGGCCCGGCGTATGGATATGCGCTAGCGCGACCCTTGTGGCCGTGCTGATCGGCGGCGAATGGAGTGTCTACCACACGCTGCGGGCTTATTTGCATAGCGTATTGTTTATCCCGGTCGCGCCCTGGATCGATTACGCCTATTGGACATTGGGCATCGAAATCGTCTTTTACTCGCTCGTTTTCCTGCTGGTCTTGCGCGGGAAATTTGTCTGGATCAATCGCCTCGCCATTGTTGTCGGCCTGGTCAGCGCCCTGTTCTGGCTGATGGCATGGATGGCGAGCATTGGGGACGCAGGGCCGTTCGCCCAGCTGATGCAGCAATTGCGCCGCTCCAGAATCCTGGCGTTGTTGCTGGTACATCACGGTATCTTCTTTGCTCTCGGCATTTTTCTGTGGCTGGCGCTGGTCAAGCACCGCAGCCGCGAAAACCAGCTGTGGTGCGTATTCTTTTGCGCCGCCGGCTGCCTGCAGATTGCCCTCACTGCGGCGGCGACGAACCAGACGACGGGCAGTGCCTTTTCAGCCTGGACGCCAGTGCTGTTCTGGCTGGGGGCGTTGGTCTGGGTGGTGCTTTCCGTGCGCAAGAATCATCGCGTGCATGCGCTGCCGCAGTGGTTTTTGCGTTGGTTGAAAACGGCCGGCATGATGACATTTCCCTTGTACTTGCTGCACCAGGTGGCGGGCGCGCAACTGATGAGCAGCCTGGTGCAAGCCGGTGCCGGGCGCTGGGTCGCGCTGGGCGGCGCGCTGCTCTTTTCCCTGTGTGGCGCATGGCTGGTGGCCGTGCATGCCGAGCCGGCCCTGCAGCGTCTGACGAAGCAGGTGCTGCTGCGCGTCGGGACGCGTTTCAGCTTTGGCTAGTACGGCGATTTGAAGGACGTCATCACACCCCCCGCTCGGCGACAAATTCCGCATTATTCACCAACGCCCAGCGCACGGCCGAGACGTTGCCTTCCAGGCTTCGAGGCTGTCACGCCTACCTTCCGCTACAGGGTGGGCCGCTGGCCGATGGCCAGTTGCAGCTGTGTGCTGGCGATGGCCACATCGGCGCGCGCCTGCAGATAGCCCTGGTAGGCGTCGTCGGCCGAGTGCTGCGCGGCCAGCCATTCCAGCAGCGAGGCATTACCGCTGAAGTAGGACAGGCGGATGCCGTCAACGACCTTTTGCGCATCGAGCAGCACGCCGTCGCGGTAACGCGCCAGCCGCTCCTGCGCCGTGCGCAGATGCAGCTGCGCCGCGCGCACGTCCGTTTCCGCTTTCAACTCGGCCTGGCGCAAGGCCAGCATCGCTTGCGTGACGCCGGCCTCGGCCTGCACCACGTCGCCCTTGTCGCGCCGCGACAGCGGGATGGGGATGGCCAGCGAGATGGACAGCGCGCGCGAACGGGGCGAGCCGTCCACCGGTTCGCCATGGGCATCGATGCCGTCGTGGTAGCCGCGCACGGCGGAGAGGCCCAGCGTCACGGTGGGATCAACGGAGCGGTTGGCGCGCACCAGCGCGGCGCCATCGCGCAGATTGTCGAGCGTGGCGCGGGCGATGCGCACATCGCTGCGCTCGCGCAGCGCCTGCGGCACGAGGGTGGCGGTTTCGCCGCCCGCAAAGGCGGTGAAGTCGCATGCCAGCTGCGCGTCGGGAAACAGCGCATCGAGCTGGCGCCCCAGCGGCGGCGACAGTTCCAGCATGGCGCCCTGCGCCTCGCTGCGTGCCTGCGCCAGTTCGGCCTGGAACTGGTCGCGTTCCACGCGCGACTGCAGCAGCTCGATGCCGCCCACGTCGCCCGCCTTGCGCCGCACCACGTTCGCCTCGACCACTTTCGACAGGGCCGCCAAGGTGTGCTCCTTGCGCACGAGTACCTCGCGCGTGCGGCACGCTTCCGTGTAGGCTGCCGCCGCAGTGGCGTACAGTTCGTTCCTGAAGCCGGCCACCGTTTCCTCGGCCACGGTGACATTGCTGCGCGCCGCTTTCAGGCGCGCGGCGCGCTTGCCGCCCGTCTCGATGGCCATGCTGATGGCTGGCGTCCAGGTGATGGGACGGCGTTCGATCGAACGCGGCGTTTCGCGCGCGGCGCCCAGCGTCAATTCCGGATCGGGGCGCAGGCCGGCGATGCCGATGCCGGCCCTGGCCGAGCCGATGCTCTCGTTCTGCGCTTTCAGCTCCAGGCTGTGCGTTTCCACGGCGCTCAGGTAGGTGTCGAAGCTCAGGGGCGCGGCTATGGCGCATGGCGTCATCAGCCAGGCCGCCAGCAGTACATTAAAACGTGTCATGGTTTACTCCTTCGGTGTCGATCCGGCGTTGTTGTACGTGCGCCTCGATCAGGTAATACAGGGCCGGCAACAGCAGCAGGGTCAGCGCCGTCGCCGTCACCAGGCCGCCCACCACCACGGTGGCCAGCGGGCGCTGCACGTCGCTGCCCAGGCCGGTGGCCAGCATGGCCGGCGTCAGGCCCAGCGCGGCCACGGTGGCCGTCATCAGCACGGGGCGCATGCGGTCGCGCGCGCCTTCGAGCACGGCATCGCGCAGGCTCTTGCCTTCGTCGGCGCGCAAACGGTTGATCTGCGCCAGCATCAGCACGGCGTTCAGCACGGCCACGCCGAACAGGGCGATGAAGCCGACGGCGCTTGAGACATTCAAGGTCATGCCGCGCAGGTGCAGCGCGGCCAGGCCGCCCAGCATGGCCAGCGGCACGGCCAGCAAGACCAGGGCCGGCTGGCGCAGGTTGCGGAACTGGCCGAACAGCAGCAGGAACATGGCGCCCAGGGTCATCGGCAAGATGATGGCCAGGCGGCTTTCCGCGCGCTGCAGGTTTTCAAACTGGCCGCCCCATTCGACGCCGATGCGCTGGTGCTCGTCGGCGACGGTCTTGGCCACCAGCGGGCGCGCTTCGGCCAGGAAGCCGGCCAGGTCACGTCCACGGGCGTTCAGGCGTACGATGATGTGGCGCCGTCCCATTTCGCGCACGATCACGCTTTCGCCCGAGGTGGTGCTGATCTGCGCCACCTGCGCCAGCGGCACCTTGGCGCCGTTGGCGGCCGTCAGCATCAGTTTGGCGATGGCGTCCGGGCTGGAACGCACCTCGGTGGGGAAGCGCACGGCGATGTCGTAGCTCTTCTCGCCCACGTACACCTGGCCGATGGGCGCGCCGCCGATGCCGGTCGAGATCAGGTCGGCCACGTCGGCCGCGTTGATGCCGTAGCGGGCCGCCTTTGCCCTGTCCAGTTCCACCTTCAGGTTGGGCAGCGGCGGCTCCACGTCCACCGCCACGTCGGAGGCGCCACGGACTGTTTTCAGCGCTTGCGCCACCCTGCCGGCGATGCCGCGCACTTCGTCGAGGTCGTCGCCGAAGATCTTCACCGTCAGGTCGCTGTGCGCGCCCGACAATTTATCCTGCACGCCGTCGATCATCGGCTGCATGAAGGCCACCGTGTAGCCGGGCATGCGCGCGAAGCGCTCGCTCATCTTGGCGATCAGCTGCTGCTTGTTCATGCCCGACTTCCAGCTTTTATAGGGATGCAGGCCCACGCTGGCCTCGATGTGCGACGGCGTCCAGTAGTCGGTGCCGTCGTCGTTGCGCCCCGTCTGCGTGACGATGGTCGACACTTCCGGGAACTCCAGCGCGGCGCGGCGCAGTTCACTGGCCATCTCGGACGCCTTGTCCAGGGTGATCCCGGGCGGCATCTGCACTTGCAGCCACAGCGAGCCCTCATCGAGATAGGGCAGGAAGTCGCGCCCGATGCTGCCGCCCAGCAGGGCCAACCCTGCCAGCGAGGCGGCGCAGACGGCGGCCACCCAGCGCCTCTTGCCCACCATGCGATCGAGGAAGCGGCCATATGCTGCCGTCAGTTGTTCCAGCACGCGGTTATGGAAGGTGCGGCGCGGCTTGCGCAATGCCAGCCAGGCCAGGCCAGGGATCAGCACCAGCGCCACCACCAGCGCGCCCACGAGTGCCGCGCCGACCGCATACGCCATCGGCGAGAACAGCTTGTATTCGATGCGCTGGAAGGCGAACAGGGGCAGGTAGGCGGCGATGATGACGGCCATGCCGAACATGATGGGGCGCGCCACCTGCAGGGTCGCCTCGATCGCGTCATCGATGGTGAGCGGCCGCTCCTGCTCGCGTTCGCGACGGCGCAGCATGTTTTCCAGCACCACTACGGAGCCGTCGACGAGGATGCCGAAGTCGATCGCGCCCAGCGACAGCAAATTGGCGGGAATTTTAAAATGGTGCATGAAGATGAAGGCGATCAGCAGGGCCAGCGGAATCGTCAGCGCCACGATGGCGGCCGCGCGCGGGCTGCCCAGGAACAGCAGCAGCACTAGGGCCACCAGCAGCATGCCTTCGCCCAAGGTAAATCCCACCGTGTGCAGGGTGGCGTCGATCAGCGAGCTGCGATCCAGGTAGGCGACCACCTTGACGTCCTTCGGCAGCACGTTGGCATTCAGGTCATCGACGGCCGCATGGATGCCCGCCAGCGCCTCGGACGGATTGAAATCCTTCAGCAGCAGGGTGATGCCCTCGATGGTGTCGGGATTGTTGTCCTTGCCCAGGATACCGCGCCGCTCCACGTTGCCGTAGGCGAGCTTGCCCAGGTCCTTCACCAGCACGGGTACGCCATTCTTGCTGCTGACGACCACGTTGCCCATGTCGTCGAGCGAGTGCAGCAAGCCCACGCCGCGCACCACGTACGATTGCTGGCCGCGGTCGATCACGCTGCCGCCGCCACTGATGTTGTTGGCGTTGATGGCGTCCTTCACCTGCGCCAGCGAGAGGCCGTAGCTGTCCAGTTTTGCGGGATCGAGTTCCAGCATGAATTGCGTCGTCAGGCCGCCGAAATTGCTGACGTCGGCCACGCCGCGTACCTTTTGCAGGCGCGGGATGACCGTCCAGAACTGCAGCTCCGACAGTTCGCGCAGGGAGCGTGTTTTTGATTCCAGCGTGTAGCGGTAGATCTCGCCCGTGGGCGAAGTGTAGGGGTCGAGCCCCGGCTTGGCCTCGTACGGCAGGTTCACGCTGGCCAGGCGTTCCTGCAGCCGCTCGCGCGTGAAGTAGCCGTCGCTGCCATCCTCGAATACGACCGTGATCAGCGACAGCGCGAACAGGCTGCGCGTGCGCAGCACATGCATGCCGGGCGTGCCCAGCAAGGCGCGCTCCAGCGGTATCGTGATCTGCTGTTCGATTTCCTCGGCGCCCAGGCCCGGCACCTGTGTGACGATTTGCGAGGTGACGTCGGCGATGTCGGGATAGGCTTCGATGGGCAGCTGCTTCCAGCAATAGACGCCGTACAGGGTCACGCACAACAGTACCAGCCAGACGATGCCGCGCCGCTGGCAGCAGGTGGCGATGAAACGATCAACCATTGAGCAGCACTCCTTCCTTGACGACGATACGTTCGCCCGCCTTCAGGCCGGAGACGATTTCCACCTGGTCGCCCCGGCTGGCGCCCACCTGCACCACGCGCGGTTCGAAACGCAGCGGGCCGCGTTCGACCATCACGCGCGTCACCAGACCGCTTTGCAGCAGCGCCGCCGCAGGCACCATCAGGCCGCGCCGGGTGGCGCCGGCGAAACCGGCGTGGGCGAACATGCCCGGCTTGAAAATGCCGGTGCGGTTGTCGATGGCCACGCGTACCTTGACGGTGCGCGTCTCGCTATCGAGCACGGCGCCCACATAGGCGACCTTGCCCTCAAAATCCTTGCCGGGCCAGGCGTCGAGCGTGATGCGGGCCGCCTGGCCGACGGCCACCTGCGCCAGGTCCCTTTCGGCCACGTTGGCCGACAGCCACACGGTGGAGAGATCCGCCACCGTCATGATGGGCGCGTTGATATCGTTCCAGTAGCCGCCTTGGGCGCCGCTCATCTCGATCACGGTGCCGGCGATCGGCGAGCGCAGGACGTAGTCGCGGCGCGAGCCGCCGGCGCTGGCGCCGTACTGTGCCAGCTTGTCGGCGCTGGCATGCGCATCGCTATTGGCCTGGTCGAAGGCCGCCTGGGCAGCCTCGTAATCCTTGTGCGCGGCGATCTCCGCCTCGAACAGGGTTTTTTGGCGCTGCAGTTCCTGGCGCGCTTGCAGCAGGGCGGACCTGGCCTTGCTATCGTCCGCGTGCGCGGCGCTCAGCTCCGCCGAATCGAGGGTGAACAGGGCATCGCCGGCCTTGACGCTGTCGCCCAGGGCGCGCTGCAGGCGCGTAATGCGCCCCGACAGGGGCGGCGTGATTTTCACCAGCTTTTCCGGCATCGCTTCGATGCTGCCCGGCGCATCGGTCTGCGTGGCGATATCCTGTTCTTCCGCCGGCGCGATCTGCAGGCGCTGGCGCAGTGGCGACGTTTTCGGCACCGTGATGGTGCCGTCGTCCAGATGCATCGATTGGACGGGCGGCGTGGCCGCCGCCGTCGGTTTGGCGCAGCCGGCCAGGGCCGAGCAGGCGAGAGCGAGGGCGCAGCTGGCGCCCAGGGCGTTGCGGGTGGTCGTGTTCATCCCGTGTTTCCTTGTTATTGATGGTGATGGGGCATGCGTGGATGCCGTGCCCAGGCGGGCGGTCAGAGGGGAGCGCGGGCAGCGATATGACAGCGCCGGAAAAGCATAGCAATGTCGTCCTGAAGAAGCTCCCAAGAACGCCTGAATCATTCTTCAGGTTCCGTGCGCGCAGGCCACGGCGCGGTAAAATGCAAGGATGGAAAATGCGGGAAAACGCAGCACAATGGGAAAGGCAGGCATGAGAATCCTCCTGGTGGAAGATGACCGCAAGGCGGCGCGGCTGCTGGCGCGGGGCTTGCAGGAAGAGGGCTTCGTCGTCGACGTGGCGCACAGCGCCGAAGAGGGCGAGGACGAAAGCTATGCCGTCGCTTACGACTTGATCGTGCTCGACTGGATGTTGCCGGGCAAACAGGGCATCGACTTTTGCCGCGATTTGCGCGCGCGCGCCATCCAGACGCCCGTGCTGATGCTGACCGCGCGCGACGCCACGGCCGACCGCGTGGCGGGCCTGAACATGGGCGCCGACGATTACCTCACCAAACCGTTTGAATTCGAGGAGCTGCTGGCGCGCATCCGCGCGCTGCTGCGCCGCTCCGACATCAGCCGCCCGCTGGTGCTGGCGCTGGCCGACCTGACGCTCGATCCCGTCAGCCACCAAGCGACGCGGGCCGGCGCGCCGCTGGTGCTCACGCCCAAGGAATACGCGATTCTGTTGATCCTGCTGCGCCAGGCGGGCGAGGTGGTCAGCCGCGCGCGCCTGGCCGAGCAGATCTGGCAGGCGGACCTGATCGGCATCGACAACCTGATCGACGTCCACGTGCGCAATTTGCGCGGCAAGGTCGATGCGCCGGGCCTGCCGCCGTTGATCCACACGGTGCGTGGACGCGGTTTCCGCCTGGCGGAAAACAACGGTGGCTAGCTTCCGCAAGCGCCTGCTGCGGGTGCACCTGGCCGTCATCCTTGCCATCGTCGCCTGTACCGCGCTGGCCGGCTATTGGGGCTTGTCGCGCGCCGTGCATGGCCAGCTCGATGCGGCCCTGCTGGCGCTGGCCGAGACGGAAATGGCCATGCTGCCGGCCGCCCCGCGCCAGCCCGTGCAGGTGCACGAGGTGGCGTCGGGCCTGGCGCCGCCGTCGTTGATGCGGCTGGACCGCCTGGTGCAGATCATCGATGGCGAAGGCCGCGTGCTGGCGCGCAGCCGTAACCTGGAGGCGGCGCAGTTGCCGGTGTCACCCATCCTGCTGGCGCGCCTGGCGGCCGGCGAGACCGTCTTCGAAACCCTGCCCAAGTTCGGCGAGGAGCCGCTGCGCATGGTTTCCATCCCCGTACCCGCGTCCGGCTTGCGCCTGGCGGTGCAGGTGGCCGGTTCGCTCGATGACGTCAATCACGTGCTGGCTGCGGCCACCGTGCTGTTTGGCGCCATGGCGCTGGCCTTGCTGGGCGCCGTCGGGCTGGCCGGCGAAATGCTCACGCGTCGCGTGCTGGGCGCCATCGACGACGTGGTGCGGCAAGCCCATTGCATCGGCGAGGCCAGCCTGGGCTGGCGCCTGCCGCATCCCGGCACGCCCGATGAAATCGGCCGCCTGGTCGATACCCTGAACGCCATGCTGGAGCGCCTGGAACACGGCTATGACGCGCAGCGCCGCTTCACGGCCGACGCCTCGCATGAATTGCGCTCGCCCCTGTCGCGCCTGCGCACGGAAATCGAAATCACCCTGCGCCGCCCGCGCGACACGCCCGAGTATGTCGATGCGCTGGCGTCCTGCCTCGATGAAGTGCAGCGGTTGACGACCCTGGTGGAAGAATTGCTGATGCTCACGCGCCTGGACGTGGGCCAGGAGCGCAATGCCGTGGAAACCATCGCGCTCAATCCGCTCGCGCGGGCGGCCGCGCAGCGGCTGGAAAAGGCGGCGGCGCAGCGCGGCATCCGCATCGTCTTTGATGACAGTATGGCCGTGCAGGCCCGGGTGGCGGCAGGCCCCGTCGACCTGGTGCTGGCCAATCTGCTCGATAACGCCGTGAAGTTTTCGCCGCCCGACAGCGTCATCACCGTGTACGTGGCGCGCGATGGCGAACATGCGATCGTCGGCGTGGCCGATGCGGGACCGGGCATCGGCGTGGAAGACTTGCCGCATCTGTTCGAGCGTTTTTACCGGGGCGCCCAGGCGCGCGCGGGCGAGGCGCCGGGCTTCGGCCTGGGCCTGGCCCTGTCGCAAGCCATCGTGCACGCGTATGGCGGCAGTATCGAGGCGCGGAACCGCCCGCAAGGCGGCGCGCTGTTCCTCATGCGCCTGCCCGCTTCAAGCTGAAGGCGCGACGCCTTCCCAGCGCACCTGCCGCACTTGCGGCCAGGCGCCCGCGCGGTTGACGAAGCGCACCAGCACGGCGCGCTGCACGGCCAGGCACAGCACCGTGGCGATCAGCTGCACCACCTGCCTGGCCTCGTCCCAGCTGCGCAGCATCTGCGACGGCGCCAGGCCCGCGCCTTTCAATTCGGCCAGCAGCAGGCGCACCACGTGGTCGGCCTGCGCCGCCGGACAAGTGACGGTCAGGCGGTAGGTGGCGACGGCCGGCCCCCGTTGTACGAACCACAGCATCCATTTTTTCATCATCAGACTCCCCGTTCGGCGACAAATTCCGCGTTGTTCACCAGCGCCCAGCGCACGGCCGAGACGCTGCCTTCCAGGCTGACCTGGCTGACGATCTGCTCCAGCAATCCCAGGCTGGACAAGGGCGTGAGCAGGTCGGCGCGCACTTCGATGCGCCCGGCCTGCGCCGCGTCTTCGCTGTGCAGGGATTGCAGCATCAGCGCCGGCATGCCGCTGATCAGGCGCAGCATCAGCTTGCGCACCTGCACTTCCTGCTCCGCCTCGCACACAGCCGTCACGCGGTAGATGCTTTCCGTCTCGATGCCCGCCTCGCTGCCGTGGGCGTTGATGCGTTGCGCCAGGTGGCGCAGCACCAGGTTGGCGACCAGCACGAAGCCCGTGCCGATGGCCGCTTCCAGCGCGAAACCGAGTCCGCACAGCACGCCGATGGCGGCCGAGCACCACAGGGTGGCGGCCGTGTTCAGGCCGCGCACGGTCATGCCCTCGCGCATGATGACGCCGGCACCGAGAAAGCCGATGCCCGACACCACCTGCGCGGCGATGCGCAGGTGGCCATCGGGATCGCCTTCGAGTACGGAAACCATCACGAACAGCGAGGCGCCGACGGACACCAGCGCGTTCGTGCGCAGGCCCGCCATGCGCTGGCGCAGCTGGCGTTCGGCGCCGATCATGGCGCCCAGGGTCAATGCCGCGGCAACGCGCAGCGAAAAATCAAATACCACCATCAGTTTCTCCCGGCTGGGGAGGAACAGGCGAGTGCAAGGGCGAAGACAATTCGCCCCGAAAGGGGGCAGCAGACGATAACGGTGGAACGATGAGGAGGGAAGTGGCGGCGAATGGACATCGCCGCTGGTAAAACCGCACCTTGCCATGGGCCAGGCGGGCGGAATGCGCGCGTCTTGCCTAAGGCCGATCGCCGATGGTCAATCGACTACTGTCACTGGAACAAGCACCCACGAGTCACTCCATATCATTGATAACGGGGGACAGTCTAGCCAGTGGGGCCGCTTTAGTCAACTGAAGCTCTCTTCAGGAAGCCGCCGCGTCGTCCCCGCCAATGCGGGGACGGTGAAGGCGACCGGTGGAAACTTAATGGGCTGCGGGTGCCTGGTCAGCGTCGGCATGGGCATGCTCGCCGCCACCGAAAAAGCGCGCGGCGCGCTTGCCCAGGCTGTCGAGGTAGGTGTAGGCGACGGGCACCACCACCAGCGTCAATAGCGTCGAGGTGATGACGCCGCCGATGACGGCGCGGCCCATGGGCGCCTGCGATTCGCCGCCGTCGCCCATGCCGATGGCCATCGGCAGCATGCCGAAGACCATCGCCAGGGTCGTCATCAGGATGGGGCGCAAGCGCACTTGCCCCGCTTCCATCAGCGCTTCAAACTGCCCCAGGCCTTCGCGCTGGCGCTGGTTGGTGAAGTCCACCAGCAAAATCGCATTCTTGGTGACCAGGCCCATCAGCATGATGAAGCCGATCACGGAGAAAATGTTCAGGGTGCTGCCCGTCATGAGGAGGGCCAGCAGCACGCCGATCAAGGAGAGCGGCAACGACACCATGATGGCGATCGGCTGCAAAAAGCTGCCGAACTGCGACGCCAGCACCAGGTAGATGAAGATCACGGCGATCCCCAGCGCCATCATCGCGCCGCCCATGGTTTCGGCCATCTGCTGCGCATTGCCGGCCACGTCGAAGCGCACGCCGGGCGGCAGGTCGATGGATTTCATGGCTTTCTGCACGTCGGCGTCGACGTCGCCGGCAGGGCGGCCCTGCACGCCCGCATAGATGGCGACGCGGCGCTGCAAGGCCTGGCGTTTCAGCACTTGCGGGCTGGACGAGGGCACGAATTCGACCACCTGGCGCAGCGGAATCATGATGGGCTTGCCGTTCGCGTCAAACTTGCTGGATGCCAGCGACAGGTCGGCCAGGTCGGCCACCTTTTGCCGGCCTGACTTGGGCAGCTGCACGTTGACGTCATAGTTTTGCCCGTCGGACGCCAGCCAGTGGCTGACCGTGTCGCCCGCCACGAACGGACGCAGGGCATTGCCGATCTGCTGCACCGACAGTCCCAGGTCGCTGGCCAGTTCGTTGTTGATCTTCACGGTGGTCGACGGATTGGCGCCTTCCTGGCTGTACTCCATGTCGGCCAGACCCTTGATGGTGCGCATCTTGTCCATCAGGCGGTGTGCCACCGCATCGAGCTTGCCTTCGTCCGTGCCCAGGATGGCGATGAAGATGGGGCGGTTGCCGACCGACAGGGTAATGCCGGCAATCGGCGCCAGGCGTTCGCGGATCAGTTTTTCCAGTTCCTGCTGCGAGCGGCGCTTGTGCGTCTTGATGTCCGTCAGCTTCAGGTTCACTTCGGCCGCGTTGCGTCCATCGGGCGTGCCGATATTGGCCACCAGGCTGTCGATCTCGGGAAATTCTTTCAAGGCCGTTTCGATCTGGCGCACTTTGCTGTCCGTGTATTCGAGGCTGGAGCCGACGGGCGTCTTGAAGCGCAGGTTGACCCAGCCCTGGTCCGTCTCGGGGAACATCTCGCCGCCGATCATGGGCACGAGCATCAGGCTGCCCGCGAACAGGGCGAAGGCCGTGGCCAAGGTCGTCTTGCGCCAGCGCAGGGCAATACCCAGTACCTTGCCGTACCAGACGTGCAGGCGGTCGATGCCCGTCTCGATCCAGGCCATGAAGCGGCCCAGCCACGGCGCGTACTTGAAGCGGTCCTTGACGGGGTCGCGCCAGACGGACGACAGCATGGGGTCGAGCGTGAAGCTGACGAACAGCGAGACGAGCACGGCGACGGCCACGGTGATGCCGAACTGCAGGAAGAAGCGGCCGATGATGCCGTCCATGAAGGCGACCGGCACGAACACGGCGACGATGGCGAACGTGGTGGCCATCACGGCGAGGCCGATTTCATTGGTGCCGTCGTTGGCCGCCTGGTAGTGGCTCTTGCCCATGCCCAGGTGGCGCACGATGTTTTCGCGCACCACGATGGCGTCATCGATCAACAGGCCGATGCACAAGGACAGCGCCATCAGGGTCAAAAAGTTCAGCGTAAAACCAAACGCCTTCATGGCGATGAAGCTGGCCAGCACGGAGATCGGCAGGGTCAAGCCCGTGATGATGGTCGAACGCCACGAGTGCAGGAACAGGAAGACGATCACCATGGTCAGCACGGCGCCTTCGATGATGGTGCGCTTGACGTTATCGAGCTGGCTTTGCATGCGTTCCGATTCGTCGTCGAGCACGCGCAGCTTGATATCGGGCGGCAGCGTCTTTTGCAGGTCCGCCGCCACTTTCAGGATGCCGGTGCCCACTTCGACCACGTTGGCGTCCTGCACCTTGGTGATTTCCATGGTCACGGCTTGCTGGCCGTTCATGCGCGAAATCGACAGTTCTTCCTGCTCGCCGTCGACCACGGTGGCCACCTGGTCCAGGTAGACGGGGCCGACGGCGCGGCGCGCGACGATGATCTTGCCGAATTCGCGCGCATCCTTGATCTTGCCTTCCACGCGCACCAGCTGTTCGGCCGCGCCATGGCTGATCGAGCCGGCCGGCAAATTGGTATTCGTCGCCTGGATGGCGCGGATGACTTCATCGACGCCGATGCCCTGGGCATTGAGCTCGATCGGCTTCATGCTGATGAGGATCTGGCGCGCGCGCAGGCCGCGCAGCTTGACTTGTCCCACGCCGGCCACGCCCTGGAAGCGCTTGCTGATGATCTGCTCCGTCATGGTCGACAGCGAGCGCAGGTCATGCCCGGTGGATGTGAGCACGATGGTGGCGATGGGGCGTTCGTTGTCGCCTTCGGCGCGCGCGATGAACGGGTCCTTGGCTTCCTTCGGGAAGCGCGGACGGACCAGCGCCACCTTGTCGCGCAAGTCCTGCATGGCCTTGTCCATGTTGGTCGACAGCTCGAATTCCAGGTAGACGCCGGCGCGTCCTTCCCACGAGTTGGCGCGGATGGTCTTGATGCCGCTGACGGTGTTGACGGCGTCCTCGATGGGGCGCGTGATGTCGTTTTCCACGGCTTCCGGCGAGGCGCCCGGGTAGTTCACTTCAATGGCGGCGAACGGGAACTGCACGCTGGGCATGCTCTCCACGCCCAGGCCCCGGTAGGAGAAGATACCGAGCACCACCAGCGCCACCATGACCATGGTGGCGAAGACGGGGTTTTGAATACTGACTTTGGTCATCCACATGGCTCAGTCCTTCCGTGCCAGCACGGCCGCCGGTGCAGCTGGGGCGGGTGCGGTGGCGGGCGCGGCGAAGGTCACGCTGTGGCCAGGTTTCACGCCATCGAGCCTGGCGATGATGACTTTGGCGCCCGGCACCAGGCCGGATGTGACTTCCGCATAGCCTTCATCCTCGTTGCGCAGTCCCAGTGTGACGGGCTGGGCGACCACCTTGTTGTTCACCAGCGCGTACACGACGGCGCCCTGCTTTTCATTGCGCACGGCCGTCAACGGCACCAGCGGCGCCACGATTGATCGCTCGGTGACGATGCTGCCCTTGGCGAACATGCCGCCGCGCAGCGCGCCATCGCCATTGTCGACGGCGATGTAGACCAGCATGGCGCGCGAGCCGCTCTCGGTGGTGGGGTTGATGCGCGTGACCTTGCCGGCAAAGTCGCGCGCGCCGAAGCCGTCGACCTTGAAGTGCACGTCTTGCCCCAGCTTGATGCGGGGAATCTCCGCGCTGGGCACGGGCGCTTCCAGGGTCAGCTGGGCCAGGTTGACGATGGTGTAGACGGGCATGTCGGGCGAGACTTTTTCGCCGGCCTGCAGGTGGCGCTTGCTGACGATGCCGGCCATCGGTGCGCGGATCACCGTGTCGGCCAGCGCGATGCGGGCGATATCGACCATGGCGGCGGCGGACTTGACGTTGGCGCGCGCCAGGTCGACCGAGTTTTGCGTCGTGTCGTAGGCCGTTTGCGAAATGTATTTTTGCTTGAGCAGGGCCTGGCTGTTCGCCTCGTTCTTGGCCGCCATGGACAGGCGCGCCTGCGCTTCGTCCAGCATGGCTTGCTGCTGTGTCAGGCGGGCGCGCAGGTCGGCCGCATCCAGGCGCACGAGGATTTGCCCGTTGGCCACTTGCTGGCCTTCCTGCAAGGTCGTTTCCTGGATGACGCCCGAGACCTTGGCCTTGATGGTGGCCTGGGTCACGGGCGCCAGCGAGCCGGACAGGGGCAGGCTGATGGTCAGCGCGCGCGCATCGATGGCGGCCACGTCGCCCTGCGCCAGTTCATGCACGGGGGACTTTGCCTGCTCCTTCTTCTTGCTCGCTTGCAATTCGGCAGCCTTGGCCGCCTGTTGCTTCGATTGCATGACGGTCCATCCGCCCCCGGCCAGACCCAGTACGACGAGGATCAGCACGGGGGTGCGCCAGCGCCGGCGGCGCGTGGCGGCAAGGGGAGAGGCGGGGGGCAGGGTCTCGTTTTTCATAGGTTTTTTAGTCAGGAGCGGCGCAGGGGCTCGGCGCCAGGTCTCGGTGCGGACCCGGCCTGTCGCTGGCCGGGAGGGAATTCGGGTAGCGCATCGCCGTGGCGGCCGCAGGCAGCACGCCTGCCGCTGCGGCCGTTCACGGCGATACGCATGTTGCCACTTTAGGAAGATTCAAGTCCGGCCGCCATCGCCATGCGACAGATTGCACAAAATCGGGGCTGGAATGCAAAAAACGGCGACCGGAGACCACAGTAAGGATGCCCGCCGCGCACGTCACGATGCTTGCGCCTCCTCAAGAAGCCGATTCGCCGGCGCGCAAGAATGGTCGGGATGGTTGCGCCACCGGACAGGCCACACGCCCGCCGGTTGCCGCGCGGCCGCGCCACGGGGGCCTGATGTCTGATCGGATTGTCGGAGCCGCGCCGTCGCCGGGCCGTTTGCTTGCCGCTGCCGAACCGCAGGCGGGGCCGGCCGGCAAGGCCTTGGACTTGCTGTCCATCATTGTTGCCGCCGTCGAACAGGCGCCTGGCCTGGCCGTGCGTGGCATCGACCGCGACGGCATCGTGCGCTACTGGAGCGCTGGCGCGGCGCGCCTGTACGGCGTGGCGGCCGAGCTGGCGCTGGGCCAGCCGTGGGCCAGGGTGGCCGCTTCGCTGCCGGATGCCGCCAGCCTGGCCGAGGATGTCGCCGGCGAACTGGCCGCCGTGTGGGAGAGCGGCAAGGCGCGCGGCATGCGCCTGTGGAAGCTGGACGCCGACGGCGCCGCGCCGCGCTGCATCTGTTCCACCGTGTTTCCCGTCATGCAGTCCGGACGTGTGCGGCAAGTGGTGTGCATCGATGTCGACATCACGGCCAGCGGCCAGGATGGCGCCGCGCAGGGTGCCTTGCTGCTGATGGGCGACAATTTCCGCCAGCTGTACGACAAGTCCGCCGACGCCATCGTATTGCTGCGCGACGAGTACATCGCCGAAGCGAATCCGGCCGCCATTACCCTGTTTCAATGTGAAGACCGGCCACGGCTGCTGGGGCGCCGCCTCAGCGACTTTTCGCCGCTGCGCCAGCCCGATGGCGAATTGTCGTCGTTGCGCGGCACGCAGCTGGCGGCACAGGCCCACGCCGACGGCAACTGCCGCTACGACTGGCGCTATCAGACGTGCGCGGGCCAGCTGTTCTGGGGCGAAGTGCTGCTCACTTCCGTCACGCTCGACCACACCTATCTGTTTTACGCCGTGATCCGCGATATTTCCTCGCGCAAACTGGCCGAGCGGGCCCTGTATTTGTCGGTACAGGTCATCGAGCATGCCAGTGTGGCCATCGTCGTGATGGACCCGCAGCAGCGCGTCGTCAGCATGAATCCCGCGTACAGCGAAATCAGCGGCTACAGCCTGGACGACATGCTGGGCAAGCCTTTCGTCCAGCACGGCGTGGAGCCGGACGCGCCGGCGTTTTTTGACCACGTGTGGGACGAAGTCGAGGCCAACGGCTATTGGCAAGGCGATATCACGGGCCAGCGCAAGGCGGGCGGGCGCTACCCGGCCTGGCTGTCGCTGACGGCCATCCGCGACAGCCAGGGGCAATTGAGCAATTACCTGGCCATCCTCAACGATATCAGCGAGCGCAAGAAAAACGAGGAGCACACGCGCCACCTGGCCGAGCACGATTTCCTGACCGACTTGCCGAACCGGGTGCTGCTGCTGGACCGGCTGTCGCTGGCGCTGGCGACCGCGCGGCGCAAGCTGAGCATGCTGGCCATCCTGTACCTGGACCTCGATCATTTCAAGCACATCAATGACAGCATGGGCCACCATGTGGGCGATTTGCTGCTCAAGGAAGTGGCGCGGCGCCTGGTGCGCTGCGTGCGCGGCGTCGACACGGTCAGCCGGCATGGCGGCGACGAGTTCGTCATCATCCTGGCCGAGGTGGGCGGCATCGACCAGGTGGCCCATGTGGCGTCGAGTCTGCTGCATGCCGTCACGCAGCCCTATCAGCTGGGCGAATACGAACTGCAGGTATCGACCTCGATCGGCGTGGCCATCTTTCCCAGCGATGGCGACAGCATCGAGGCCCTCGTGCACAACGCCGATATCGCCATGTACCATGCCAAGGAAGGCGGGCGTAACAATTTCCAGTTTTTCAATGCCGAGATGAATGCGCAAATCATCGAGCGGGCCAGCCTGGAGCAGGGCTTGCGCGCCGCGCTGGGTCGCGATGAATTCGTGCTGGAGTTCCAGCCCGCGCTCGATGTTGCTAGCGGGCAAATCGTCGGCGCCGAAGCGCTGTTGCGCTGGCGCCACCCGCAACTGGGCGTGCTGCCGCCCGAGCGCTTCATCGCCGTGGCCGAGGAGTGCGGCTTGATGGTGTCGATTGGCAACTGGGTGCTGCAGCAAGCTTGCCGACGCGCGCGCGCCTGGCACGATGCGGGCCAGGCCTGGCGCGTGGCCGTGAACCTGTCGCCGGCGCAATGCCTGCACAATAATTTATTGCTCAGCGTGCAAGAGGCGCTGGCCGTGTCGGGTTTGCCCGCCGCCTGCCTGGAACTGGAAGTGACGGAGTCATTGCTGATGAAGGGCGGCGCGCGCCTGGCCGGCGTGCTGGCGCAGCTGCGCGCGCTGGGCGTCAGGCTGGCCATCGACGATTTCGGCACCGGCTATTCGCGCCTGGCCAATCTGCGCCATTACCCGGTGGATAAACTCAAGATCGACCCATCCTTCCTGCCCGCCGCGGCGGATGGCACGGCAGGCGAAGCCGACACGATGGTCGCCGCCACCATCATCGCCATGGCGCGCGAGCTGCAATTGACGGTGATTGCCGAAGGCGTGGAAACGGCGCAGCAACTGGCGTATCTGCGGGCACAGGGCTGCCAGCAATACCAGGGGCGCTATGCCAGCGCGCAAGTCGCGGGCAGTGTTCTGGCGAAGTTATTGAACTAGGTAATGTTTCCCAGCAGCTTGATGCGCGCCAGCACCTGGCCATGGTCGGACGCATATGGCAGGCCCAGCAGCAAATGGTCGTTGAGATAAGTCACGTCCTGCAGCACGCCGATGGCGCGCGGCGAGGCGGGATGAAAATGTTCGGATACGAGGATATGGTCGATCGTCATGTAGGCGCTGTCGTGGATGTTCGTGTAGCCCGCGTGGCGCGCCGCATCCTGGCGCAGGGCGATGGCGTTGGCGTCATACAGGCGTTCTCGCATTTCCATGCCTGGTTCGCACGGTGCGCCCGCGCCCATGACGATGGACGTGGTGACGGCATTGGCGATGTCGTTGAAGTCGCCCAGCACGATGCGGGGACGGCTGCTGTGGCACAGTTCGCTTGCCAGCACGCGCAGGGCCACCGCTTCCGCGCCGCGCCGCTGCAGCGAGCGCAGGTTGGCCAGTGCGTAGGCGATGGCATCGTTGCCGTCGCCGTGGCGGTAGTCGGGCCGGCGCGATTTCAAGTGCACCACGACCACGTCGGTGAGTTGTCCTCCCGGAAAGATGACCTGCACGTGCAGCGGTGCGCGGGCGAAGCGGCAGACATTGTCATCGGCGGACACGCTCACGCCGGCCGGGAAATTCGTCCAGGCAACTCCGGCGCCGGCCAGCGGCAGGCGCGACACGAGCGCCACCGTGGGCAGCATGCGTCCGGCGGCGTCCATCGCATCGTGTCCGGCCAGGGCGGCTGCGCGGTAATGGCGCGTGCGCGACAGCACGTCGCGCAGGGCCGCTTGCGAGAAAATTTCCTGGAAACCGATCACGTCGGCGTCGAGCAGGTCGATCTGCCGCGCCGTCCATTCCGCCTTGGCCTCGTATTGCGCCGGGCTCAACGGTTCCAGGTTGTCATACAATTTCGCCCCGGCGGGGGCAAGGTTGCAGACATTGAATGTGGCAAAGCGGATTTCTTGCTGCATAATTAGCACTCCTCACTGAACGATCAGCGTATCACGCATGGCTAAAAAAGAGCATATTTCCGAAACCCAGGCGACGCAGCTGCTGCGCAAGCATCACGTTTCCTTTGAAGAACACCCGTATCCGTATGAAGAACACGGCGGCACCAGCGTCTCGGCGCGCGAGCTGGGGGTGCCCGAGCACGCGGTGATCAAGACCCTGGTGATGCAGGACGAGGCGGCCAAGCCGCTGATCGTGCTCATGCATGGCGATTGCAAGGTGTCGACCAAGAATTTGGCGCGTGGCATCGGCTGCAAGTCCGTCGAGCCGTGCAAGCCCGAAGTGGCGCAGCGCCATTCCGGCTACATGATCGGCGGCACCTCGCCGTTCGGCACGAAGAAGGCCATGCCCGTGTACGTGGAGCAATCCATCCTGGCGCTCGAACGCATCTATATCAATGGCGGGCGGCGCGGTTTTCTCGTCTCGCTGGCGCCGCAGGTGCTCATTGATTTGCTCAAGGCCAAGCCGGTGCAGTGCGCGCTGCAGGATTAAGGAAATCGTCCAAAGCCTGTTGCGGGGCATGGAGCATGGTGTATATTCTGCTGCGCCAGCCTCGACGCTGGTGCAATAAACATAATAAAGGGAAGAAATGAATCCAGTAATCACAACCGTGGCAATGACAGTGGCCGCTTACTTGCTCGGCTCGATATCGTTTGCCGTGGTGATGAGCAAGGTCTACGGCATTGCCGATCCGCGCACCTATGGCTCGAAAAATCCGGGCGCCACCAACGTGCTGCGCAGCGGCAACAAGGGCGCGGCCGTCATGACGCTGCTGGGCGATGGCGCCAAGGGCTGGCTGGCCGTGTTCCTGGCCGACCATTTTGCCAGCGCCCTGGGCGTGGGCGACACGGCCGTGGCGCTGGTGGCCATCGCCGTCTTCCTCGGCCATCTGTGGCCCGTGTTCTTCCGCTTTGTCGGCGGCAAGGGCGTGGCCACGGCCCTGGGCGTATTGCTGGGGATTAATCCCTGGCTGGGCCTGGCGACCCTGGCCACCTGGCTGATCATCGCCTACGCGTTTCGCTATTCCTCGCTGGCAGCGCTGGTGGCGGCCCTGTTCGCGCCGTTTTACTATGGCTTGCTGTTCGGCGTCGATCCGATCTTGCTGGCTGTCATCGTCATGAGCGTGCTGCTGGCTTACCGCCACAGCCAGAACATCGCGAACTTGCTCTCTGGCAAGGAAAGCAAGATCGGCGGCAAGAAGGATGGGGCCAAGGCGCCCGTGAAGAAAAAGTAGGCGCTTGATTTCCCGCGGCCCGCACGCATATGCTGTGCTTGCGGCGCCGCGCGGTGCGGCCGCCACCGACTCGCGCAAAGGCTGCCCACCATGACTGTCCCCACCTCCTCCGCCACACCCGTTCCCCTCCGTATCGACTTCGTTTCCGACGTTTCCTGCCCCTGGTGCGTGATCGGCCTGAAATCGCTGGAGCAAGCCTTGGACAAGCTGGACGGCACCGTCCAGGCCGAGATCCACTTCCAGCCCTTCGAGCTGAACGCCAATATGCCGGTCGAAGGCGAGGATATCGGCGAACACATCGCCCGCAAATACGGTTCCACCCCGGAACAGATGGCGCAGTCGCGCGAAGCGATCCGCGCGCGCGGCGAGCAGCTGGGCTTTACTTTCGCCATGGACAAGCGCGGCCGCATCTACAACACGTTCGATGCGCACCGGCTGCTGCATTGGGCCGGGATCGAAGGACGCCAGAAGGCACTCAAGATGGCGCTGTTCGATGCCTACTTCACGCAGGGCCAGAATCCGTCCTCGCACGAGGTGCTGCTGAAAGTCGCGGGCGACGTCGGTCTCGATACCGCGAAAGCGGCCGAGGTATTGGCCTCCGATGCCTATGCGGACGAAGTGCGCGCGCAGG
The DNA here is from genome assembly GCF_019443505.1 of Janthinobacterium sp. PAMC25594. Taxonomy (NCBI): domain Bacteria; kingdom Pseudomonadati; phylum Pseudomonadota; class Betaproteobacteria; order Burkholderiales; family Oxalobacteraceae; genus Janthinobacterium; species Janthinobacterium sp. PAMC25594. Next base: position 5,001,667 of record NZ_CP080377.1, read on the forward strand.
AGCGGTTCTACCAGCAGAACGGCATCAACTCGGTGCCTGCCGTCATCATCAACGAGCGCCACCTGATTTCCGGCGGCCAGCCTCCTGAAGTGTTTGAGCAAGCCTTGCGCCAGATCATCAGCGGCGCTTAAGCCAGGCGCCAATGGCGCGCGCCATGGCAGACTTTTTGCGCTACACTCGGCGCAGAAGGAGGATAGTCAAATGCCAACAGCCAGCTGGAATGGCGCCGTCATCGCGCAAGCGACCGATGCGCAGGTGCAAGTCGTTGAAAACAATATATATTTTCCTTTGTCCAAGGTGACGCAGGAGTACCTGCGTCCCAGCAGTCACACCAGCATCTGCCCGTGGAAGGGCACGGCCAGCTATTACGATGTCGTCGTCGATGGCCAGACGAATGCCAACGCCGCCTGGTATTACCCCCAGCCCAAGGATGCCGCCAAGCAAATTGCCGGCCACGTCGCCTTCTGGCGCGGCGTGAGCGTCGAGCGCTGACCTGACTCCCCCTATTTCCTGACAAAGAAAGCAGACGATGGATTTACGCCTCGCCGTGTACCAACTCGCCTCGGCCCATGCGCTCGATGCCCAACAAACCCGGCAGTTGCAGGAAGTGGCCGGCTTCCAGCGCGAACCGGCGCGCCTGGCCTACTGGCTGCCGCGCGGCGTGGCCGTGCTGGGCGCCGCCTTGTTGGGCATGGGCCTGATCTGCTGGGTCGCCGCCAACTGGGAAGACCTGGGTCGCATGGGCCGCTTTGCCCTGCTGCAAGGCGTGTTGGCCGCCGCCTGCGTGGGCGCCTTCGCCGTACCCAAGGCGCGCATACCGCTGTTGCTGATGGCCTTGCTGGCCATCGGCGGCCTGTTCGCGTATTTCGGCCAGACCTACCAGACGGGCGCCGATCCGTGGCAGCTGTTCGCCCTGTGGGCCGCGCTGGCCTTGCCCCTGTGCCTGGTGGCGCGCAGCGACGTGCTGTGGACGCCGTGGATGCTAATTTTTTCGACGGCCGCCGCCCTGTGGATGCAGGCGCATGCGCACCACAGCTGGCGCATCAATTCGGCCGATCTGAGCATTTTCATCAGCGGTTGGCTGGCCGTGCTGCTGGCCTGTGCGTTTGTCTCGCCCCTGCTGGCGCGCTGGACGGGCGCGGGCAACTGGGCCTTGCGCCTGGGCCTGGTGCTGGCCACCATCCTCATCACGGGCACGGCTGTCAGCGCCCTGTTCGGCAGCGAGGTCGAATCGCCGTACTGGGCCGGGCTGGGCTTGCTGGCTGTCGCCGGCGTCCTGCTGGCCACGCGCCGCTACTTTGATGTGTTCGGCCTGAGTGCCGTCTCGTTGGGCGTCAACACCTTGCTGGTGTGGGGGCTGGGATACATGCTGTTCAATGGCGGTGGCAATGGCGATGGCGTCGGCAGGCTGGTGATGCTGGGCCTGGTCGCTGCCGTGCTGCTGGCGCTGACCGTGCAAGGCATTTTGTGGCGCACGCGCCAGGAGGCACCATGAGCAATATCAACACTCAGCGCGACGATGCGCTCGCCGCCCTGATCGACGACGCCACGCGCGCCGGTTTGTTGCCGCCCAACGCCAGCCGGCCCGTGCAGGATGTCCGGCCGTGGCCGCTGGTGCTGATGACGGCCTTCGGCGCCTGGCTGGCCGCCATCCCCCTGGTCCTGGCGCTGGGTGTGGGCCTGGAAAGCGTGGTGCGCCACGGTCCCGGCGCGTATATCGTGGCCGCCATCGTGCTGGTGGTGGCCGTACTGCTGATCCGCATGCGCGGCGTGGCGCTGTTTGTCGAGCAGCTGGCCGTGCCCTGCCTGCTGGTGGGCGGCAGCTTGCTCGGTTATGCCCTGTTCCGCGATTGCTCCACGCAGACGGCCTCGCTGCTGCTGTGCCTGGTATGCCTGGTGGTGGCCGCCGCCTTGCCGCGCGACTGGCTGCGCGTGCTGCTGGGACTGGTCGCCTGCGGTTTGCTGGCGCTGGGCATCATCGATAGCACGCGCGACTGGATTTTCGAGAACGATCCCACGCAACTGTATCTGGCCTGGATGCTGGCCCTGGCACTCTGGCTGGCCGCCCACTGGCTGCAGAAGCAGGCCTTCAACGATGGCCGCGGCGCACCCGTCGCCGCCTTCCTGGAGTCGCTGTCGACCGGGTGGGTATTGGCCATCTTGCTGGGACTGGTCTTCTGGTCCGGCATGACCTTCATGCTGGGCGGTGCGCTGGGTGGCGGCTTCACGGGCGAGGTGGCGCGCGAAGTGAGCCGGCACCAGGCCGGCGCCTGGTATGCACAGGCCTTGAATGGCGTCTCGCTCGTGCTGGCCACGGCCGCCGCTGCCTGGACGGGATGGCGCTGGCCGGCATTGCGCCAGTTGCCCGCCATCGGCGTGGCGCTGGTGCTGGTCGTGCTGGCGTGGTTCATGCCGGCGCTCGGTCCCGTGCTGCTGATCCTCGCGTATTGTGTGACGAGCGCGCGTTTGCGCGTGGCCGTGGCGGCCGCGCTGGCGGCGGCGTGGATCATCGGCAGCTTTTATTACCAGCTGGCCTGGCCGCTGGCCAGCAAGGCGGCGCTGCTGGCCGTGGCCGGCGCCGTGCTGTGCGCATTGTCGTGGCTGGCTACGCGCGGCGCCGTGCTGCATCTGGTGGAAAGCAAACCGGCGGGCGTGGCGGCCGAACATCGCGCCGTGCGCCTGGGCGTGCTGGGCGGCTTGCTGCTGGTGTTGCTGGTCGCCAACGGTGGCATCTGGCAAAAGGAGCAATTGATTGCCAAGGGCGAGCCTGTGTTCGTGGAACTGGCGCCCGTCGATCCCCGTTCGCTGATGCAGGGCGATTATATGCGCCTCAATTTCCAGGGCCTCGGCGTCCTGAGCACCCTGGCCAGCGTGGACAGGGCGCCGGGCCGGCCCCTCGTGGTGGCCAGGCGCGATGCGCGCGGCGTGGCAGAACTGCTGCGCCCGTACACCAAAGAGGTGCTGGCGCCCGGCGAATTCCTGCTCGAACTGACGCCGAAGGGTGGTAACTGGGTGCTGGTCAGCGATGCCTGGTTCTTCAAGGAGGGCGAGGCGGCGCGCTGGGAAAAGGCCCGCTATGGCGAGTTCCGCGTGCTGCCCGATGGTCGCGCCTTGCTGGTGGGCATGCGCGGGGAAGATTTACAGGCACTGTAACCGCTTGATTGAACAAACCCAATGGCAGAATCCGGGGTCGTACCCTGAGGGTACGACCCCAGCCTTTGCTCTTGGGGTGGCCGCATCCTGTAAAATTGCCCGATGGATAATATTACGCATTCGGTCATCGGCCTCGGGGTCGGTGAACTGCTACATCGCAGCCTGCCGCCCGAGCCGCAAGCCCCCGCCCAGCGCACCCGGCGTGCGCTGTTTCTGTTTACGGCCTGGTTTGCCAGCAATGCGCCCGACCTGGACCTGGTGCTGACCAGGCTGCTGCCGCGCCCGTTTGGCTACATGCTGCACCACCGTGGCCATACGCATACCTTGCTGCTGGCCTTGCCGCAGGCGCTGCTGTTGCTGGCCCTGCTGTGGCTGCTATGGCCCGGCGCGCGCCGGCTGCTGAAGGAAAGCGTGCCCGCCCGCATCGGCCTGGCGGCCTGTCTGCTGCTGGGATTTTGCTTGCACATGGGCATGGATTTCCTCAATTCCTATGGCTTGCACCCGTTTTATCCATTTGACAGCCGCTGGCTGTATGGCGACATGGCCTTCATTGTCGAACCCATGTTCTGGGTGCTGCTGGGCGTGCCCGTGATCATGTCCTTGCGCTACGGCATCGTCAAAGGCGTGCTGCTGGCCGCGCTGGCGGCGGCTTTGTGCTTCTTCACTTATAAAACCTACCTGGCGCCGGCTTCGCTGGCGGTTCTGCTGGGGCTGGGCGTGGTGCTGGCCGTGCTGCAAGGGCGGGCCGGCGAGCGGGGGCGGGGAGCGCTGCTGCTGGCTTTCGCGCTGGCGGCCACTTTCATCGGCACGCAGGGCGTGGCCTCGTCCATCGGCCGCGGCCGCATCGAGGCGGCCGTGCAGCGCCTGGACCCCGGCACGCGCGTGTGGGATGTGGCGATGACGGCGTTTCCCAGTAATCCATTGTGCTGGATCTATGTGTCGCTCGACAGCAAGACAGACGTGTACACCCTGCGGCGCGGCACCCTGAGCCTGCTGCCCGCCTCGCTGGCGCCCGCTGCCTGCCCGGCCGGGCTGGCCGAGACGGGCAAGCGGGAACAGCAACTGGCGCCCGGCATCGCCGTCTCCGCGCAGGCGGCAGGTAGCTTGGCCGCCTTGCGCACCTTGCAGGCGGACAATTGCTATGCCGACGCCTGGTTCCGCTTTGCCCGCATGCCCCGCTTGCATGCGGACAAGCTGACGGACGTGCGCTTCAATCCCGGCATGCTGCCCAATTTCACCACCGTGGAACTGCAGCAGTTCCGCAGCCGCCCGTGTCCCGCCTACGTGCCGGGCTGGGACCGCCCCCGTGCCGATATGCTGGCGCCGCCGAAATAGAGAACGGATGTGTTGCTCTTAGGAAAAAATATCGCGTGTGGGTCTGCTTCGCCGTGGCCCAGCATGCGACACTACCAATTCAGCAAGAATGATATTTAGTTAGGACTATTTTGGAAGAGCAACACGCCTTACCGTATTTGCGGGAAACCCTGCTGTTTCTCGCCCTGGCCGGGATTTTTATTCCGCTATTGCAACGCCTGAAAGTCAACCAGGTGCTTGGTTTCCTGGCCGTCGGCTGCCTGTTCGGCCCGTTCGGCTTCGGCCTGTGGGCCGGTGATTTCACGTGGCTGACGTATTTCTCGTTCGTGCGTGCCGAGCAAGTCAGCGGACTGGCCGAGCTGGGCGTGATGTTTTTGATGTTCATGATCGGCCTGGAACTGTCGACGGAACGGCTGTGGGCGCTGCGGCGCTGGGTATTCGGCGCGGGCGTGGGGCAGGTGGCCGTCAGCGCCTGCCTGATCGGCGGCGTCGCGTATTACTTCGGCCTGTCGCTGGAAGCGTCCATCGTGCTGGGCCTGGTGCTGTCGCTGTCGTCCACGGCCGTGGTGATGCAACTGCTGACCGACCAGCGCTCGCTGCAGACCCCAAGCGGACAGGCGGGCTTTTCCATTTTGATGTTCCAGGATCTGATGGTGGTGCCGCTGTTCATCCTGATCGACGTGTTCGCCAGCGGGCGCAGCGACGACCTGGCGTATCTGCTCAGCTTTGCGGCCGTGAAATCGGCGGGCGCCATTCTGCTGATCTATCTGCTGGGGCGCCGCGTGATCCGTCCGCTGTTCCAGTTTTTCGTCAAGAAACGCCAGCCTGACGTGTTCATGGCCCTGACCTTGCTCAGCACCCTGGGCATCGCGGGATTGACGTATCTGGCGGGCCTGTCGATGGCGCTGGGCGCCTTGCTGGCCGGCTTGCTGCTGGCGGAGACGGAATTTCGCCACGAAGTGGAAGTGACGATCGAGCCCTTCAAAGGTTTGCTGATGGGTCTGTTCTTCATGTCGGTGGGCATGCAGATCGACGTGCGCGAAATCCTCAAGTCGCCAATTTTGATCCCCTTGGCCGTGCTGAGCCTGTTTGCGCTGAAAACCCTGGTCATCAGCGTGATTTTTCGCATCGGCGGCTTTCACTGGGGGCGCGCCGTGGAAACGGGCGTGCTGCTGGGGCAGGGCGGCGAATTCGCCTTCATCGTCGTCGCGTATGCGCTGGGCACGAAATTGATCGGCCCGCAGGTGGCGCAGTTCGTCATGCTGGTGGTGGGCCTGAGCCTGTTCGCCACGCCGGCGCTGGCCAAGGCGGCGCGCGCGTTCGGCAACTGGTGGGAAAAGCGCCACCACCATCAGCTGGCCGACCTGGCGCACGGCGCGCCGCCGCCGCAGGGCAGCACCGTCATCATCGCCGGTTTTGGCCGCGTGGGGCAGTTGCTGGCCAAGGTGCTGACGGAACAGGATATCGCGTATGTGGCGATCGAGAATGATGCGCGCCTGGTGACGACCCTGCATCCGCGCGGTTTTCCCGTGTATTTCGGCGATGCGTCGCGCGCGGAACTGTTGCAAAAAGTCAATGCGGACCGGGCTGCCGCCGTGGTGCTGACCATGGACCACGCGGCCTCCGTGCTGCATGCCGTGAAATCGATCCGCCGTGAATATCCGCAGCTGCCCGTGTATGCGCGCGCCCGCGACGAGGCGCATGCGGTGGCCCTGATCCAGGCGGGCGCCACCCTGGTCGTGCCCGAGGCGCTGGAGTCGGCGCTGCAACTGACGGCCACCGTGCTGCACACGGTGGGCATCTCGGAAGCGCGCACGACGGACATCGTGCAAGCCGAACGCGACCGGCGTAATGCCGTGTTGCTGGCGAAAAAGCTGTCGTAGTGTTGTTGTAGTGAAAGCTGTAGCGCAACCGTGCGTGTCGCCGTGCTTTGTAAATTATCTATACAATAATAATATATGAGCACACTACCCACATGAAAGCCGCGACGAAGAGCGGCGCGGCACCCTTGACGCCGCAGCAATTGGCGGCACAGGAAACGCAGCAAAAATTTGGCAAGCCCGAGCGGGGCTGGCGCGAGCAAGTGTACACCGTCATTTTCGAGGCGGAAACACGCACGGGCCGCGCCTTCGACCTGTTGCTGATCGCCGCCATCCTGATCAGCGTGACGGTGGTCGTGCTCAGCAGTGTCGCCTCCATGGCCGAGCGCTATGGCACCTGGCTCACGGCGCTGGAATGGTTCTTCACCATTTTGTTTACCATCGAATATTGTGCCCGCCTGGCGTGCCTGCAGCATCCGGTGCGCTACGCCAAGAGTTTTTTCGGCGTGATCGACTTGCTGGCCATCGTGCCGACCTACATCGGCTTGCTGTTGCCGGGCGCGCACGTGCTGATCGACGTGCGCATTTTGCGCCTGCTGCGCATGTTCCGTATCCTCAAGCTCACGTCCTATGTGCATGAATACACGGTGCTGGGGCGGGCCTTGCTGGCCAGCCGGCGCAAGATCCTCATTTTCTTGTCTTTTGTCATGATGGTGGTCTTTCTGTTGGGTACTGTGATGTATGTCGTGGAAGGGCCGGATAACGGCTTTAGCAGTATTCCGACGTCGATATACTGGGCCATCAGCACCATGACCACGGTGGGTTTCGGCGATATCACGCCGCGCACCGACATCGGGCGCACCATCGCTTCGCTGATGATGCTGCTCGGCTGGGGGATCCTGGCAGTGCCTACCGGCATTATCAGTGCCGAAATGACGGTACAGCGCAGTTCCAAGCTGGTCACCACGCGTACCTGTCCCACGTGCCTGAAAGAAGGGCTCGATGACGATGCCAGTTTCTGCAAGAGTTGCGGCGTCAAGCTGCCGCCGCTGGTACTCGATTGAGCGGCCTCCATTAACCGTGTTTTTTCGCATTTAACTTACATTTACATAAAGGCAAACATGATTCCAGTTCGCCTGATCGCGACGGGCAAAGCCGTGCCCTCGCACAGCGTCACCTCCGCCAGCCTGGACCTGAAATTGGGCCATCCGGCTGGCTACACCCTGCGCAAGAGCGGCGTGCTGTCGCGCTTTGTCGCCGCGCCCGATGAATCGCAAAGCCAGCTGGGCGCCGCCGCCCTGCTCGACGCGCTGAAGAACGCCAGCCTGCGTCCGGCCGATATCGATCTGCTGATCTGCGCCTGCGGCGTGCCCGAGCAAGCGTTGCCGAACACGGCCTGCTTCGTTGCCGAACACGCGGGCTTGCCGCCCGGTACGCAAAGCTTCGACGTCAATGCCAGCTGCCTCAGTTTCATGGCCGCTTTCCGCGTGGCCGCCTCGATGCTGGCCGGCGGCGCCTACCGGCGCATCGCCATCGTTTCCTCCGACCTCGCTTCGCGCGGCGTCGACTGGAGCGAGCCGGAAGCGTCGATGATCTTTGGCGACGGCGCCGCCGCCGTCATCGTCGAGCGCGGTGACGGCAGCGCCGGCATCCGCGCCTACAAGATGGGCACGTATCCGGAAGGGCGGCGCTACTGCGAAATCCGCGGCGGCGGCACCGAGCGCAATCCGCGCAACGGCTGCGAACCGGGCGATTACCTGTTCCGCATGGATGGCAAGGCCGTGTTCCGCCTGGCCGTCAAGGTGATGCCGGATTTCCTCGCGGAACTCATGCAGGAATCGGGCGCCGGCTTGGAGAAAGTCGATGTGGTCGTGCCGCACCAGGCCAGCCCGCTGGGGCTCGCGCATGCGGCGCGCATCCTCGACGTTCCCGATGCTAAAATCATCAAGATCTTTGAAACGCACGGTAACCAGGTGGCCGCCTCCTTGCCCACCGCTCTGCACGAGGCGGTGATGACGGGGCGGGCCGTGGCAGGCCAGCGTTTGCTGATGATGGGCACGGCCGCAGGCCTGACCATCGGCGGCATGATTCTTGACCTGTGAAGGTGGTGTGATGAGGCGGATACTGGTCACGGGAGCGACGGGGGGCTTGGGGCGCAATGCCGTGCGCACCCTGCTGGCGCAGGGCGTGGAAGTGCGCGCCACGGGCCGCAACGCTGCCGTGGGCCGCGAACTGGAGCGCATGGGCGCGCAATTCGTGCCGCTCGATCTGGCACAGGCATCGCCGCGCCAGGTCGATGAGCTGGTGCGCGGTATGGACACCGTCTGGCACTGCGCCGCGCTGTCTTCGCCCTGGGGCGCCGAGCGCGACTTCATCGCCGCCAACGTCACGGCCACGGGCCAGCTGCTGCGCGCGGCCGCCAGCCAGCACGTGGCGCGCTTCGTGCACATCTCCACGCCGGCCATGTATTTCGATTACCGCAACCGCTACGACGTGCCGGAAACCTTCCGCCCCGACGCTTTCGTCAACGCCTATGCGCGCTCCAAGGCGATGGCGGAAAAGCTGGTGCAGGAGTCGGTCGACCGCCATCGCGGCATGACGTGCGTGATCCTGCGCCCGCGCGCCATCTTCGGCCCGCACGACCAGGTGCTGATCCCGCGCCTGGCGCGCGTGCTGGAACAGCGCGGCGGCAAGCTGCCGCTGCCCAACGGCGGCGCGGTCACCATCGACGTCACCTATGTCGACAACGTCGTGCATGCGATGTGGCTGGCCACCGTGCACAAGACCGTGCAGTCTGGCGCCGCCTTCAACATCACGAATGGCGAACCGGCGCGCCTGTGCGACATTTTGCGTACCTTGTTTTGCGAGCACCTGCAGCAGCCGTTCCGGATCGTCAGCGTGCCCTATCGCGTGCTGGCGCTGGCGGCGCGCCTGATGCAGTTCGCTTCGCGTTTTACGCGCCGCGAACCGTCGCTCACGCCCTACAGCATCGGCGCGCTCAGTTTCGACATGACGCTCGATAACGCCAAGGCGCGCAAGGTGCTCGGCTACCGTCCCATCGTCAGCCTGCAGGAAGGCATCGCCCTGACGGCGCAGTGGATGCGCCAGGAAGCGGCGGCGCACAAGGTGGGCAAGGAGCGCAATGGCTAGCATCACCGCGTTTCGCGTCGGCCATTGCACGCATCCCTCTTGCATGGTCTTGAAAGGCAGCGGGCTGGCCAGCCGCTGCTTCCCCTCGCGCGCCTACCTGATCGAAACGCGCGCGGGCCTGTACCTGTGGGACACCGGTTACGCCGAGCACTTCCGCGCCGCCACGTCGAAAGGCGTGTACCGCCTGTATGCGTGGGTGACGCCGATTTCGTTTGACGACAATGAATCGCTGCAGGGACAGTTGCGCGCGCAGGGCGTGGCGCCCGGCGACATCCACACCCTGCTGCTGTCGCACTTCCACGCCGACCATATCGCCGGCCTGCGCGACTTTCCCGGCGCGCGGCTGATGGCTTCCAAAACGGGCTGGGACGCCGTGCGGGGATTATCCGGCGTGGCCGCCGTGCGCCAGGCTTTCGTGCCCGAGCTGCTGCCGAATGATATTGCCGACCGCCTCGATTTCGTCGAAAGTGTGCCCGAGACGGCCTTGCCGGCAGCCCTGCTGCCATTCACGCACGGGCGCGACGTCAGCGGCACGGGCGAAATCTACATCGTCGACTTGCCCGGCCACGCGGTCGGTCATCTGGGTGCCTTCGTGCTGCAGGATGGCGGCTGGACCTTGCTGGCGTCGGACGCGGCCTGGGTGCCGGAAAGTTTTCAGCAGCTGCGCGGGCCGTCGGAACTGTCCTTCCTCATCCAGCACAAGCGCGCGCCGTATTACGCCACCCTGAAGCGGCTGCACCAGTTGCACCAGTCGGGCAATGCGCAGATCCGCATCACGCATGAAGACAGCAACGATTATTTGCCGGTGGCGGGCCACCCGTGAAGCGAATTTTCTGGCTGTTGCTGTCGTACTGGCGCACGCGCCGCCTGCGTTTCACAAGCCGCGCGCAGCTGGACGCCTACCAGCACAAGCAGCTGGCGCGTTTCATCGATGTGCTGTGCGCGCGCAGCCGCTATTTCGCTCCCTATCGCGCGCTGCCGCTGGCACAGTGGCCCACCATGAACAAGGCGCTGATGCTCGAGCATTTCGACGCCATGAACACCGAGGGCGTCACCTTGGCGCAGGCGATGGACGCGGCCATGGCGGCCGAGCATAGCCGCGACTTTACGCCCGCCGTGGGCGACATCACGGTGGGCCTGTCGTCGGGCACCTCGTCGCGGCGCGCCGTATTTACCGTCAGCCCCCGCGAAAAGGCCCAATGGGCGGGCGTGATGCTGGCCAAGGCGCTGCCTGACGGCCTGTTTTCCGGCGAAAGAGTTGCCCTGTTCCTGCGCGCGAACAGCAATCTGTACACGGCCGTGCGTTCGCCGTGGCTCACGTTTTCCTTCTACGACCTGTTCGCACCGTTCGACAGCCTGTGCGCGCAGCTGGCGCGCTATCAACCTTCCGTCATCGTCGCGCCGGCCCAGGTGCTGCGCCAGCTGGCCTTGCGCGTCATCGATGGCAGCCTGGCGCTGGCGCCTAAAAAAGTCATCTCGGTGGCCGAAGTGCTGGAAGCGCAGGACCGCGCGCTGATCGTGCAGGCGTTCGGCGCCGTGCATGAAATCTACCAGGCCACCGAGGGTTTTCTTGCCAGCAGCTGCGAACACGGTGTGCTGCACCTGAACGAGGAATACGTGCACATCGAACCGCAATGGCTCGACGCTGAAGAGCGTCGTTTCGTGCCCGTGATTACGGACTTCACGCGCATGACGCAGCCCATCGTGCGCTACCGCCTCGACGATATTTTGATCGCGCGCGCCACGCCATGCCCGTGCGGCCGCGCCACGCGCGCCATCGATGGCATCGAAGGGCGCTGCGACGACCTTCTGCTGCTACCGTCCGTGCGCGGCGGCGCCCCCGTCGCCGTGTTTGCCGACGTGCTGACGCGCGCGTTCGCGCAAGCCTTGCCGGCGGACGCCGATTACCGCCTGGTGCAGCAGGGCGACAGCGCCTTGCAGCTGCATGCGTCCCTCGACGCCGCCGGCCTGGCCGCCTTGCGCGATCACCTGGCAACGGTGCTGCGCGGCCTGGGCGTGGCCGTCGACGGCCTGGCCTGGACGGTGAGCGGCGAACTGCCTCCCTTTGACCCCACCATGAAACGGCGCCGCATCCGGCGCCTTGCGAGCGCATGAACCCTTCTTCCATGACTTTACCTTGCCGCCTGCTGCACCTGCTGGCCGGCTGGGGCAGCGTCGGCCTCGTGTATTTTTCCAGCGATGTGCTGCAAGGGCAGGGGGTACTCTTGCCGGAAACGGCGCTGGACCGCGCCATTCCCTACACGGATGCCGCCATCTGGCTGTATCTGTCCTTCTTCATCCTGATCCCGTACGCCTACCTGGCGGCCGATGCGGCGAGAGTGCGCTGGCTGGCGCGCGCCATGGCGCTTTCCGCGCTGGCTTGCGGCGTGGTCTTCCTGCTGTACCCGACCACGCTTGCGTATCCGCCCGTGGGTGACGGCAGTGCCTGGAGCACGCAGGCGCTGCGCATGCTGCAGTCGGCGGACTCCACGCAAAACTGCCTGCCCTCGCTGCACGGCGCCCTGACATTATTATGTGTGTGGGCCTTGTGCGACAAACGCCACCTGCTGCGCTCCGCACTGGTCGTGCTGCTGGGCGTGGCCATCTGCTACGCCATCATCGCGCTGCGCCGGCACGTGAGCATCGACCTGGCCGCCGGCCTGGGCGTGGGCGTGGCGGGCGGCATGTTGGCGAAAATGCAGGTATTCTGGACGGCTCGCCGCGCCATTTCCACTGAAACCGCATCATGATGAACCCCTTTGCCCTGTCTTTCCTTGTCATGCTGGCCTTCGTGCTGGCCGAACTGCTGATCCTGAAATGGGTGCGCAAGACCCCCGTGCCGTGGAAAGACGTGATTTTCAACCTCAATTCCGGCCATATCCTGATGTGGGTATTCCGCGGCGTGGAAGTGGCCGCGTTTGCCCTGCTGCTGCGCCATGTGAACCTGCACATCGTCGACCAGTGGCCCGTGGTGGCGCAATGGGTGTTCGCTTTTTTTGCCTGGGACCTGTGCTTTTACTGGATGCACCGGCTGCACCACAAAATCCCTTTGCTGTGGGCCGTGCACGTGGTGCATCACCAGGGCGAGCATTTCAACCTGTCGCTGGGCGTGCGCAATTCCTGGTATTCGTCGCTGACGAATTTCCCGTTCATCGCCATCCTGGCCGTGCTGGGCGTGCCGCTGGAAATCTTCCTCGTCGTCTCGTCGCTGCATTACACGGTGCAGTTGTATAACCACAATGCGCTGGTGAACAAGTCCGGCATCCTGGACAAGTTCATGGTCACGCCCTCGCACCACCGCGTGCACCACGGCACCGACAAGCGCTACATCAACCGCAATTTCGGTGGCACCCTGCTGCTGTGGGACAGGCTGTTCGGCAGCTTCCAGCCCGAACTCGATGGCGTGGAAATGCGCTATGGCGTGAAGGGCATGACACCCACGCATAACCCCCTGTTGGCCAGCAACGGCAAACTGTTCAAGTGGCTGCGCGCGCGCTTTCCCCACTGGCAGTCGCGCGGCACTTTCGAGGTGCCCGAACTGTTCATCGGTAGCGGCGGCGTGATTTTGTTTGGCCTGGTGATCTATTACGTCAACCACGAAGCGGCGCTGGCCGGCGCGCAGCAGGCCATCCTGTTCGCCCTGATTTTTGGCGGCACGCTGGCGCTGGGCGGCCTGTCCGATGCACGGCGCTGGGGCGCCATCGCCTGGGTCGCCATCGCGCTGGCCATGCCGGCCCTGTATCTGGGCTGGTATGGCCCCCGCGATGCGTGGGGCATGGTGTTTTTGGCCGCGCTGCTGGCGCACGGCCTCGATGGCGCGCGCCGCCTGTGGTGGCCGGCTACTGCGGGGACGCGCGCGTGACGCCTGTGCCTCCTTTGCCGCCGCTGCGCTTCCAGCCAGCCCGCGATTCGGCCTTCCGCCGCGAACTGCGCGCGCGTGCCGATGCCTACCTCGCCAGCGAGGGAAAACACCGCTTTGGCGACCTGCGCCTGCATGCGAAAGCCGTGTTCCTGGCCGTGCTGACGGTGGGGCTGTACGCGCTGGCCTTGAACGCCGACAGCACCTGGCCGTTTGTCGCCAGCTATGTCGCCTGCCTGGTCGCGGCCATGGTGCTGGCCATGAATACCCTGCACGATGCGGCCCACAGCGCCGTCTTCCGTCAGGGACGCCTGAACCGCATGCTGATCCGTCTGGTGGGCTTGCCCGTGGGCGTGGACACGGATTTCTGGACCATCCGCCACGTGCACTTCCATCACACGTATGCCAACGTGGAAGGCTATGACCTCGACACGGAACCGAATCCGTTTTTGCGCCAGACGCCGTTCCAACGCTGGTCGCCCCAGTACCGCTATCAATACCTGTACTGGCCCGTGGTGGCGGCCCTGTCGCTGCCGTATCTGAACTGGTATGGCGACTGGCTGGACCGCTTCGGCAAGACGCCCGTGGCCGCGCGCAGCCGCCTGCAGGGCTGGCGCGGCTGGCTGTCTTTCCTGGGCTGGAAGCTGGGCCACGTGGCGCTGGTGCTGGCGCTGCCCATGTGGGTGCTGCAGCAGCATGGCATCGGCTGGGGCGTGGTGCTGGGCGCGTATTTCGTGGGCCAGATGCTCGCCTCGTGCGCGCTGGTGGCGCTGATCCTCGGCACGCACTGGGCCGAAGTGGAGTTTTTCCAGCCGGGCCAGGACGGCACCCTGCCGCACGACTGGTACCAGCACACGTTTTATACGGCCTGCGACTGGACGCCGCAACCGCGGCGCCTGCGCTGGCTCGGCTACTGGCTCGGCGGCCTGAATCTGCACCTCACGCACCACCTGTTCCCCACCTGGAACCACCGCCACTACCCGGCGCTGGCGTCCATCATCGCCGAGCTGGCGCCGCGCCACGGCCTCGTCTACCGCGAACTTGGTTATGGCCAGCTGCACGCCTCGCAGCAAGCCTTCCTGCGCGCCATGGGCCAGCCGCCGGCACAGTCCTGACGAATCGCGCTTGACTGGGATTCTGTTTCGTCTTACATTTCTGTAACGACAGAAATAAGAGAAAATCATGGAACTGAGTCCGACGACGCAGAAGTACATTCTGCACTGGGGCGAGATGGGCACCCGCTGGGGCGTCAACCGCACCGTGGCGCAGATCCACGCACTGCTGTTCCTGGCCAACGAACCCTTGACGGCGGAAGACATCGCGGCCAGCCTGAACGTGGCCCGCTCGAATGTCAGCAACAGCCTGAAGGAATTGCAAAGCTGGGGCCTGGCGCGCATCACGCACGTGATGGGCGACCGGCGCGACCATTTCGTCGCCCTGCAGGATGTGTGGGAAATCTTCAGGGGCATCATGGAAGAGCGCAAGCGGCGCGAGATCGATCCCACCCTGACAGTGCTGCGCGAATGCGCGATCGAGGGCGAACACGATGCGGCGATACCGCCGGAAACGCTGGCGCGCATGGGCGAAGTGCTGGCCTTCCTGGAAATGCTCAGCGCCACCTACAGCGACTATAAAAACCTGCCGCCGGCGACCCTGCAGCGCATGCTGTCCATGGGCGGCAAGGTGGCCAAGTTCCTCAGCCCGGAAGAAAAACCAGGCAAGCGCGGCAAATCATGAACGGCCCGTCCGAAGGAGAGCTGTTCAGGAAGGTGATGGGCGCGCAGTGGCTCACCCTGCACCCGGATATCCGCCGCCGCTTCGAGAAAAATCCCGCGCCGGGCCAGCCCCTGTACTACCGGGGCGAACTCAGTGAACTCACCAGCTCGCGCCTGGGCAAGGTCCTGGGATGGCTGACGCGCCCCTTCATCGATGGCGCCTTGATCCCGTATGACGATCATGACTTCCCCGTGGATATCGAAGTCTATTCGCGTCCCGCTTGCCCCTTCATCTTCAAGCAGCGCACTTACCGCCTGCATGGCCGCGCGCCGATCCGCTTCACGTCCTACATGGCCGAAAGCGCAAAAGGCGAAGTGCTCGAATACGTGGGCATGGGCCTGGGCATGAAGCTGCTGTTGCACGTCGAGGATGGCAACCTGCACTTCACCAGCGACGGCTATTTTCTCGATCTTTTCGGCTGGCGGATGCCGCTGCCCGGCGTGCTCACGCCCGGCAAGACCTATCTGTGCCACCGCAATGACACGCCGCAGCAGTTCAACATCCGCATCGAGATCCGCCACGCCCTGTTCGGCACCACGTTTACCCAGGTCGGCGTGTTCCGCGAAAGCGCCGCGCCCGCCCTACACAAGGAGACACCATGAATACGCATCTGCTGGCCCTGCAACTGATGGCGGCGCAAGGCTGCCTGGGCGCCTTCGACACCATCTACCACCATGAAATCACGGAAGCGCTGCCGCAAAAGGCCTCGGCGCGCCTGGAGCTGACCATCCACGCCACGCGCGCGCTGATCTACAGCCTGCTGTTTGTCGGTCTGGCGGCCTGGGAATGGCATGGCGCCTGGGCCTGGGTGCTGGTGATCGTGTTTGGCGTGGAAATCGTGCTGACCCTGTGGGACTTCGTCGTCGAGGACCAGACCCGTCTCTTGCCCGCCACGGAGCGGGTCACGCACACGGTGCTGGCGATCAACGCGGGCGCCTTCATCGCGCTGCTGGCCCTGAACAGCAGCCAGTGGGCGAGCCTGCCGACGGCCCTCGTGTGGCAGCCGTATGGCTGGCTCAGCGTCTTCCTGGCCCTGTGCGGCGTGGGCGTGGGCCTGTCCGGCCTGCGCGACGCGTACGCCGTGTGGCAGCTGGGACGGCGCAAGGTGCAAGAGACGGCAGAGCAAGAAGAGCACCTGCGCTTTGCCGCCGCGCCGCAATCCGTGCTGGTGACGGGCGCCACGGGTTTCATCGGCCAGCAACTGGTCAGCGCCCTGCTGGCCGACGGCCACGCGGTGACAGTGCTGACGCGCCAGCCGAAGCAGGCCGCGTGGACCTTCGACGGCCAGGTGCGCTGCATCCAGTCCTTCGATGAATTGGCGGATGCGCGGCGCATCGACATGGTGGTCAACCTGGCCGGCGCGCGCATCGTCGGCAAGCGCTGGACGGACGCGCGCAAGGCGGCCTTGCGCCGCAGCAGGGTGGCGCTGACGCAGGAACTGGTGGCGTGGATCGCCCGCGCGCAGCACAAGCCGCGCGTGCTGCTGTCGGCGTCGGCCATCGGCTATTACGGCGTGCAGCCGCAGGGCGACGCGGCGGAATTGACGGAGGAGAGCGCGCCGCAAGCCATCTTCATGTCGCAGCTGTGCCAGGAATGGGAAGCGGCCGCGCGCCAGGCGGAGAAATTTGGCGTGCAGGTGGGCTGCATGCGCTTCGGCCTCGTCTTCGGCCACCAGGGTTCGCTGCCGCAGATGCTGCTGCCGATCCGCTTCGGCGTGGGCGGCCCGCTCGGTGGCGGCAAGCAGTGGGTCACGTGGGTGCACGTGCGCGACGTCCTCCGCGGCATCGCCCATCTGGCGCGCCGCAGCGAACAGGGAGCCGTGAATGGCGCGTACAACTTCTGCGCGCCGGAAGCGATCGAACAGCGCCGCTTTGCCCAGGTGGCGGGCGCCGTGCTGCACCGCCCCAGCGTCATGCCCACCCCAGCCTTCGTCATGCGCGCCTTGCTGGGCGAGCAGGCCGACTTGCTGGTGGAAGGTCAAAGGGTCGCCCCGCGCCGCCTGCTGGCCGACGGTTTTGTCTTCCGCTATCCGCAACTGGAAGGGGCGCTGCGCAGTTTATAAGTTGGCGTAAGATGAGGGCCTTGGAGGAACCGAACCATGCCCCGCTTCAGCCATACGATAGACAGCCATGTTTACCAGTTCGCCAGCTTGAAGGAGCTGCTGGCAAAGGCCACGCCGCTGCGTTCGGGCGACGTGCTGGCCGGTGTGGCGGCCGCCAGCGCGCGGGAACGGGTGGCGGCGCAGCTGGCGCTGGCGGAAGTGCCGCTATCGCTGTTCCTCAACGAGGCGCTGGTGCCGTATGAAGACGATGAAGTCACGCGGCTGATCATCGATAGCCATGAGCGCGCCGCGTTTTCCCCCATCGCGCACCTGTGCGTGGGCGACTTTCGCGACTGGCTGCTGGACGACGCGACGGATACGCGAGCGCTGTCCGAGGCCGCAGCCGGCATCACGCCGGAAATGGCGGCCGCCGTCTCAAAAATCATGCGCCTGCAGGACCTGGTGCTGGTGGCCCGCAAGTGCCGTGTCGTCACGGCTTTCCGCAATACCCTGGGCCTGGACGGCCGCCTGTCCACGCGATTGCAGCCGAACCACCCGACGGACGACGCCACGGGCATCGCGGCGTCGATGCTCGACGGCCTGATGCTGGGCAGCGGCGATGCCGTGATCGGCATCAATCCCGCCACCGACAATGTGGCGCAGGTGGTGTCGCTGCTGCACCTGCTCGACGCCGTCATTGACCAATATCAGATTCCCACGCAGTCGTGCGTGCTCACGCACATCACCAACACGATCGAGGCGATCCGCCGCGGCGCGCCCGTCGATCTGGTGTTCCAGTCGGTGGCGGGCACGCAGGCGGCCAATCGCAGCTTCGGCATCGACTTGTCCCTGCTGGCCGAGGGACAG
Organism: Janthinobacterium sp. PAMC25594; assembly: GCF_019443505.1. Lineage (NCBI taxonomy): Bacteria > Pseudomonadati > Pseudomonadota > Betaproteobacteria > Burkholderiales > Oxalobacteraceae > Janthinobacterium > Janthinobacterium sp. PAMC25594. The sequence continues at coordinate 5,019,647 of NZ_CP080377.1, forward strand.
GCGGCGGCCCTGTCGCTGGGGCGCGGCACGCTGGGCAACAACGTCATGTATTTCGAGACGGGCCAGGGCAGCGCCCTGTCGGCCGGCGCTCACCACGGCATGGACCAGCAAACGTGCGAGGCGCGCGCGTATGCGGTGGCGCGCGCATATCAGCCGCTGCTGGTCAATTCGGTGGTGGGTTTCATCGGCCCCGAGTACCTGTACGACGGTAAGCAGATCCTGCGCGCGGGGCTGGAAGACCATTTCTGCGCCAAGCTGCTGGGGCTGCCCATGGGCTGCGACGTGTGCTACACCAACCACGCGGAAGCGGACCAGGACGACATGGACGCCTTGCTGACCATGCTGGGCGTGGCCGGCTGCAATTTCATCATGGGCGTGCCGGGCGCGGACGACATCATGCTCGGCTACCAGAGCACCTCGTTCCACGACGCCCTGTATGCGCGCCGCGTGCTGGGTTTGCGCCCCGCGCCCGAATTCGCGGCCTGGCTGGCGCGCATGCACATCACGGATGCGCAGGGGAACCTGAACACGGCGCTGGCGCCGGCCTTCCAGGCGGCCCTGCTGCGCCTGGACGGTTAGGGAGGATACATGGACGAGAGAAAACCGTGGCAGGCGCTGCGCGCGCATACGGCGGCGCGCATCGCGCTGGGACGCTGCGGCGTGAGCGTGCCGACCAGCGCGCAGCTGGCGTTCCAGCTGGCGCACGCGCAGGCGCGCGACGCCGTGCACCTGGCGCTCGATGGCGAGGCCCTGGCGCGCGACTTGGCCGCGCAAGGGCAAGACTGCGTGCAGCTGCACAGCGCCGCCATCACGCGCGCCGAGTATCTGCAGCGCCCCGACCTGGGGCGCCGGCTCGACGACGTTTCACGCGCGCGGCTGGTGGCCGGTGCTACGGGAGTCGACCTGGCGCTGGTGGCGGCCGATGGCCTGTCGGCGCTGGCGATACAACGCCACGCGGCGCCGTTCCTGGCCGCCCTGCGCGCACGGCTGGCGCTGGAAGCCTGGACGCTGTCGCCGGTGTACGTCGTGGCGCAGGGGAGGGTGGCCATCGGCGACGCGGTGGGGGAATTGATAAAAGCGCGGGCCGTGCTGGTACTGATCGGCGAGCGGCCAGGCTTGAGTTCTCCGGACGGCCTGGGCCTGTACCTGACCTGGGCGCCGAAAGTCGGCTTGCTGGACGAGCGCCGCAACTGCATCTCGAACGTGCGCCCCGAGGGGCTGGCGTATGCGCCGGCTGCCTACCGGCTGCACTACCTGCTGTCGCAGGCATTTACCAGGCAGTTGTCGGGCGTGGACTTGAAGGATGAGACGGTGGAAGAGGGCGCGGCCCTGGCGGGCACGCGCAACTTCCTGCTGGCGTGATCAGACTTCGCGGATTTCGTCCAGCGGCCAGCGCGGGCGCACATTGAACGAGTAATCGTGTTTGGCGGCGTCCGGGTTGATCTGCAGGCGCATGGCGCCGGCAAAGGCGATCATGGCGCCGTTGTCGGTACAGAATTCCAGCTCCGGGTAATACACCTTGAAGCGTTTCTTGACGGCGGCCGCGTTGAGCGAGGCGCGCAGCTGCGCGTTGGCGCCCACGCCGCCGGCGATCACCAGGCGTTTCAATCCTGTGTGCTTGAGGGCCGCCACGCATTTGGCCGTCAGCACGTCGACGATGGCGTCGACGAAGCCGCGCGCGATGTTCGCCTTGTCCTGTTCGCAGATATTCGCGATGACTTTTTCTTCATGGTTCTTCACCACCGTCAGCACGGCCGTCTTCAAACCGGAGAAACTGAAATTGAAATCCTTCGAGTGCAGCATCGGGCGTGGCAGTTTATACGCCAGCGGGTCGCCGAATTCGGCCAGGCGCGAAATGGCGGGGCCGCCCGGATAACCGAGGCCCAGCAGCTTGGCCGACTTGTCGAACGCTTCGCCGGCCGCATCGTCGAGCGTTTCGCCCAGCATGGTGTACTGGCCCACGCCATCGACGCGCATCAGCTGCGTATGGCCGCCCGACACCAGCAGCGCGATGAACGGGAATTCCGGCGGCTCGGACGCCAGCAATGGCGACAGCAAATGGCCTTCCAGGTGGTGGATGCCCAGCACCGGCTTGTTGATGGCCAGGCCCAGGCTGCAGGCCACGGAGGAACCGACCAGCAGCGCGCCGGCGAGACCCGGACCTTGCGTGTAGGCGATGGCGTCGATCTCGGGCAGGGTGATGCCGGCCTTGGCCAGCGTTTCTTCCAGCAGCGGGATGGCGCGGCGGATATGGTCGCGCGACGCCAGTTCCGGTACTACGCCGCCATATTGCTCGTGCATGGCGACTTGCGAATAGAGGGCGTGCGACAGCAGGCCGCGTTGCGTGTCGTACAAGGCCAGGCCGGTTTCGTCACAGGAGGATTCGACGCCAAGAACAATCATGAAGGTGCTAAATAGGGAGGAGTAATCCGCCATTGTAAAGGAAAGCAGGGCACTACACCGTGCGGCCGGCGCACCATTTCGGCGGCAGTGTGCACTTGCGCAGTGCGGCGCGGGGCGGTTTTGCACGGGATTCTGGCTGCTTTGCGCCGGGAACGGCACTGGCACCGCTCTTGCTTAGACAGGCGTGTGCCTTTTTCAAGGAGCTAGCAATGCCGGAACAATGGAAAATGATTTGCCGCCTGAAGGACATGCCGCTGGCGGGCGCGCGCATGGTGCAGCGGGGACTGGCGTGGCAGGATTTGCCGGGCGTGGCGCTGTTTCGCGCGGCGGACGACACGGTGTACGCGCTGCTCGACACGGTGCCTTGCCTGGGCGGCCCGCTGGCGCACGGGGTGCTGATGGAGAAAAATCTGATGGGGCCGAAGAACAGCTGGATCATCGAGCTCGATTCGGGCCGCCTGGTGGCGCCCGTGCAGGGCCTGGCGCGCCGATACGCCGTGCGCATTCTGGACGGGCGCATCTACCTGGACGTCAATGAACTCAATATCCCGGCCAGCAAGGCCGAGCAGGCGCTGGCCGGATCGTACGCCGTGCTGCCGCATGTGCTGATGGCGTGATATGCCTCGTGGTGGTGTCGGCTCAATTCGTAGGTCGGATTAGGCGCAAAGCGCCGTAATCCGACAACATCGCCGGCATTATTTTGGGCGGTTCAACAAATGCGCATGCGCATCGCGCAGCATGGTCGCCGTCGTGTCCCAGTCGATGCAGCCGTCGGTGACGGAGCAGCCGTAGGTCAGTTGCGACAGGTCTTGCGGGATCTTCTGGTTGCCGCTGACGATGTTCGATTCGATCATCACGCCCACCAGCGAGCGGTTGCCCTGGCGGATCTGGTTGACCACGTCGGCCATCACCAGTGGCTGCAGTTCCGGCTTTTTATAGCTGTTCGCGTGCGAGCAGTCGACCACCAGGTTGGCCGGCAGCTTGGCCTTGGCCAGTGCCTGTTCGGCGATGGCGATCGAGACCGAATCGTAGTTCGGACGACCGTCGCCGCCGCGCAGCACCACGTGGCCATACGCGTTGCCGCGCGTGCGCACGATGGCGACATTGCCTTCGGCGTTAATGCCCAGGAAGGAGTGCGGGTGCGCCGACGACAGGATCGCGTTCACCGCAATGCTGATGTCGCCATCGGTGCCGTTCTTGAAACCGACTGGCGTCGACAGGCCGGACGACATTTCACGGTGCGTCTGCGATTCGGTGGTGCGCGCGCCGATGGCGGTCCAGGCGATCAGGTCGCCCAGGTACTGCGGCGAGATCGGGTCCAGCGCTTCGGTGGCGGTAGGCATGCCCAGTTCGCACACGTCGAGCAGGAACTGGCGCGCCTTTTCCATGCCTTCGTTGACCTTGAACGAATCGTCCATGTACGGGTCGTTGATATAGCCTTTCCAGCCCGTGGTGGTACGCGGTTTTTCGAAATACACGCGCATCACCAGCAGCATCGTGTCCTTGACTTCCTCTTGCAGCGCTTTCAGGCGGCGCGCGTAATCGAGGCCGGCGACGGGATCGTGGATCGAGCACGGGCCGACGACGACGAACAGGCGCTGGTCCTTGCGGTCGATGATGTTGCGCAGCGCTTCGCGGCCGCGGCTGACGGTGTCGAAGGCACTCTCCGACAGCGGCAGTTTGGCGTGCAGTTCGGCCGGTGTCGGCATGGGCGCGAAGGAGGTGACGTTGATATTTTCGATGTCTGGCGTATTCATGATTCTGGCTCGGCTTTCGCTATTGCGTACTTTAAGAGGCAATAGTGTAGCGGAAATGCGGCCTGGCGGCGTGGCTGGCCGCCAAATGGCAGCGGATGAGTTGTTATTGTGGCAGGCTGGCCGCTTCCTAAGTAGGTCGTGGGAAATTATTATGAAGTTATGACAAACAGAACCGGATGCTCTGCAAGGCGCCCGCTGCGACGCAGTGCGAGCACTGCTAGCAGCGGGCAACGCCGCAGAGTGCCGGTTATGGAAGTCAGAAATCACAATAATTTATTACGCCCTACTTAGGTCACCACACCCCCGCTTCCGCTTGCCCGGCTGTTGCATCGGCGCCAATCCGTGTAAGCTGGCGCCATGACGACTGTTTCCATCTCCCATACCGATGTGGCCGGTGAGCCATTTCCAGCTGCACGTTTCATCAAAGAAATAGGACGCGGCAAGAACGGCGCGCGCAGCATGACGCGCATGGATGCCCGCGCCCTGTACCGCGCCATGCTTGAGGGCCGCGTGTCGGACCTGGAGTTGGGCGGCATTTTGTTGTCGATGCGCATCAAGGGTGAGTCCGTGGACGAGATCGCCGGTTTCCTCGACGCTGCCGAAGCCTCGTTCGCCCCGCTGGCCGCGCCGGCCGGTGAATTTGCCCCGATCATCATTCCCAGCTACAACGGCGCGCGCAAGATGGCCAATCTGACGGCCTTGCTGGCGCTGCTGCTGGCGCGTGCGGGCGCCCCCGTGCTCGTGCATGGCGTGACGAGCGACCCGGGCCGCATCACGACGGCCGAAGTGCTGGCCGCGCTGGGCGTGCCTGCCTCGCCCGATCATGCGCAAGCCGAGGCCGCCATGGCGCGCGGGGAAGTCGCCTTCCTGCCCATAGCATCACTGGCGCCGCGCCTGGCGTACATGCTGTCGCTGCGGCGCGTGCTGGGCGTGCGCAATTCCACGCATACCCTCGTAAAAATCATGCAGCCGTTCGCGGGGCCGGCCCTGCGCCTGGTGTCGTACACGCACCCGGAATACCTGGAAATGCTCGGTGAATATTTCCTGACCGCTTCTGATCCCGCGCGCGGCGACGCTTTCCTGATGCGCGGCACGGAAGGCGAGACGGTGGCCAATGCCAACAAGGCGCAGCAGATCGACTGGTTTCACGGGAGCGAGCGCACGGTGCTGGTGGAAAAGCAGTTGCTGGTGGAAGCGTTGCCACATTTGCCAGCCGAGCGCGACGCGGCCACCACGGCCGCCTGGATCGCCGCCGTGCTGCGCGGCGAGGTGCCCGTGCCGCCGTCGATCGCCGAGCAGGTGGAGCAATGCCTGATGGCATCGCGGCAGATTGCAGCACGGCCGCGCTAGCCGCGTCGCCGCAGTTTACAATGGCGTCTTTGTAATCAGCGGTGACCGGAATTCTTATGGCAAAACAATTTGATGTGGCAGTGATCGGCGCGGGCGCGGCCGGCATGATGTGTGCGGCTGTTGCCGCCCAGCAAGGCAAGCGCGTGGTGTTGATCGATCACGCGGCCAAGCTGGCCGAAAAGATCCGCATCTCGGGTGGTGGGCGGTGTAATTTCACGAATATTAACGCCACCCCGCAAAATTTCCTTTCGGAAAACCCGCATTTCTGCAAAAGCGCGCTGTCGCGCTACACGCCGCAGGATTTCCTCGCGCTGGTGAAAAAATACCGCATCGGCTACCACGAAAAGCACAAGGGCCAGCAATTCTGCAATGAATCGGCCGAGCAGATCATCGACATGCTCAAAGACGAGTGCGCCGCTGGCGGCGTGCACTGGCGCATGCCGTGCAAGATCGACAATGTTGTCCAGCAAGATGATGGCGGCTTCGTGCTGCAGACCGATGGCGGCGACATCGAGACGGCCAGCATCGTCATCGCCACGGGCGGCCTGTCGATCCCGAAGATCGGCGCCACGGATTTTGCCTACCGCATCGCCAAACAGTTCAATCTGATGATGGTCGAGCCGCGTCCGGCCCTGGTGCCGCTGACGTTCGATGCGGACAACTGGGCGCCGTTCGCGGAACTGTCCGGCATCGCGCTGGAAGTGGATGTGGAAACGGGCAGCCTGAAAGGCCGCAAGGCAACGGGTGCGCGTTTCCGCGAAGATTTGCTGTTTACCCATCGCGGCCTGTCCGGTCCGGCGATGTTGCAAATTTCCAGCTACTGGCTGCCGGGCGAGCCCATCGTCATCAATCTGCTGCCGGAAGTGGACGTGGCGCAGACCCTGATCGAAGGCAAGGGCACCCTGAAGAAGCAGCTGGGCAATATCGTCGCGCAATGGCTGCCGCAGCGCCTGGCGGACTGCTTGCTGGCCGTCAATGGTCTGGCGCCCGATGCGCGCATCGCCGACATGCCCGACGCGCAGCTGCGCAAGCTGGGGCAGGCCATCAATGCCTGGTCCATCGTGCCGAACGGTTCCGAAGGCTACCGCAAGGCCGAAGTGACACGGGGCGGCATCGACACGCGCGAGTTGTCGCAGCAGACCATGATGGCCAACAAGGTGCCGGGCCTGTATTTCATCGGCGAAGCGGTCGATGTGACGGGCTGGCTGGGCGGCTATAACTTCCAGTGGGCCTGGGCCTCGGGCGTGGCGGCAGGAATTGCCTTACAGTAATACTTGGTTGTTGCGTGGCCGCAGTTTGTGACCACAGGTGATAATTTTCTTGACTTCAATGAAACGGTGTTGAATACTTGGCATGTAAATTGACTTCCAGACATTTTCTGTGTCTGATGGCAATTAAATAAACATTACCCTGGAGTCATCATGAAACGCCTGATCGCCGCCGCTGCAGTTGCCTTGCTCAGCACCAGCGCCTTTGCCAGCACGCCCGTGCTGAGCAATGGCGGTTTTGAAAACAATACCGTCGGTGGCGGCTATGTCTATGGCGACGTGGCGCCGGGCTGGAGTTTCACCGGTGGCGCCGGCGTGTCGGCCAGCTACACGGCCTGGAATGGCGTGGCGCAGGAAGGCAACGCCTTTGCGTTCCTGCAAAACACGGCGTCGATCTCGCAAAGCTTCGTCAGCGCGGGCGCGGCCAATTACACCTTCGCCTTCAACCTGGCGCTGCGCCCTGGTTACGACCAGGGCCAGTCCGTGACGGTCAGCCTGGACGGCACGCAGCTGGGCCAGTATGGCGTGAGCAACACGGGCTGGACCAGCTTCAATGTGAATGCGCTCAATATCGGCGCAGGCAGCCATACCTTGAGCTTTGCCGGCACCAATCCGGGCAATGCCCGCGATACCTCGGCCTTCCTGGACGGCGTCAGCATGAATGTCAGCGCCGTGCCCGAACCCGGCACGTATGCCATGCTGCTGGCTGGCCTGGGTTTGCTGGGTTTCATGGCGCGCCGCCGCAAGATGGCCGTTTAAGCGATGCTGCCGTCCGGATGCGTGGTTTACGCCACAACCGGGCGGCAATCTCAGACGACAAGCCGCACGCAAGTGGGGGCGGGGCTTCCCTTTCCGAATAAAAGCTGCTACTATCTATCTCTTCCTATACACCACCTCAACGGTTTGAATTTTACATGACCACTATTCGCCTTAAAGAAAACGAGCCGTTCGAAGTCGCAATGCGTCGCTTCAAACGCACCATCGAAAAAACGGGTCTGCTGACCGAATTGCGCGCACGCGAATTCTACGAAAAGCCAACAGCTGAGCGCAAGCGCAAGCTGGCAGCTGCTGTAAAGCGTCATTACAAACGCATCCGCAGCCAACAACTGCCGAAAAAATTATTCTAAGACTGTTCAGTCAGAACCAACCCGGGTAGTTCGGCGCATTGTTCGCCACGGGTTTTGTTTTGATTCGCCTGGAGTGATACTTCAGATGAGTCGCATACCCGCTCCGGTTCGCCGCAGCGGGTTTTCGCTTTTGTGGCCGCCTGCTTAGCCTGCGCCCACGAGCATCGAGCCCCATTACCACTTACCAACACGAGGATTGCCATGAGCTTGAAAGAACAAATTACCGAAGACATGAAAAACGCCATGCGCGCCAAGGAAGCGGGCAAGCTGGGCACGATTCGCCTGTTGCTGGCGGAAATCAAGCGCAAGGAAGTCGACGAGCACATCGAATTGACGGATGCCCACGTGACGGCCATCGTGGAAAAAATGATCAAGCAGCGCAAGGATTCGATCACCCAGTTCGAAGCGGGTGGCCGTGCCGACCTGGCCGACATCGAAAAAGCCGAGCTGGTGCACCTGGCGGGCTACATGCCTGCCGGCCTGTCGGATGAAGAAGTGGCGGCTGAAGTGGCTGCCGCCGTGGCCGCCTCGGGCGCCGCCGGTCCGCAAGACATGGGCAAGGTCATGGCCATCGTCAAGCCGAAGCTGGCCGGTCGCGCCGACATGACGGTGGTTTCCGCCCTGGTCAAGAAAGCCCTGACGCCGGCAGCGTAAGCATGCAATAGTAGTAATCGGCTGCCGGCCCATGCTGGCAGCCGCTCAAATCGCCCACACGTTGACCTGGCTCAACCTCCGGCCACGTGCGGTAGTATAGTCTGACCTATAACAAGACCCGCCCTAGCCAGTGATACCTCAATCCTTCATTTCCGATTTGCTCAACCGCGTCGATATCGTCGATGTCGTGGGCCGCTATGTGCAACTGAAAAAAGGTGGCGCCAATTTCATGGGCTTGTGCCCGTTCCACAGTGAAAAATCGCCGAGCTTTACCGTCAGCCCCACCAAGCAGTTCTATCACTGCTTCGGCTGTGGCGCGCATGGCACCTCGATCGGCTTCCTGATCGAGTACTCGGGCATGGGCTTTGTCGATGCCGTCAAGGACCTGGCGCAGAACGTGGGCATGGTCGTGCCGGAAGCGGATGACAAGATCCCGCCGGCACAGCGCGCGCAGATCCAGGCGCAAAGCATGGCCCTGTCCGACGCCATGACGCAGGCCTGCGATTACTACCGTGGCCAGCTGCGCCACGCACCGGAAGCCATCGCCTACCTGAAGAACCGGGGCTTGACGGGCGAAGTGGCCGCTCGCTTCGGCATGGGTTTTGCGCCCGGCGGCTGGGACAATTTACGTTCCGTCTTCCCCGATTACGACGTGACGGCCCTGGCCGAGGCCGGTCTCGTGATCGACAAGGTCGATGAAGAGGGTAATAACCGCAAGCGCTACGACCGTTTCCGCGAGCGCATCATGTTTCCGATTCGAAATACCAAGGGCCAGGTCATCGCCTTTGGCGGCCGCGTGCTCGACCATGGTGAACCGAAATACCTGAACTCGCCGGAAACCCCCTTGTTTTCCAAGGGTTTCGAACTATATGGGCTGTTCGAGGCGCGCCAGGCCATCCGCGACGCCGGCTATGTGCTGGTGACGGAAGGTTACATGGACGTAGTGGCGCTGGCGCAGATGGGTTTCCCGCAAGCGGTGGCCACCCTGGGCACGGCGTGCACGCCCACCCATGTGCAAAAACTGCTGCGCCAGACCGATAACGTGATTTTCAGCTTCGACGGTGACAAGGCCGGCCGCCGCGCCGCGCGCCGCGCGCTGGAGGCGAGCCTGGCCCACGTGTCGGATAACAAGACGATCAAATTCCTGTTCTTGCCGTCGGAACATGATCCGGACAGCTATATCCGCGAATTCGGCACCGAAGGTTTTGAACAGCAAGTGCATGAAGCCATGCCGCTGTCGCAATTCTTGCTGAAAGAAGTGTCGGGCGAGCATGATCTGTCGGAACCGGAAGGGCGCGCCCGCGTGCAGTTCGACGCCAAGCCCCTGCTGCAACTGATGGCGCCGTCGTCCCTGCGCCTGCAGATCGTGCGTGGCCTGGCGCAGCTGACGCAATCCACGCCGGCCGAGATCGAAGCCCTGTTCGAGCTGGCGAAGCCCGTTGCCGTGGCGCGCCGCGCGCCGCCGAAATCGGGCCGCCCCGTGCCCGTGGGACTGGAATTGAAGATCATGCGCATGCTGGTGGCGCATCCGCCCCTGAGCCTGCGCATCGACGAGGCCGCCCTGACCGCTTTCCAGCACCTGGGGCCGGATGCGGCCCACAGCCTGGGGCAGCTGGTGGCTGTGGGCCAGGCGCTGGGCGAGCATGGCAGTTTTGCCGCGCTGGCGCAGCAATTGAAGGAGCTGGGCAGCGAATACGACGAGATCATCGGCGAGATCGCGGCCGGCACGGAATCCGATTACGACAGCGAATTGTCGTGGCTGGTGAGCACCATCCGCGAGATCAAATTGAATGCCTTGAAGGCGGAATTGCAGCAATTGTTTGCGTCGGGTTTGCCATCCGAGAAAATTGGTGTACGCTACCGCGAAATCACGCAGGAGCAAGGCGAGTTGGAGCGCGAACGCGATGCCGAGTTGGTGAATCGCTAATCTTGCTCTGAGGGTATGGCGCGCACTGGAAAAACATTTTTCGCGTGCTATAATTAAATGCTAAGTATTGTGTGCTTTGGCAAGCTAGTTCTGTTTCGTAAATAGTATTTGTTTTCAGTAAGTTAGGCTCTTGATCGGCGCGGTGGATCGTGTCGGCAGCCAGGGCCAACTGGCGTTTTCGGCGTTGCGGGCAAGGCTCGCAGACGCTGGCAAGCCGCGCCAGGCTCTCGCTCCCAACGCGGTCGATGCAGGAATTTTTGCCGAGGCGGCTGGCAACAGCCGGTGGACAGGAATTGCTGCGCTTCCCGCGGATCGTGGCCGATGAGGTGTAAGTAACGTAACAGTGTCGGATTTGCGTTGTCGGCAGGTTCGAAGATGGTGGTTCCCGCAGGTAGACAGGGAACTGGCAGCAAACTTTATCCTAATCCACCGTAAAGCAAGTCGTTGTGTAATCGAAAGCGCCTGTGCCAATCAAGAAACCCGAATCCAAAGCGGCTGCAAAGCCCACTAAAGTTACCACGAAAGCCGAAAAGGCGCTCGATCGGCCAGAAGCGCGCGTCACCAGCGCGCCCGTGGTCAGCCAGACCACCGACGCCGCCACTCTGGCGGCCATCGATACGTCCGGTTATGTCTTGCCGTCGGTAAAAGTGCCAGGCCGCCGCGGCCGCAAGCCAAAAGAATTCCAGCCAGAAAATGATGAAGTCGCCGCCCTGAACGCCGTCGAGCGGGCCGAACTGAAGGCCGTCGACAAGGCCAAGGCCAAAGACCGCAAGGCGAAAGAGCGCGCGCTGCTGAAAGACGCCTTCTCGTCCGATACGGAAGCGAGCGAGGAGGAACTCGAGCGCCGGCGCCAGAAACTCAAGACCCTGATCAAGTTCGGCAAGGAACGCGGTTTCCTGACCTACGCGGAAATCAACGATCACTTGCCCGAAAACATCGTCGATCCGGAAGCCATCGAAGGCATCATCGGTACCTTCAATGACATGGGCATCGCCGTCTACGAACACGCGCCTGATGCGGAAACGTTGTTGCTGTCCGATAACGTTGCCGTCGTCACCAGCGATGATGAGGCGGAAGCGGCGGCCGAGGCCGCATTGTCGACCGTCGACTCCGACTTTGGCCGCACCACCGACCCCGTGCGCATGTACATGCGCGAAATGGGCTCGGTCGAGCTGCTGACGCGCGAAGGCGAGATCGAGATTGCCAAGCGCATCGAAGATGGCTTGAAAGACATGATCCAGGCCATCTCGGCCTGTCCCGTGACGATTGCCGAAATCATCGCCGCCGCCGACCGCATCGCCAACGAAGAGATCAAGATCGACGAAATCGTCGACGGCCTCGTCGATGAAAGCGAACCGGTCGCCGCCGCTCCTGTCGTGGTCGCTCCCGTCGAAGAAGACGAGGAAGAAGGCGAAGCGGAAGAAGAGGAAGTCGAAGAAGAGGAAGAGGCGAACGCTTCTGGCGCTGCCGGCTTCTCCGCCGAGCAGCTGGAAACGCTGAAACGCACGGCGCTGGAAAAATTTGCCGTCATTTCGCAGCAGTTCGACAAGATGCGCCGCGCTTTCGAAAAGGAAGGCTACAACTCGAAGCCCTACGCCAAGGCGCAGGAAGCCATTTCGCAAGAGTTGCTGGGCATCCGCTTTACGGCCAAGGTGGTGGAAAAACTGTGCGACACCCTGCGCGGCCAGGTCGACGAAGTGCGCCATATCGAGAAACAGATCCTCGACGTGGCCGTGAACCGCTGCGGCATGCCGCGCGCCCACTTCATCAAGGTCTTCCCCGGCAATGAAACCAACCTCGACTGGGTCGATGGCGAAGTCAACGCAGGACACGCGTACAGCGCCATCCTGGGCCGCAACATTCCGACCGTCAAGGAACTGCAGCAGCGCCTGATCGACCTGCAGGCGCGCGTCGTGCTACCGCTGCCGGACTTGCGCAACATCAACCGCCAGATGGCGGCCGGTGAAATGAAAGCGCGCAAGGCCAAGCGCGAAATGACGGAGGCCAACTTGCGCCTGGTTATTTCGATCGCCAAGAAATACACGAACCGGGGCCTGCAATTCCTCGATTTGATCCAGGAAGGCAATATTGGCCTGATGAAGGCCGTCGACAAGTTCGAGTACCGCCGCGGCTACAAGTTCTCGACCTATGCGACTTGGTGGATTCGCCAGGCCATCACGCGCTCGATCGCCGACCAGGCGCGCACGATCCGCATTCCCGTGCACATGATCGAAACGATCAACAAGATGAACCGGATTTCCCGCCAGATCCTGCAGGAAACGGGCGCGGAACCCGATCCGGCCACCCTGGCGATCAAGATGGAAATGCCCGAGGACAAGATCCGCAAGATCATGAAAATCGCCAAGGAACCGATCTCGATGGAAACGCCGATCGGCGACGACGACGATTCCCACCTGGGCGACTTCATCGAGGACAACAATACGCTGGCGCCGGCCGACGCAGCGCTGCACGCGTCCATGCGGGGCGTGGTCAAGGACGTGCTCGATTCCCTGACGCCACGCGAAGCGAAAGTGCTGCGCATGCGTTTCGGCATCGAGATGTCCACCGACCATACGCTGGAAGAAGTGGGCAAGCAATTTGACGTGACGCGCGAGCGCATCCGCCAGATCGAAGCCAAGGCGCTGCGCAAGCTGCGCCACCCATCGCGCTCCGACAAGCTGAAAAGCTTCTTGGAAGGCAACTAGAAGCCAATAGGGCTTGACGTACGCCCCTGATACCCCTATCCTCGCGTGTCCGTTTCCAAAACGGCCGCGCGAGGCGGGCATCAACAGCGCCGCCACGCCGCAGTCCCCCTTGGGCCTCTAGCTCATGCTTGGTTAGAGCAGCGGACTCATAATCCGTTGGTGCCGTGTTCGACTCACGGGAGGCCCACCAGAATTTGCAGTAAAAACAAAGGGTTAGCTTCGCGCTAACCCTTTTTCATTTCTTCCCTACAAAGCACTGTCCACTTTTTGTCCATTACTTCTCCACTTCGTCAGTGGATTGAGTGCTCTTGCTTCATTCAGATGGTCCGGCGCCAGATGCGCATACCTCATGGTCATCGCCAATGAGCTGTGACCAAGTATCTTTTGCAGGACCAAGATGTTGCCGCCGTTGATCATAAAGTGGCTGGCAAAGGTATGCCGCATCACGTGTGTAGCCTGTCCCGCTGGAAGGATTATGCTTGTCCTGTCCAATGCTTCAATAAACGCTGAGTAAGCTGTACTGAAGAAGCGCTCGTCTCCAATTGTTGAAGAGTGTTTCTGATAGTGACCGTTAAGTTCTGCCTCAAGATGCGCATCAATCGGTACTGCTCTGACTTTTTTAGATTTTGTTAGCGCAAACTGAATCAGTCCATTTCGCACCTGTGGACGTCTCAGTGTTTCGGCCTCGCTCCACCTGGCACCAGTCGCCAGGCATACTTGCGAAATCATGTGCACGTGGTCGTTGCGACCCTTCTTAAGCTCAGCAAATAGCAAGTCGATCTGATCGTATGTGAGGAAGGACAGTTCTCGCTCCGGGATCTTAAATGACCTGACCTTTTGAAGCGGATTTTCTCCCTTCCATATGTCCAGCCGAGCGAGTTCATTGAACATGGCTTGCAGGTAACTCTTCTCCCTGTTCATGCTGCTTGCTGAAATACCCGCCTCAATACGAACTGCACGATACTGCGCAAATAGCTCCCCTGTCATTTTGTCTGCATAAGGGTTTCCCATTGCCTCTGCCATCTTCTTTAGGCGACTGTAGGTATCTTCGCCAGAGGACAGTTGGCGTCCATGCTGGTTGTGCCAAATTTCAATCAGTTCAAGAAGCCTACGAACGTCACGCTTTGCTGGTTGCCATCCGGGTGTTTGCGTAGCGTTTGTCTTCAGCCATGCCTCATACTCCAATGCTTCGCGTTTCGTATCAAAAGTCTTGCGATATCGCTTCCCGTTCGCGCCATCTGGCCGACTGTCGGCTATCCAGCCATCAGCTGTCTTACGCACAGTCATTCTGTGTAGCCGAAAAATTCTTTCATGAATTCTTCTTCTTCAAATTTGCGTAGGGATGCCTCTTGCTCGTTACGGATCGACTCTAGCGCTTCGACCTTTATCCTCAGTTTATTGAACTCCCTTACTTTGCGGTTGTTCTCGTCGTCCAAATTTTGATCAAGCTTGACTGTCTCTGCGAATTCGTTGTACCCGAACTTGTTGATGGCGATCCAGTTGCCGAGTTCTTGTTGAGCTAAGAACAAGTCCCTAGCTGCGCTCCTCGTTCGAATGTGTTTATTCAAGCCAGGAGCATGATGCCCATGCATGGGATCGTCATTGCCTGTTGCTAGCCAAAAAGCATATTCAGGCCAAGCGGTTGATACCGCTTCAATCATCTCGCCGCTAGGAGAGCCACTCCGGTTCCACCAACTTCGCCATGTCCCGCTTGTTATCTCGGTAGCAGCTTCAAGCTCTTTGAATTTTTTTGCTTCAGATGTGACGTGGCCGATGAGGTGCTTCAGGCGTTCGGTAATTTTTGACATTGAAATCCTTGACATTTTTCTCAAATGAAACTATTGTGCGTAGCAATTGACACGAATAGTAGTGCCAAACGGCATGATTGAGCGTGCAGTGAAGATTATCCATTAAAACATCTTTGTTGAGCAGGGAATTAGCATATGGGCAGCATCCCGAACATTCAGAATCTGGCGCCAATGACCGTGGCTTTTTGTCCCGTAATGGATCGTCGACAGTTTGCACAAGTGGTTGGGCTTACCTTAGACACTGTAGAAGCGATGGTCGCGCGAGGGTATCTTCCTTGCATAAAGATCGGTAAGCGGTCACTGATCAATATTGCGCTCCTTCAGCAAAGATGTGTTGAGGCTCAGTTCTCATGAGCACAAAGTTCAGCAATTTTGATGCGTCTGTGCAGGCATACATTGATGCTTCTGGTCGGTCTTCGGCTCGAAATTTGAAATCCGGATTACCTGGCGTCGGCGAACCTTCTCCTGGTCGCGCTGACCGTGCCGACAGCGCGCCAGCGCTGCCGGTGCGGAGCAGCGCGAGTGCCGAAAACGCCCAGTTAGTGCCGCAAATAGCGCATGTAAGCGCCGCAGAATATTGCCCCTTTAATAACATGGGGAAAAACCTAGTGGGCGCCCAACCTGAGCACTGGGAAAGCGTTTGTGAGGAAGATTTTGGTGAGGTGGAACTGGTGCTGACTGGGAAGGGGGAAACCAAGACCTTGCTGGTCCGTCTTCCGTCATCAGCTCAGTGCTGCGTGATTGACTGGTTAAATTTCACAGTATCAGAAGACACGTGGTCAAAGACAGCAGGACGAACACTAATTACCGATGAAGAGTATGTCGAAGAGGCCAGTCGCCAACTTGAGAAAATTTTTGGTTTCGGCGTTACCACGCATAGAGGTATGAAGTTGAACTGGTATGCCGATTCGTGGGTCCTGGGCGATGGCATGGGTTTTGTCTGCTTCGGAAAGCAAAACCGGACCATGTTGATCATGCTATCAGGACAAGGCTGCACGAATGCACTTGCAGACTGGGAAAAGCGTCTTTATGAATTTATAACTCAAGTGGCCATCCGGCCCTCGATTTCTCGAATCGACCTCGCACATGACGACTTTGACGGCTCGTACTTGTCGGTGGATTGGGCTTACCAGCAATGGAGAGATGGCGGCTGTAGCTTCAAAAAAGGCGGTCGTCCGCCTGAAATTCAGAAGCTTGGCAACTGGGATCGCCCTAGTGGAAAAGGGCGGACGCTGACCATTGGTCAACGTGTGTCATCTAAGTTTTGTCGCTTCTATGAAAAAGGTAAAAAAGAAGGCGATAAGGAATCGAGTTGGTGTCGCTGTGAAGTGGAGTTCAAGAACACCAATACCGTTATTAACCCACTGATTTTGCTAAATCCTAGCAAATTTTTCGTCGGCGCATATCCATGCTTTACCGCCTTCCGTACTACGGAAACGCCAGAACGTATGGCGGTAAAAGCTCGTGCACAGCACATTACTGTCGATGATTCGATTGCGATCACAAAACGTCAATTTGGCAAATACATTCGCGTGTTTCGTGCCTTATTTGGTGATCTGGAGACGCTTGACCTGATCACTAACAAAGACGAAAACGCATTTCCTAAGCGTATGAAACCGTTCCTGAGTTTTCACGATTCAGGGCCTGTCCCGATCCATAAGCAGGCAAAACCAGTCGTTTCAGATTTCGCTCATTTTCCATCTAGCCCCCCATTTTTTGGCCTCAATGGGGAACGGGCTCGTCTGTAGGCCGTCTCAAAAAATATCTAGGATAAAACATGAAATTTAGCTCAACACTCAAAGTAACTGGCATGAAGTTCAGCAAGGGCACCATGGAGAACGGCCAGTCTTACGACAGCACCAAAGTGTATGTCGAGACGGCGCTGGACAACAGCAAGGACTCTGCCATGGGAACTGCTTGCGCAGAGTATGGCTTGGGCAAAGCAGACGAGTACCAGAAATACAAGCACCTCGCCGATGCGTTTCCTTTCATGGCATCGGCCGAAATGGAAATCGTCACGAACGGCAAGCTCCAAAAAACTGTAATTCACTCGCTGCGCCCGCTTGAGGCAGCCAAGGCTGCTACGCCGGGTGCCAAGCATGCTAGCGCATGAGGCGGCGGTTAAGTTCGTAGTCCAGGACAAGGAATCAGGATGCTTTTTGCTTCCTATCCATGGCGACGTTGGATTTACTCGATGGCTTCACGAAGCCGGAAAATTTGATGGGTACGACGAAGCTTGCGATACCGCCTCCGTGAACTGCCACGAAGGATATTTTGTGTCACAGGTTCTATGCATTGAGGTGTGTAAATGGATTCAGTAACGCCAGAAATACTGATCAGCATCTCTGTCGTGGTGCTCTTTGCACTCGGATGGATTGCAGGGGGCCAAAGGTGATTGCTTTGATTAAGTCTCTCGGACCGGTGCTGTTTCTGACTGGACTATTTGTGGTCGTCGTCTATCTCATCAAGTACATCATCCATCGCATTGTGGATCATAAATGAGCATCTATCAGGTAATTGGCTACTGTCTCACCGCTTTCGGACTTGGCTATGCAGGCGGCGCTATTCGGCGCATTGCTCGCCAGGCCATTGAGGCTCTGGAATAGGTAAGTGTTCACGCAAAAAATTTTGCAGTACTCCCCGGCATTGCCAAACCGGGGTTTCATCAATGGCATTTTTCAGAAAGATACACATGAAAGCAATTATCAAAAAAGCCTTGGTCGCTACCTCTGCAATGGCGGCTACCGGTGCAGCCTTCGCCGCTGGTGACCCAGGCGTTGACGCCATCACTGCGCTGTCTACCCAAGCGCAAACCTACATCACTGCTGCGTTTGCCGTCGCCGTGTTGGTGGCTGGCGGCTTCTGGGGCATCAAGATGATGAAGAAAGCTTTCAGTAAAGCTGGTTAACCCCTTTCCGCGTTTCACCTACGGCCAGCGTTTAACGACTCTGGCCGTTTTTCATGGACCCCATTTTATGAAGTCTATTACGAGAATTATCGCTGTCACTCTTGTTTCTGCCGCACTCGTGATCATTCCTATGCGGTCTCAGGCTATTGTTCCAGTTATTGCCGCTTGGCTACTTGAATTGACTGGTGGCTCTATCCTGATCGGCGACCTGGTTGCAGGGCAGACAGGTATCATTAGTGCGATCTTATGGTGGGATTGTAATAAGTTTGCCTTGAGTGCGCCTTGTACTAGTAAGACGCCTATTGCTTCTACACAGCAGCCGAAGCCTGCTATTACGGTCAGCCTCAAGCCTGATACCAAGAGAGAGAATCCTAATCCGAAAAAGTTTAACGATCCCGCACGTGGAAAGCGTGATGTAACCCCAAAGGAGGAGCTTCCCGCAGATGGTATCGGTCCACCCCCTGTACCGTCTGGTCCGCTCAGTGTGGGAGTATATGAGCAAAGTCCACTGAGTACACAAGGTGGACCAACATCAGATGATACGTTTCAGATGACCTATGATCAGTCGGCAGCTCGTGGTGGCGCGCTTGTGGCGGGTGTGATTATTGTTAAACAGCCAGGGCATCCTGATCGTGCGTTTCCTTTCGTTGCAGAGGCAGTGACATGCGTACTTCCTTTAACTGGTGATACCCGTGAAGAGGTTGCCGCGTGCAGCAACCAACAAAGTCAGGCGCGTGCACATGTAATGGCCTATGGTAACTCACAGCGTTACTACTATGAGAGGTCGGGGCTCTCTCCTAAAGTAGATGGTGTTTCGCGCTATACATATATGGTGATCTTTTATGACCAAGCTAAGGATGTGACGATTAATTGTGATCCCGGATACGCATTAAGTGGAGCCAGTATCGCAGGCGAACGGCGATGCGTACTTACAAACGCAGCCTTAGTTAAAAAGCCCACTGACACCACGTGCGAAGTGCTGTTTGATGCCGATACAAAGTTGTTTATGACGGATAGGGCTAATCCTTCCTGTGACGGTATTACTGATGCAGCAAAACTCACATTGTCGTCCAAAGATGGCTCTAAAACGGTCGAAGTCGGCATGAACGCTGGTAATGGTTTCGACATTGGCATTACCAAGCAGGACGGCAGTAAAACTGGCCTAGATACCGGTGTTTATGATCCGGGTTCTGGCGGTTATGTGATTGTTCACGTCAATATTACACCGCCTCCGAATTCTGATAGTGGAATGGGCTGTGGTGGTCCAGGTCAAGGACTTTGCAACGTTCAAGAGGGCGGGGACAATCCGACGTGGATCAAGTCGAACGACACCAGTTCGACCAACCGGACAGCGGACACAGGTATGAAGGGAAAGATTGATTCTATCAGTTCAGGTCAGTTTGACTGGTCGTTCATTCCTTCCATCCCCACAGCATCTTGCAAGAATCCATCTCTTAAAAGTCCTATCGGTAACGTTACCGTGAACATGGACATTTGCACGTGGTTCGGCCGCCTTAGCTTTTTTATTAACGCTGTTCTGAGTGTTTTTTGTATCTATGGTTCTGTCAATCAGATTCAATCTGCCATTCGGGACTGACCATGAAACGATCTCTTTCCTTTCTGCTGGTAATGGGGGCGGTGTGCTCCGCTCTTCCAGCACCTGCATCTGCGCAGACCGCCAGCACGGCATGCGGTGGCTCCTCGCAACCGCGATGCCAAATTACTGCCCCTGTCGATCAGGCTACTACTGATTTGACACGGTACTACACAGATAGCATCAGCAGTAAAAACACCTCCTCGCAGTCGCTAATTAATGTCGTATCGGACCGCTTCAATTGGTCGTTCATACCGAAAATTCCGACCACCGCTTGCGTCAATCCCATGATCGACAGCCCTAATGGTTCCGGGGCAGTGATGATGGATGTCTGCTCGCCGCTTGCTACCTTCCAGACGTTCATTAATGGCGTCCTGGCTTTCTTCTGTCTGCTGGGCTGTGTCCAGCAAATTCGGGCCGCACTGGCCGTCAACTAGGAGTACATCATGTGGGCAACTCTCATTGGTTATCTTGGCTTCGAGAACACCGCCAAAGTTGGCATGCGCGTTTGGGCTGTCACCACGCTCACAGCCATGGTCGCTGCTTTGTGGGCAGCGGGCCAGGTCTGCGCAAACGTTGTTTGTGGTCCCGTCATTCAGAGCATCAGCCAGTCGCATCCTAACTTTGCTGTGGGCCTGTCCCTGGCGTTTAATCCAGTCACATACACACTCGCCAGTGTGTATTGCAGCGTGTGGGCCGCCTGCGCCCTGTACACGTATAAGAAGACCATCCTGGATAAGCTGGTCTGATATGGCCGTCTACGCTATTACCGGTAAGCTCGGCTCCGGCAAGGGTAAGGGCGCGATGAAGCTCCTACGTGACTATTTGCGCTCAGGTAAGCGGGTTGCCACAAATTGCGATGTATTCCTTGAGCACATGATGCCAGGTCAGTCCTGTGCCACTGTTATAAGGATGCCCGACAAGCCGGATGTGGCCGATCTGTACGCTATTGGTTCCGGCAACCGTTTCATTGAGTTTGAGCCTATTGTCAAATCGTGTGACAAAGTCTTCGAGTACGTTCCACCATCACCCAAGCTGCTGGTTGGTTTCGATGAGTCGCACAACGGTGCCTTATTTCTTGATGAGTGCGCGTCCTGGTTGAACACTCGTGACTTTCAGGAAAAGGGCCGCAAGTCTATTCTGGAATGGTGTATTCACGCCCGTAAGTACGGTTGGGATGTCTACTTTATTTGCCAGAATATTGACCAGATCGACAAACAATTGCGTCAGTCGTTATTTGAGTACGTCGTGCGTATGAGTCGCCTTGATCGTATGAAAATCCCTTTCGTTTCGGCAGGTGTCCAACTACTCACAGCCGGTTATAGCAATGGGTCTATGCCGCGCTTGCACATTGGTGTTGTGCGTCTGGGTAGTTCTCCTGACGGCATCGTCGCTGACCGTTGGCACTTCCGCGGCGACGACCTCAATAACGTCTACAACACCACGCAGGTGTTCAGTGATAGCTACCCGCATGGCATTCATTCTGTGCTGTCGAGCTGGCACTTGCAGGCCAGTGTCGGGATGCGCGAGGGATTTGTTGGTCCCGTTCGTATCCCCCATGACTACGATCTACTATCACCCCGCCCATCACCACCGAAGCCACCACACAAACATATGACCAAGTTCCTTGCATTTTCCCTACTGTTGGGCCTTGCGCTCGGTGCGTCAGTTTCGCATTACGTCGGTCCACTATTTTTTGCTCCTATAAAGGCGGTGCCTGATGCTTCGCAACCTGTCAAATACTCCGAAGCCGTAACCGGCAAGGGATATTTCTCGAACGCTGGCTCAGTCAGCGTCGTCCTCTCCGATGGTCGCTTGGTATCGCCACTTAGGTTCAAGAGCGGCCCCGCCGGCTGGGAAGCCGAGATTTCTGAGGGCCTGTGGGTGAAGGGTGGAGCGCAATGAAAATACTTGTCGCTATTTTGGTATTAGTCCCGGCTTTCGCCTTTGGTAAAGCGGAGCCGGTTTCTTTGAGTTTCAATGCTGTGTCGATTGTCCAGTTCGGGCAGGCCATGTTCAAAGGCATGATGAAGCGAGATTTCGTTGTAGCTCCGGACGTGGTGAGTCTTGATCGGAGGATTACCATAGACGTGAAGTCGATCAGCAGCGATGATCTTCCGCGCTTTGTGGAGGATTTGCTTGCTCGCGAAGGCATTCAGACGACAGTACGGGATGGTGTGTACTATCTGACGCTTAACCGGCTGGGAGCTTTGACTGCTCAGTCTGATGTCGCTGGTCAGGCATCATCAGTAGTACCTCCAATCGGCTCTGTTCCGAGTGCCAATAGTCAGCAAATCGTGCCTGCAGATAGTGATGGCCATGCACTATTAGAAGGCGCTGGCTTTCAAAGTCGTAAGGATGACGATGAGACTGAACTGTTCACACCGAAGCATCGGACCAGCGAATTTGTGGCCACCGTGGTCGCCGCTGGCTTCGGCCCCAAAGCGGCAACTGTTGCTGGCGAACTGGTTGTGCTGACGGGCTCTAAGGCTGCTATTTCCAAGATGCTTTCGCTATGCCGCAGTCTCGACACGCATGCAAAGATGGTCGACGTCTCAGCGTCTTGGATTGAGGTCACTAACAGTAGTGGCACTGGGCGTGGTATTTCATTGGCGGCTTCTTTCCTCGGTGCCAAGCTTGGAGCCTCGCTCGGCACAATCACTTCGGGTTCTGCCATCAGCCTGAAGAACACCCGCTTTGAATTGGTCATCGATGCGTTGAACAGCGACGCCCGTTTCAAACAGGTTACAAACAGTCGCCTTATCGGATACGACCGGACGAAGCTGAAATTGACAGTGGGCGACAAGACGGCCACCGTATCCAGCAGTGGCAACGACAATGCCGGAAATCGGGTTCAAAATATCGTGTACACCCCTTCTGGAGTCATCATCGACGCCTTGCCTCGTGTACTAGGCGGAGGAGAGATTAGCCTAGACGTGGATGCGCAGATCAGCAGTTTCAAGGCCAATACGAACGGGCTTATCGGATCTCCTACATTGATCCTGCGTCAATTGACGACCACCGTAGGTCTCAAGGATGGTGATGTAATGTTGCTGGGTGGTTTGCAGGATATGCAGTCGTCCGAGTCCAAGTCCGGGTTGGGTTTCCTACCTGCTTCGTGGTCCGCTATATCAGGAACTAAACAGCAGACCGATCTTGTGCTTGTGGTATCTGCTAAAGTACTAGTCGACTAGCTGTAAAGCTAAGCTCACTAAATTTTCTGATTGTTACGAGATGTTCGCAGATTCTTTAGCGCGCTAAAGTGACTCAATCATGACTTGAACGTTTTGGCTAAGAAGCTTGGGTTGTCTTGGGTGATCTTGGAGCATTGGTCAACGCAGTAACATTTAAGTCCATCAGCACAGAGGCCGCCGTTTCCGCGTTGTCTATTGATTTCAGATTCAAGACCGTTAGCAAGTCTACCCGGCCCATCGCTTCGTGCTGGCCTGCTAAAGCTTTAGCGCGCTAAAGTAGTTCTATGTCATGGATGATATGCCCACAGCTTTGAGGGATATCAGACGTATTGCTTCGTGCTTTTACCCTTGTTTTGCCATTGCGTTTGTTGTGTTCCATGGGGCTACCGTTAAACTAGCTATCGGTATCGAAGCTGGTTCGTGCTTTTACCCTGTTTCCGACTTTCAGCTGGCTGCTACTGAGTTTGCGGCACTAAACGGAATAAAAATTACCTTAGAGTGATATTGGTATTGTTACTATGTTACTAGACTTTGAAAACTGATTAGGTATGAGATGGGTATTTCAAAAGGAAGGCTAGGGTTATGAGTTGGAAGTTTTGGCGGAAGAAAGAGTCTGCGTTAGCAGCGGAACAACAGGAGCAAGTAGAGTGGCCAGTTGACAGCTTCGATGCGGTGAAGATGCTCGCCGCATTATTTGTTGGTCAAGATCTTCCACCATTTGCTCTCTGGCGTGCAGACGATGCTCAGTTGACCGTCGACACTGAACAGATAGCTGAAACTGGTAGTAGGGGCTTGGTCTTGGCATTGTGGTTCTGGCAGTTCGCGGGAACTCATGGAGACATCGCGGCTCGAATGGCGCGAGATGCTTTCTGTCTTCTGTTAGGAAATCTCAGTGAGGAGGACAAGAATGGCGAGCACGCCGAATGGTTGCTTGCCATCGTAGATGATGCCAAGCAAAGCTTTGAGCAACTGCCTGCGGAGAAGCGCGCCTTTGAGGTCTCAGGTGAAAAAATCGATTTGTCATTCCAGTGGTATCTAGCGCTCGCGTTTCTGATGCACATCAAGGACTCACCGTTCTATGGCAAGGATATTGTTGGCGACGCCGACTTGAACGTGGCGCTATGCTTGGCACATGCGACGGAACAAGCGCAGCTCATTTGGGAGCCGATGCTCGCTAACATTGGACCGTTCAACCCAAGCAGCTTTCATTCTTGGAAGTGGGCAGCGGAGCCTGGAGCATTCGAGCGGCACCTGCAGCGAAGATATGCTAACCCGCTGTTTCTCGAAGAGCGGCGGCAAGTGTCGGCTGCGGACGTTTACTACGCTAGAGTTAAAGACGCTCAAGTTCTTGCCGACGTACGCCGGAGGCTATCTGCCACTTTTGAGGAAATGAAGGAAGGCAATCTGCCAGCTGACTGGCATCCGTACCTTAATGACATGCGAGAGCAGCTGGATGAGTTGTACGAAGATCTTCAGCGTGCTGGTGGGAATAACGAGATCGAATATGCGTGGCGAGAACTGCGTGGACACGTCATCGAAACCTGGCGCGCTGCCATCGACAATACTGACACATTAGATAGTGCAGAGGCATTGGTCCGTGAGAAGTGGGAGGGGATGACGCAATGGTCATACCAAATATCTGGCTCTGTAGCGATCATTCCGCCTGAGGAGGTTGTATGCTCTCTCCTGTCCGAACCGGTGGAAGACATTGTAAAGTCGGTCGAGCTTCTGGGGCCTGGCGACGAGGCTTTGAAAGGTATACGGGCAGAGGCGCTGCGCCTTGTGATGCATGCACTAGCAGCAGGCCACGATGTGCCGCTGCATCGAAAAAAACTTGCTGCGCTAGGCGTGGCCATCTAGTTCTCTGCACTTAGTCGGCGATACTTAACTGATAGCACACCTTCGCTCTATCTAGCAAAGCGTTGTGGTGTTGTGGTCAACCCATCCGGGACACTATGTTAATTTTTTCTTCGGTGACGGCCGGTGCCAATCCCTTATTGAACTGATGTGGCCGTATCCAGTTATACCGATGCATCAGGTAGTGGCTGATGTCCCGTTGTGCTTCCTGTGCCGTCATGTAACCAGTTGACGGCAGCCATTCAGTTTTGAAGCTGCGGAGCAGCCGTTCCATTGGGGAGTTATCCGCTATGATGTAATGGGTTGCAACTATTTCACTGACCATCAAGGATCAAATGTTGATTACAAAAATGCCTGGGTATTCAAAGCCCACAATCGCAATCTATCCGTTCATGTGGCATCAGCTTGTCGGTGTATGGATTATGTGGGCGTACAAATTTCAACCTGATGGAACCCTGAAATGGATGCGACATTATGTTGAAGATGAAAATGGAACTGCTAAAGCCGAACGGTATATGAATTTTGCAGAAGCTAATGCTGATGCAAAAAAATTTAATCAATCTATTCGCGATAGAGTCTATGCCCTTGATGTAAGCGAAGAACAAAAGGTTTCCATTTCTCTAAAAGCCGAGAAGGCCATTACGGCTGAGGAAAGGCTTGCATCAGAAGAGCAGTTGATGCTCAATGAATCTATCAAGAGAACTGTTGATTTTCCAAAACCAAAAAGAGAAAGCTTGATCTTGCCAAAAGAGGGTGAGGACTACAGAGACGATCTTTACCAATGCCTAACTGAGTCGCCTAAAATCGAGTTCGCCAGGCTTGCAAGTCATCGTATTACATTGAGGCGCAAGGGCGATTTGGATTGGTCCACTGTGTTCTATACAAACGAAAAGACAGGCCAACTTTGTTTCCGCGAACGAATTGCAAGCGGGTTTGATTTATCGGGTAAGGCACATTGGGGCGAGACTAAAGCTCAGATTAGAGCATTGCTTTTGCCCCGTGCCAATCAGCTACTGCAACTTACAAGTGTTCAAAGGATGTTGGATGAGGCACTGGCAAAGGGGCAGCATGTCATTGTTGTCGGTAGCTTTGTGTTCTGGTATGAAGAGGGCAAAGACGTTGGTTGGACGGTCAAAAGTATCGGTGGTGCATCTAAGAGTAAGGATGGCGATACTATTTGGAAAGAGGGTAAGATTGTCTCTAAGAATCACGGACGCATTGTTGTTCTGCCATACATCAAAGAAAACGGCGAGCTCGTGCAAGGACATACAAAGAATTCTTCAAAGGATGGCAAAGCAAAGCCTCGGCATCCTGACTATTACTTAGAGTTGCCTTTTGAAGTGCTTGACGGTGATCTTATGATCGGCTTGTTTGGCGAGCTTCCTTACGAATAACTAAAAATAATTAAAGAGATATTTTGAAATGGCACAGAACATTTACTTTGATGAATCGGGTTTCACAGGGAACAACCTGCTGAATGAAAAACAAAACTACTTTGCTTATGCGTCAGTGGCAACCAATCCTGATGAGGCAAAAGAGGTTGTTGAACGGATTATGAAACAATATCGTGTGCAAGGCGGTGAGCTGAAAGGCAAGTACCTTGTCAGACGCCACCAAGGCAAGCTTGCAATCGACGACATCCTTACGCATTTTGAAGGTAGGGTAAAAATATCAATTTCAGACAAAAAGTATGCTTTGGCAGGAAAATTTTTTGAGTATATTTTTGAACCGTCCCTTTCGGAAATTAGCACATTGTTTTATGGCATCAACTTTCATTTGTTCATAGCCAATATCTTGTATGTTGAGTTTATTGCTCGTGGGGCTGGTGCCGAAGATATTTTCAATGAGTTTGAAGCACTCATGCGTGAAATGGATGAGGAAAAGCTTGCAAGTCTTTTTTCCTCGTCTATGTGCCGTGGTGATTCTCCAATACTCACTCAAATCCGTGAGTTTGCCATTCATCAAATCGATGACATTAGGGCCGAACTTGATAGCTTGAGAGGTGGGGTTACAGGTAAGTGGATACTTGACTTAACAGGCAGTGCGTTGGGTAGTCTTTTGGCTCATTGGGGGCTTATGCATGATGAGATTACAGCAATCTGTGATGAGTCAAAGCCATTGATGGAAAAGAACGATTTCTTTGACGGCATGATAGGTAGGAAAGGGGAGACTATCTTTGTTGATAGTCCTACCGGCAAACAGCCTCTTACTTTCAACCTGTCGGGTCCTATCCAGTTTGCGAGTTCTGCGGTTGAGCATGGAATTCAGATTGCCGACACTCTTGCTGCTGCTGCTGTGTTTGCTGTTACTAATCCTGATGACCCTATGGCGCAGAAGTGGTGTGCCATGCTGCCTGAGATTGGTAGCTACGGCAGTGTCATCCCTGACTTTGACCACTTGGACCTGAATGGTATGGCTGCAAAGCTCAATGCCCTGGTGCTGATGGAGTTGCATTCAAGGGCGACAAAGAAACAAAATCTACTTGTGGAAATGCCTGAATATGTTCAGTTTATGGCTCATGCTCTAAGGAGAGAGGCAATTGGGTTGGGGCCGAGAATGTTTAAAAAAGCAATGCCGTAGTCATCGCTGTGCGTAGTGAAAAGCTCTTGTTGGGACTTTTTTCATTAGTAGATGTCGGGTATGCAATTGCTTGTCTCGTTGGCTTGACGGATAGCAAGGATACCAATGCCAGCGAGGGACCTTCGTTTCTGCCTTCGTTCATGTGGTCGAAATCCTCGGATAGGTCGGGCGTCGAAATCCTTTTGATTTTGCAGGTAACTAGACTTTGAGCTGCTAAAACTTTAGCGCGCTAAAGTAATCACGAGCCGTAGGGGCTGTCAGTTGGCTTAGATGCCTGGGTTTGGTCGTCATTGCCGCCACTGATTCGCATAGATAGGTGCCTCGCTTCGTGCTTTTACCCTTGTGAGCTCCTGTTGGCAGTTGGGGAGCCATTGCCATAAGCGTTCCGTTTCCTGGTAGACCTAGTTGTGAAAGCATAAAAGGTGGAGGAAAGCGCCTCGGCGGGCCGGTATTTTGCTTTAGCGGCCTGATCCCCGTATAGGGGATCACTTTCAGCATCATGGCGCACCTCAAGTGCGCCATTCGTAACATAAATTAGTATGTCCAGTTTTTGTCCATAATATTGGCGTTTAAAGGCGGTAGTTGACGGGGCTGTTGGATGTAACCATCTGATTTGAAAGCTAATGACGGTTAGTGATTACTTGCTGGACGCACTCATAATCCGTTGGTGCCGTGTTCGACTCACGGGAGGCCCACCAGAATTTAGCAGTAAAATCAAAGAGTTATCCGCTTCGGCTGGTGACTCTTTTTTCTTTTCTGCACTCAATTTTTTTTCAAGTAAGCGATAAGTAAGCAGATTCGATTATTTTTCTGTGGATGCTTTGAGCAAGCGGCTTACCGTTGATTGGTGCCATGTACCGTTCAGCGCAGTACGGAAACCCATTTCGTTTAGCTTGACGGCTATGGTTGCCATAGACATATCAGGTGTGCGGATATTGTTGATGATTGGAAGCATCTTGGC
This sequence comes from Janthinobacterium sp. PAMC25594, assembly GCF_019443505.1. NCBI lineage: Bacteria > Pseudomonadati > Pseudomonadota > Betaproteobacteria > Burkholderiales > Oxalobacteraceae > Janthinobacterium > Janthinobacterium sp. PAMC25594. The sequence continues at coordinate 5,047,740 of NZ_CP080377.1, forward strand.
GGTGAAATCGGCCGCTTTGGAGGCGTTACGGGCTTGTCCCTTGGCTTGGGCTTCGCTTAGGTTGGTGCGATTGCCTAGCAGTGCGCCTTGGCTCTTGAGGGCCGCTAAGGCGGCTTTGGTGCGGGAGCCGATAAGCCGACGTTCTTTCTCACTCAAGGCCGCATAAAGGTGCAAAACGAAGGGGTCTGTATCGATGCCAAGTTCTGCAACGATGAACGGAATGCCGCGCGACATAAGCCCGGATATGAATGACACGTCACGGCTTAGACGGTCAAGCTTTGCAACAATGACGGGGCATTTTAAGGTCTTTGCTTTGGCAAGGGCGCTGCGCAGTCCGTCGCGTTCATCAAGGCCAAGTTTGCCGCTGGCGACTTCTGAAATTTCCTCAATGATTGTGAATCCTTCGGCTGTTGCGAACTTGTGAACAGCTTCGGATTGTGCCAAGAGACCAAGACCTGATTTTCCTTGCTCGGCTGTGCTGCAACGAGTATACAAAATGGCTGGCTTCATGGCTGGTTCCTTGATTGCGGAGTCTCTATGCATCCATTATATGACCGTTTAGTGGTTGCATACAATGGGTATTTCATGTGACACAGTGAACAATCAAGGGTGCAACATTTCCCATAACTCCATACTAACCGCCTCCGCAAGCCGTTCCATGTTGTCAACTGAGATGTTTCGTTCTCCTCTTTCAACTTGGCCGATGTATGTGCGATGAAGCCCGGCCTTCTCTGCGAGGACTTCTTGAGAAAGCTTCAAACTTTCACGAGCGCGGCGAAGTGCTAGACCAAAGCGGACTCTGGCTGGTGGGTGCTCGGTAGGATGGGGAGTGATGTTCTGCACAAACAGAACATTGCGGATTTGATGACTATAGGTCTACAGAGTTTGAGTAGCTATGCTAAAATCGAAAATTATTAACTTGTTATCAAATGGCGAATTTGGTAGTGTAGATGAGAAGTTTTTCGGCATTGCAATTAATGTGAGCTAAAAGGAGAGATTATGTCTTTAAATGAATACAGCACAAGAGATCTGGACAGTGTTTTGGTAATGGATGATGAGACCGGAGAGGAAATTGTTCTGACTCACTATCTTCTTTTATGGGATACATTGCCGATTGATGTAGGACATATTGTTCATCATAAAAAAGAAATTTTCAAAAGTCCTAATGGTGATTCTGCGATCCTTACGGAAGAAGGGAAATTCAAAGTGGGCAGTTCAGGCAAGGTTTTTACTCGGAAATAATTAGGTGATCCACTGATTTTGTGTTTACCTATATTTATAAATTATGTGTTGATCTGGGAAGATGAAAATTTTTTCCGTATGCTCGGCTGTTAATTAACTGAAGTTTGCATCTACTGAATTTATTCATGCAAACAATAATATTGAAAAAATGAAAACACTAAATATATTTTTTGTTATAGGAATGGCGATTTTTATTGCAGGATGCAACGACATTCGTGAAAAACTTCATATGTTGCCAAACCAGGATGAGCAAGAATGCCTCAATAGCGAGAGATTAAATTTTAAAGACCCGGACGTGCTCTTTGTTGCTAACCTTGGTAGTCGAGGACTAGAAACTAAAGTGGATCAATATTGGGTGCGATACAAAGCAAAAAATTCATATGGTGCGTATCTTCAAGGCAATATGCTGTGTATGAAAAAAAATGAAAAATGGGTGAGAGATACATCATCTGAATTTTTATTGGAGTTGAAGTTGGAGGGTAACCTTCTTCAAAAACTTAATGATAAATTAAGAAGCGATCCTGTATTTTCAAAAAGCTATTTTAAGTCTGGCTTAAAACCCGATGAACAAGGAAAGCAAGCTAAAGAGTTGCTATTCGAATCGCCTGATAATTTGGATAAATATTTTTAATCTAAGAAAAAATGGTTATTTTAAGTGCCATGTATTATTTCGTGCTTGTAAATAATTTATTTAGCTGGTGTAAGGTAATCGGCCAATTCGGATATATGTAAATAGAAGAGGCCTTTTTTGGTGTATTTTTCCGTTATATTCAAGGGAAGATCGTTGCCGAAGATCACAATGTAATTCTCACGGCTAAGAGCTTTTTGGATTAATAGGTGCTTGGTCAGACTGTGGTTGAAAGCATGTAAGAGGCAATCGCTACGCCAATGCGAGTTCCACAATGTTTTGCTTATTTCGTGGTATTTCAGGCCGGTATCGTCGCCAAAGCGGTAACGGTACTGCGCACGAAGTTTGTTTTCGGATGTCTCGTGCGACTGCTTGGAGTTCAATGCTGCAAACTTGGTTTCAAAGAATGTAACTTTGCCGGTGACATGGCATGTGTGTTTGAAGTCTGGTAGATAGGTGCCAGTGAATCCACGTTTGTCCGTGAACTCAGTTTGAAAGTCTGGTGAGAAGGACTGGCAGGGAAGAACATTAAGTGTTGCGAGAAATTGGGCGGCGTCGCCTTCGGAAATAGATGCAAAGCGTTTAGACATAGGAATATCCTTCAAGTGATTTGAAATTGAGTTTTAATATTTGGGAAAGGGCCGAGATGGGCCGCAGGGCATTGCTGAGGAATGGCTAAACTTCAGTACAGAAAAACATGTACTTCGTATTAAGTAAGAATATAGTGCTTGGTGTGATCAGGGTGATCAGAAAGTGTAAGCTACTGTTTTTAAATGATAATATGGTAATTCATGGGGTGATCATTAGGGTGATCATGGGGTGATCAAATCCCTCTTGGGGTGATCAGAATGGCGCTGATGGCGTTGCTGTGGTGTGGCTTTCAGCAGGTTCCCATTGGCGCTTATGCGCTACTCTAATTTCGTCTAATTTCATATTGATCGGGTGGCACAAACTTGTTAGCTTTCCGTCGATACGTGGTCTTGCATTTACATAACCGGCTTCACGTAACAGGTGCGGCACTTGCCGGGAGTTCGGGCGCTGCATCTTCTCGGTGTCGTAGGCATCCATTAATTCCGAGTGAGTGAACACAACGTGTTCTGATATGTAGTTATTTAGGAATTGCGAGTGGATATCCGCAGACATTCCAATCATGCTTTTTAGGTTAGCGCTTTGGTCGATGTGCTTTGGATTGAATCCTTCAAGGGAGTAAGACATAAACCAATTGTGTACAGCGCACAATGAGCCAGGTAGCGCAAGCCAGTCAGCCAATATCTTAATGAATCTTTGCGTTTCTTCTTTGTCGTGTCGATGAATCAACGGGGCGGGTGAGTACCAACGTCTTTCATTTTCGGCAAGGTGCAAAGGGCGGTCGTCGTTGCTGGCGAGCATGAACCGTGTGTAAGTTCGCACCATTCCACCTTGTTGGTGCTTGCGTTCCGTGTAAGCCCGTTCCTCTGATAGTAAGCTTTTAAGTTTGGTTTGGGTGTCGTCCGATCCTTGCGCGGGATCGTCAAGCAGCACCAGCAAGTTATCTTCAAGCATCGTAGAAAACTGCCCCATCACTTTGGAAAAGCTGCTTACCACACTGGTGTGATGTAGTAAGGGATGAAGGATTGACTCCACAAGGAAGCCTTTGCCTGTACCTACATCGCTGCATAGCATTACGTGCCACGATGGGCGTTCTTGGGGGTACTGGAATATGTGAGAAAGCCATTGTGTAAATATGTGGCGCTCTGCTGGATCGGGAGCGAGGCGTTCTAAGTATTCCAAAAACAAAGGGGAAACGCTGGCGCTGTCTGTCGTTGGTGTGTACTTGCGATACGTATTGACATACAAACATTCCGTTTGTGGTTCTGTAAAAAACTCAGTATCGACAGGTACAAACTTAGTACCGACTACGTGAGGCAAAGTGTAGGTGATGTAGGACGGCGAACGATAGGAGCACTTTTGCTTGTTCACGAATAGCCAGCGGGAAAAATCGTTGTCAATGAATGATAGGGGCAAGGGTTTACCGTTGAAACGGTTGAATAGGCGGGTGTAGTTGGATGAGGCATCATCAAGCTTGCAGAATCCGCGAGCTTTGAGAGTTACAACATAGGCGGCAAGGGTGATCTTGTCGGCGGGGCTTGGTTTATTAGGCGGTGTTGGTGCTGGCGTTTCAGGCGTTACTAGGGTTAGGTTTGGCACGGTCATTGATATCCTTGTTCAATAGGTTGCCGGAAGCGGCGGTAAGAATCAGTTGTTCGATCAGTTTTGAAGATGGCATAGCAGCGCCAGCACATAAGGCTTTAAGCGCGATCCAGGTTGACGGCAAGAGGTATATGTAAGCACGTTGCAATGCTTGCCCTGCGGCGTTCTGGCACGTTTGGCGCTTTGTGTGAGGAATGGTGATCGGGCGAGTTGTCATACTGCTGTTGCTCGTTTGAAGGCCACTGTGTACCTTGAGGGGGCATTGAGGCGGAAATTGCACAAGAGCTTGTTGATGACGAATTGTGTAAAATTACATCCTCGTAGCGTTCGGTGGCCTTCGGTGTTTAAAACGGTGGCAATCTCTTTTGCGTTGATGCCTTCAAGATGGAGGGAGTAAAGCCGAGCAATGGTGTGGTCGATTTGTTGAAGCATGTTTGCATCCTTTTTAAAAATATGGTATAGTTTTATTTGGGGTATTTTTTATTCCTTTATTAAGTTAACATTATACCATAAATGTGTCTTCTTGTCAATAGACGGGAAATGTAAGAATCGTGCCAGGTTTTAAAAGTAGAATGCAAGCGTACTCATTAAACAAAATGAGAATGATTCTTATTTATAAAATATTCTGTAAGGCGCTTGCTCTATGGCGTGGCAGCGTATATCAGCGCGAAATATGATTTGGCTGGGTAAGTGTCAACCGTCTTAAAAGAACGTCTTGAAGACTGTTTTATAGGGGATAAGTGGCACTTTTGACGCTGTTTTTGCGGCTAATTTGGGCTGTGGGGCGTGGGGTACTAAACCCATAACGGGAACTGTCAAATAAGTGTGTTTTTGGAATTTAAAATATGTTGCCATTGTTGCAATCATTTGATCCATCCACTCATCAGCCTAAGCACTTCATCCGAAGGCCATGCAAGTGATCTACCGTTCTTAACTGGTCGCATAGGGCCGTTGTCTTTGCTGTTCCAAGCTCGCAAGGTTTGAGGCTTCCTATTTAGTAGTTGTGCGGCTTGGGCGGTTGATAGGTTTATTCCAGGTGGCGGCAATGTTGTCGATGGATTGGTTGTTTGCTGCGGGGTTGGTGGTGGTGGCGTTTGCTGTTCCGGTTCCTCCGCTAAGGCGGCAGGGAGCCATGGGATTGATAGTCCGGTGAGTGTGCATAGTTCATTGGCGGCGTCTATCGCACAACGTTCAATCCTCTTGCGCTCGGCAGTGGTTTTCTTGATCTCCCAATCGATTGACAGACTCATAATTGCTTCAAGCAGATGCGCGGCTGCTTTTTCGATTGCAGGCGTTGCTGATTTGCTGAGAACGAACATAGGCGTTTCATAGAGTGCGCCCAAGTAGTGATCGTTGGGCATCTTTGCTGCGTTGTCACGAATCTTTCGCGCCCGTGGTATGTGTTCAATTGCTATATCCCGCAAGGCATCAAGGTAAAGTTGTTTCATTTGCTTTGCTCTGTTCAAGAATCCAAGCCTCTATTTTAGCGTGGCTTTTTTGCAATACATCGAACGGGCGAATAATATAACTTTTCTCTCTTGCGCTCTGTGGCTTGTGGCCTTGAATCTGAGCCGCGACGCCGGGCGGTATGTCCACCTGTTCGGCAAGGCTGGCAAAGGATCGACGTAGGCCGTGCAAGGTCAATCCTTGGAGTCCGACAGCGGTGCATGCTTTTGTGTGCGGTTGGTTGGGTTCGCTGATTATTGCAACACCTTCTTTTTCGCTGGCAAAAATGAACTCATTCCTGTGAGGGAGTGCGGTTAGCAAACCTTCTACAAAGGGAGTCAATGGAATGCTACGCGTGCCGTCTACTTTGTCGCGGATGACGATTGACTTCCATTGCCAATTAATATCCTCCCATTTCATAGCGCGCACTTCTCCAGGGCGTGCGCCCGTTAGAAGCACGACTTGTAAGTAGGCGCTGATTGTTGGGTTCTTAATTTCTTTCATGGCGGCAAACCAGCTGGATAGTTGCGCGCGTTTCAGGTTGTCACTCTTTGTTTTCACCTTTCCTAAGAACTCACCGCTTTTTTTCGTTTTGCCGGGGTTCAGGTGGGGCAGAAGGTCAGCGTAAGCATCGCTTTCGTAGCACCATTGGAAAAACACCTTGAGCATGCGCCACGCCAATCGGGCGGAAGTTGCACGTTCTTTCGCTTCGCGTTCGGCCCACTTTTCCACCAGCTTGTTATCAATTGCATTCATGGCAATCGGCATGAAGTAGTTCAGTGGCCCAGCGATGGTTACGCCACGGCCACGGGTGCCACGCATGGACGGGATGCCGCCCGGTGCGGCTTTGGCTACATGGTCGTTGTAGTGTCGATCCCCCCATCGGGGTTTGCGTTCGGCTAAGTACACTGCCCAGGCCTCCCCAAATGTTATGGTTTTGCGCGCCACTTCTGCTGCGGTGGTAAGTTCAGCGGCTATATTGGCGGCTTTCACGAGGCGTGGATCAAGGCCACGGTCTACCATGACTTGCAAGCGCCGGGCTTCCTCGCGTACATCTGACAAGCGCCATGCGGCGGTTTTGCCGATGGTCAGACGCAGAGGCTTGCCGTTTAGTCGGAACTGGAAAACGTAGGCGCTGGAAGTCTTGGATGCGCACTGACCTAAACCCGGTGCCGTAGTGTCCCATTGAAAGTCTTGAATCTTGCCGACACGGGGTTTGAAGTCGGCTACGCGGGCGTTCGTGAAATTTACTGTGGTGGTCTTTGCCATGTTGATCTGGTTCCAAGTAAGCGATAAGTAAGCAAATTCAAAGAATATCAGTCTACACCAATCAACACAAGGCAAGGAGTGATAATTTATAAGTATATGATTTTTAAGTACTTTATATTATTTATCTACTCAAATCAACGTCGTAATATACAATTTATGTCGGACTCATAATCCGTTGGTGCCGTGTTCGACTCACGGGAGGCCCACCAGAATTTGCAGCAATAGAATGAGCCCCGGCAGGTGACTGCCGGGGTTTTTTTATGCGCGAGACAATCACCGTAAGGTTTGGTCGTTCGGATGGGCTGATTCTGGCTTCGTCACTAATTTCATCTTATAGCGGTACGGAGTGCATAGGGGTGCTGTCCACTTTGCCTGCCGTTCGACCTTGTATTTGCAATTAAATACGCTACAGGTCATTATCGTTGTTCAATGCGGCTATGGTTGGGCTTGTGTCTGAATGGCGGACCTCGTATATTGAATATGCCGCATCTCCGTCAGATAATGAGGACGTGGTAGCGGCCAGGCAGAGTGATGCTGATCAGGCCGAGTGTTCTTGAACACGTGGGTCAGATAGGTACCTTTGCCTGTTTCATTTTACTAGTCCGAACGGTATCTTGGGCCATCGCGATGTTGCGTAAGCCTGTATACGAGGGTGTAGACAAAATCAATATCGGAGTTGTGGCATGCTATCGCGATGTGGGAGGAGCATGCCATGGCAACGAAATATCCACTCGACGGCACGGAGCCGTCAAGCAGAGCCGGCGGCAGACCACCTGCGTTGAAGCCTGAGCATATCGCAGTTTTACACGATATCGTAATGGAGCGCGCGCAGGCCAGCTTGCAGGAAATCGCCGACGAACTTCATCACCGCTGTGCTTTACGCGTGTGCGCAGCAACGATTCGTCGCGCGCTACGCGCGCTAGGTGTCGTACGGCTCAAGCCGGTACACCGGACCTTCGCTGTGCGAGCCGAAGGAACGAAGCGGTATGGCTACACAGCAGCCCACAGGCGCGAGGCCATCTCGCCATACAGCACCAACCTGACAGATGCGGAATGGGAGCTGGTTGCCGATTTGTTCGAACGTATGCCGGGACAGCGCGGCAAGCCCGTGCGTTACAGTCGCCGCGATCTCGTCAACGCGTGTTCTTACGTGCTGCGCACCGGCTGCGCATGGCGGCTGCTACCGGAGACGTTTCCACCCTGGCAGGCGGTCTACAAGGCGTTTTCGCGCTGGGTTGGCGCAGGTGTATTCGAACAGATGCAAGACCGGCTACGCGAACAATGGCGTATCCGCATGGGACGAGCAAGTACGCCAAGCGCGGCGGTGATTGATGCACAGTCCACCCGTATCTCGCCGCAAGGTGGCGAAAGCGGATTTGATGCAGGCAAGAAGATCAAAGGGCGCAAGCGTCATCTCGTGGTCGATACGATGGGGCTGCTCATCGCAGTGTCGGTCACCGCCGCGAGCGTGCAAGATCGGGATGCCACACCAGCGGTGGTGACGCAAGCGTGCAGCAAGAGCCCTCGCCTCGAGAAGCTCTATACCGACGGTGCCTATGGCGGAAAATGTGCGCATGCCATCGAGCAGGCACACGGTATTCGCGTTGAAGTAGTTCGTCATCCAGCCAATGGCACCACCGGAACGCTACACGATCCCAAGATCGCTCCTGTGCATGATGCGGCTACAAATGCCGGATTCATGGTCCTTCCCATGCGCTGGGTCGTCGAAAGGACCCATGCGTGGACTGAACGCTGGCGCCGCACGGTAATGCATCACGACCGCAAACTCGATGTCTCGGCAGCTTGGGTTTGGTTGGCTGAAGCGCGTATGCTACTCAACAGACTCGCTTATAAGAGTTGATTTTGTCTACACCCTCTACGAGGAAGGTCAAAAATGGATACGGTATGCGCGTTGGTTGGTATTGATGTGAGCAAGAAGAAGCTGGATGTTGCCATGCTTGTGAGCGGAAAGATAAAGGCCAAAGTGGTTGAGAACACCGCCGAGGGGCACAAATCATTGCTTGCATGGCTTAGCAAGTCGTCCGTACCGATGTCGTCAATACACGTCTGTATGGAAGCCACTGGAGTCTATTCTGAGCCAGTGGCGCCGGCCTTGCATCAAGAAGGACTAATTGTTAGCGTAGTCAATCCTGCCTGCATTAAGGGTTTTGGCGCCAGTGAAAATATCCGCAATAAAAATGACGCCATCGATGCGGCGCTCATTGCGCGTTATTGCGCAGCGATGCGACCGGCAGCATGGCTGCCGCCACCGCTAGAGCAGCGCCAGTTGCGGGCATGGACGCTGCGTGTGCAGGCACTCAAAGATATACGCCAGCAGGAAGAAAGCCGGCTGGAAGCCAATGCTTTCATCGGCATGGAAGATGTCGCGGCACATGTGCATCAGCACATTGCTTGGTTGAGCGCTGAAATTGCGAAGCTGGAGAGTGACATTAACGATCATATTGATCGCCATCCCAGGCTGAAACATGATGCTCAGCTTCTTGTCAGCATCCCTGGTGTTGGCATGGCCACAGCCGCAAGAATCCTGGGCCAGTTAGGCGACATTCGTCGGTTTTGCAACGCCAAGGCATTTGCTGCCTTTCTTGGCGTCACTCCTCGTCAGCGCAATTCAGGCGCTTCAGTGAAGGGACGCACGATGATCAGTCGTACCGGCAATACCTCGCTGCGCGCCGCGCTTTACATGCCCAGCTTGGTCGCACGTCGCTACAATCTCATTCTCTGCCGTTTTGCAGAACGCTTGTCTGCAACGGGCATGGCGAAAAAAGCCGTAATTGGCGCGATCATGCACAAACTAGCACATCTGATCTATGGAGTGATCCACACTGACAGGCCCTTTGATGCGCATTATTTGGCAAAAGGACTTGTCATTCAGGACGGTATCTGACCCCGCCATCCTGACCCCGCCACCCATGTGTGGTAGGCCTTTAAATGTGCTACAAGAGCTAGGTGGGTGGGAAAGTCCGCAAATGGTCAGACGGTGCGCTCATTTCTCTGCTAGTCATTTGGCTACATATGCTGACATGTTGCCGAGTATTGTTTGAGTTTTATAAAAAATAAAAAACTATTTTTCAGAGGTGATCTATGAATGGATTCGAATCAAAATTAGCTGTAAAGGCGGTTGGGGAAATTGCAAAACCACTAGGAAGTATTTTTGATGCTTTGTTAGGGCATAAGATAGAAGGTCTCAAAAAATGGGCGATTGATAAAGATCTAGAAAAATATGCGGCGGATGAAAATATTTCAAGTCTTTTAAAACTTTACGTTGAGCGAACTTTGAAGAAAGTTTCTAGGTTATCCACAATTGTTTTTCCTCAGGAAAGAATAGAACTTAAAAAGGTTTATGAAAATATTGTGGCGTATGAATTGTCGTCTTCTGGAGATGGAGTAAAATCAAATATTAAGAGAAATCATGAATTTGATTTCACAATTTCCGGAATGACATACTTTATTACAGATGTTGCAGGTATGGGGAAGTCTACATTTGTAAAAAATATGTGCTTGGAGATCTTTGATCGTAGCGAAAAGGTGCCAATTTTTTTTGAGCTGTCGGAGTTCGATCAATCTTTAAGTTTGATTGATAATTTGGCAAAAAATTTTGACGACTTGGATAAGGTATTTAATCGCGATTTATTTAAAAAGCTAGTGGCAAAGGGGAAATTTTTTGTAATTCTTGACGGGTTTGACGAAGTTGCTGTTGATTCTCGAAAAATACTTATTTCACAAATAGAAGTTTTTGATAGAAAAAAACAAAAAAATTCTCTTGTTCTGACTTCTCGGCCGCAAGAAGCTGTGCCTGTTTTTGATAATGCTGTTCGACTCGGACTAAAATCATTAAGTCGGGATCAGGTAATATCGATATTGAATAAGTATGATAATTTCTCAGATTTGGATATTGGGTTTAGATTGCAAAAAGAATTTGAAAGAATACCTGAGAAGTTTTTAACTACGCTTTTGTTGGTTGGGCTTCTGTATAGAACATATGGTTTCAATAATTCAATCGCTCAAAAAATATCAATATTTTATTCGGAAATTTTTGACGCGTTGTATAAAGGTCACGACCTTACTAAATCTGGATATGTCAGAGAAAAATTGTCTGGTCTTGATGTTGATGAGTTTAGGAGATTGTTTCGTCCATTTTGTTTCTTTTATATTTTCAAAAATTCTGACCAAAGACAGTCTGCTAATTATTTTGTTTCTTTAGTAGCCGATGCCAAGAAGGTTTGTTCGATTAAGGAATTTCTTCCTCAGAATTTTATTGATGACCTACTCGTAGCTGTTCCACTTTTGGCAAGAGATGGACTGTCAATAAAGTTTATGCATAGAAGTATTGCAGAATATTTTGCCGCAGAATATATTGCATATTGTTCTAAGGCTGGGAAGATATTGGAAAAAATAAATGATGAGGAATTTTCTGGTAAATTTAGAGAAGCAATCGAATATATTTATGATATTTCTCCTGGATTGTATAGGAAGTATGTTACCGCTCCTATTGCTAGAAGATTTCTGGAATTTAGTGAAGGAGATCATAGGGATGCATTATTTGATACTATGAGTTTTTTTGGTAAATGGTGTATGTCTCTGCACATTTGTAGTGAAGTACGGAAAATTCAGAAAAATGGTAGAAAAGAAATTGATATTCCACGTGTCAAAGACTGGAAGAGAGTCATGAGCCAGTATACTTATGGCTCAGTGAATGGAATTGAATATGTCTGCGCAATTTCTGCAGAAATGAATTTTCCTATTAATACTAACGCTTGGATTGAGCTAAGTGCGCCAATTGTTGTTGATGATATTATGTCCATGAGTGCGGCATTCGTTCAGGAATCTGTTTTTTCAGAATTGGTCAGTAATTTTGAAATGGGGAAGTGGCATCAATGGGACTCGATGGAGGTTTACCAATTTAGAAGTGCATCTAGCCTCAGGTGGTTATTATCTAATTTCCTTAGTAGAAAAAATGATTTTAAAGTATCTACGGTTGACTTGAATAATAGTGAGATTTCACGTGAGAAATGTTTGAACTTAATAAATTTAGTGGATGGTCTTACGGAGGCTGAAGAAGGGCTGGCAGGGATGTTGGGCTTGGAGTGATGCTATTAATGTGGCACCTATCTTATGAATGATTTTTTTCTTGTAGAGCATGTGACTCATATTCGTTGGCTCCGTGTTCGACTCACGGGAGGCCCACCAGAATTTAGCAGCAATAGAACGAGCCCCGACAGGTGACTGCCGGGGCTTTTTCATGCTGTCGTACAATCGCGGCATTGCGATTTATTTAGGATGAAAAGAGATGACGGCTGAAGTGAAGATTGACGATATCGTGGTGGGTGACGGCAAGGCGGCGGCGCGTGGTGCACTGATCACGGCGCATTACCGGGGCTGGCTGGAAGATGGCACGGAGTTTGACTCGTCGCACAAGCGGGGCGAGCCGTTCCGCTGTGTATTGAGCAATAACAAGGTCATTCAGGGCTGGATTCTGGGTTTGCAGGGCATGCAGGTCGGCGGCACGCGCAAGCTGTGGGTGCCGGCGCATCTGGCGTATGGCGAGCGGCAGGTGGGTTTGATTCCGCCAAATTCCAATTTGATCTTCGAGATTGAGTTGCTGGAAGTGCTGACGCGCGATTGATCTCTTGACGCGCAATCAGGTGGGCAGTGCGCTTGCCTACACTCTACGCGAGTAGCGGCCTGTTTTCATGCCGCTGCCAGCGTATTTCAGGTAGTGCGTTTGCTCAAGATCAAGCCTGTTTCAACTTGACTTGCATCAGGTCCAGCGCCGGCACGATGTCATGCAGGCTGGCGACTTCACAGGTGGGGATGGCGGCCGAAGTGTTGGCCATGCTGTCCGGGTTGAACCAGCAGCTGTCGATGCCGTAGCGGTTGGCGCCCAGGATGTCGGCGTCCAGGCGGTCGCCGATGATGATCGTTGTTTCCTTGCGGAATGCGCGCGCCATGTTGGCGGCGTATTCGAAGAAACGCACGTCCGGCTTGGCGTGGCCGCATGCTTCGGAGGTGGCGACGAAGGAAATGTAGTCGCTCAGGCCGGAGGCGGCAATGCGGCGGTTCTGGATGGATTCGACGCCGTTGGTGATGATGCCCACTTCGCCGATGCGCGACAGCGTTTCGCACACCTGTTTGGCGCCATCGATGAGCACGACCGTGTCCGGCAGCGATTCCAGATACAGCCGGCTGGCCAGTTCCGGGTCGATGGCGATGCCGTTCAGCGCAAACGTCTTGCGGAAACGCTCCACCTTCAGGAAATCCTTGCTCACGGTACCCGTCTCGAAACGTTTCCACAGGTCGACGTTGATCGCCTGGTACTGGGTGAACAGATCGTCGATACCGTCACGCAAGCCCAGTTCATGCATGGTGTGCAGAAACGAGCGTTTTTCGGACGCCCTGAAATCGAGCAGGGTATCGTCCAGGTCAAACAGGAATAATTTGTATTTCATGGCATGTTGTTGAAAGGAACTTGTCTTGCATCGTAGCACGTAGCGCCGAGTTTGGTTGGCGGTGCCCCGAGCGGGCGATCCGCTACAATCGCTGCCAGACTCGTCACTTTCACACCATTTCTGCCATGACCCAGCTCTCCGTCAACGTCAATAAAATCGCCCTGCTGCGCAATTCGCGCGGCCGTAATTTCCCGGATCTGCTCGCGTTTTCCGCGCGCTTTCTCGATCTGGGCGCCGCCGGCATCACCTTGCACCCGCGCCCGGACCAGCGCCATGCGCGCTACGACGATGTTGCGCCATTGCAGCGCCTGTGCGCGGAGCGGGGATGCGAGCTGAATGTGGAGGGGTATCCGGCGGCGGATTTTTTGGATGTGGTGAAAAGCACCCGCCCGGCGCAGTGCACCTTGGTGCCTGACATGCCGGGCCAGCTGACGTCCGATCACGGGTGGGACATCGAACAGCACGCAGCGCTGTTGCGTCCCGCCATTGCGCAATTGAACGACCTGGGCATCCGCGTCAGCCTGTTTGTCGATGCCGATTATCCTGCGCTGGAATGGGCGCGCGAGGTGGGGGCGGCGCGCGTTGAACTGTACACGGAGCGGTTTGCCGAGAGTTATGGCGGCGCGCAGGCCGATGCCGTATTTGAAACGTATCTGCAGGCGGCGCGGCGGGCACAGGCGCTGGGCCTGGGCGTGAATGCCGGGCACGACCTCGATTTGCACAACCTGGCGCGCTTCCTGGATATTCCCGGCATCCTGGAAGTGTCGATCGGCCATGCGCTGGTGGTCGAGTGCCTGGAAATGGGCATGGACAAGGTGCTGGGCCGCTACCTTGAGATATGTCAATCGTAGGGTGGCCGCACATCGAACGCGCTTGCCGCTTGCTGACCTTGCTTACCAGTTATTTCTGAATGGATTTTTGCCTGTTTGACGCAACTGTGGGGAGTGGCTTGATGAGTGATGCTGAGCGCACTATTTGCACTGGAAGCTGACTGTTTTCGTTCGCTGTGTAACGGCTGCGACGCACTGTTTGACGCCTGGCAAAGCCATGCGCAGGTAGCGCTCGGTACCGGAATACAGGCAGTCCACCTGAAACAGATAGTGGGGCGTATCAAAATTGATGTTCCAGCGTTGATACAAGGTGCCGGCGCGTGTCCATTCCCTGACTGGAGCCAGGATAGGCAAGGCTTCACCGTCTGTCGGCGGCTGATCCGCCGGATAGGACAGCACGCGCACGCTGTCGAGCCTGGCGGCTGGCAGGTTCCAGGTCGATGGAGCTGCTTGCGGGCAAGAAACGGACGCAACGCGGGCTGCGGCAGCTGGCCGCATCGCCGCGGCAGCGATGAGCAATGCCAGCAGTGCGAGCGGCTTCATTCCACCACCGAATAGAGTTCGGGGCGATTCGATGCCCCGGCCGCCGAACGGCCAAAGTAGATCACGCGGGCGCTGGGTTTGTGGTTGCGCCACTGGTCGAAAATTTCAATGCCGCCAGGCACCTGGCGAATGAATAGCGCCGCATGGTTGCCCTGCCGCAGATTCTGATAGCGGCCGTTGACGAAGGTGGCAATCACCGTGCCTTTCGAAATGCCGCCTTTTTCCAGCAGGTCCGGCACTTTGTCTCCTTCGCGCCAAAGCGATGCGGCGCGGGCGCCAGCGAGGTGTCTGACCAGGGTAACGCACTCGCCATTTCCCATGATTTCTTTTTGCTTCGCATAGTCGGCGCGCGCGATGTAAGGCATAGCGTTTCTCGCTGTGGTTGACGATAGAGAGAGCGTACGCAAGGCGCGGGCAAGCAGCTTGATGTGTGCCAGAGCGGAGCATTGACATGTGTCATGGCCCTGCCTGGCGCACGGGCATGCTTACATATCCACCCACCAGTTGAGCAAGGTTTCATCATCGTCGTCATCGAGGTTGACATAGATGTTGGCGAAGTACCATTCCACGCCCGTCGCCGTGCGGAAGGCATCGAAGGGGCCGTTGACGCTGTAGATGCCGTGGTGTCCCGGCACGCTGAAGGTGAGATTGCCCTTGTACTGGCCATCCATGGTGCCGCCCAGCTGCTCCTGCACGTCGCGTTCGAGCTGGTCGACTGCTTCTTGCGGTACGTCGTCGGCATAGATCTGGATGCAGAAGTTGCCGCCGCGCTTTAAAACTTCGGCGGGGGCGAGCGGGTCGGCGATGCTGACAATGTCGCCGCGTGCCAGGTTCAGGGTCAGGCCGGGCGAGGCCAGAAGTTCGTAGACGTGTTCGTCGATCTGGCGCGCTGGCAGGGTTTCATACACGGGGCCGTCGGTGTTTTCGCCTGCCAGTACGCGGATGTGCGGCAAGCCTTCGCAATTGATGTCTTCCATTTATTCTTTCGTAATGCCGGCGCGCTGCGTTGCGGGTCGCGCCAGCGTGGGGTTTATGGCAATATTGTACCGGGACCGTGCCAGCTGGCGGGGTACGCAACGGTGCAAACGAGGATGATGCGACGCAGCCAGCCTTTGCACCCGAGTACCACTCGTTTGACGATGCCGGGCCGGGCTGGTGGCCGGTCGCCAGTACCGTTGCTGATGAGTCGCGTCTGGTGTGTGGCGTAGCGCCGCGTGGCTGAAACCGGCCTGCGGGGCATCGTACGAAACCTGGTGCATGCGCCGGAATGAAAAAAGCACGCCGAAGCGTGCTCGCGCTGATTAATTAGCGCTGATTACTTAGTTGTGTGCACTGATGCCGCTGCGGAACTGCTCGAAACCGGCACGGGCGGCCTTGTAGCAATTGCCGGCGGCCGCTTCCAGACCTTCGCGGTCGAGCACTTCGACCGTACCGCGGCGGTACTGGATCAAGCCTTCGTCCTGCAGCTTGCGGGCCGTGACGGTGACGCTTTCGCGGCGCACGCCCAGCATGTTGGCCATGGTGTCTTGCGTGACCTTCAGCTCGTTCGACAGCGAACGGTCGAGGCGGTCCAGCAGCCAGCGGCACAGTTTTTGTTCGATGCTGCAATGACGGCCGCCCACCACATTCTGTGCCATTTGCGCAAACATGGCGCTGGTGTAGCGCATCAGCAATTGCGCCAGCGCGCCGCCTTCGTTGAACACCTCACGCAGGAAGGCCGTTTTCAGGCGGTAGCCGTAGCCTGCCGTCTGCACGATGGCGGTGCAGGTGGCGCGCTCGGCTTCGTACAGCACCACGCCGGCGACACCTTCGCGGCCGATGACGGCGATCTCGGTGGTGGCGCCGTCTTCCATCACATACAGCAGGGAAACGATGGCGTTGGTGGGGAAATACGTGTATTCAATCTTGCCGCCGCAATCGAACAGATGCTTGCCGGCAGGCAGAGCCACCAGTTCCAACTGGCAAAACAGGCGCTCCAGATCGGCGCGCGACAAGGCGCGCAGCAATTCGTTCTGTTGCGCGCCCGTGATGCTGATCATGGGCGTTGTCGGCGCGGCTTGCCAGTTGTGCTGGGTGGCGGCGTGGCTATTCGTTGTTGGGGTCAGGTTGCTATAAGCTTTGTACATGGTAGGGCCTCGTCTTCTGATTTTGTTGGATGGCGCTGCTTTTCTGGCTTGCTAGCGTTGTGCTGAATCTTGTATCCACTATAGGACCAGGGGACGCGTGCGTGCATCGGATGAGCCGACGTGCGTATGTAGGCTAGGAACATTGCCTCGTGTCATCCGACTCCTACGCCTGCTGCTGTATTTTTCCTTGTGGAAACAATTCAGCGATTTCCGTCGCTGGGAAGCGGCGCCCATCCTGGCCGTACAGGATGCCGACATGGCGCTGAATGAAACGCGCATGATCGACGTTGCCAGCACCGCCATGAGGGGCGCGCGCGTGCCCGTCAAGGCGCCTGCTGCCGTGGCGCCAGCGGATGAGTAGGAAAGCTTTTAATTAAGTAAGAAATTAAGCGCGCTTGCGCGGTTTCTTGATGCCTGGGGCGGCGGGGGCGGCAGCGGCTTGCTGGCGCTGCTGCCACGCTCTCAGGGCCTCTTCGTAGGCGGCCAGGTCTTCCTGGTACATTTCCAGCACGCAAAAGGTGCAACCGCTGTGGCAACACTCGTCATTGCCCGGCTTGCTGGGCGCTTGCGGTTGCGGATCGTGGGGGAACGGCGCGGTGGGCATGATGAGGGCAGGGGACGGCGGAGCAGGCATAGGAGTTGGTATGATACGGCATCCCGGCGTGCCGTTGCTGGAACGCTTTTTGCTCAAAAATCACGGTTTCCGTGTACAGTTGCGGTGAATTAGGGTATCGTTTACAGCACTGATATTGTATCTTCTGCGCGCGATGTTCCGCCGGCGCGATCTCCGCCGCCATCGCAGCACATCTCTTCGACGCTCCCGCATACGCCATACAGCATGTCCCGGAGCACGGAGGTGCCGCAAGAACGATGATCCATGGCTTGCAAGACGGAGCTGCCTGTGCCCCGAAATGTTGTTTATTGAGAAAGCATGGCTTCCGCAGTGCGGAGGCACACCAGAAAATTTATGTCTGAAACCGAATCGACTCCTACGCCCAGCCCGGCGATTGCCCCTGAAGCGGCGCCCGCCGCTGCACCTGCACCTGCAGCATCCGCTGCCCCCACCCTGACTTTCGCCGACTTTGGCCTCGCGCCTGAAATCCAGCGCGCACTGACCGATCAGGGCTACACCCGTCCGACACCGATCCAGGAGCAAGCCATTCCCGTGGTGCTGCAAGGGCGCGATGTGATGGGCGCCGCGCAAACGGGCACCGGCAAGACGGCCGGTTTTTCCTTGCCGATCATCCAGTTGCTGATGGCGCATGCCAGCAGCAGCATGTCGCCGGCGCGCCACCCGGTGCGCGCGCTGATCCTGACCCCGACCCGCGAACTGGCGGTGCAGGTGGCGGAAAACGTCAAGGCCTACGCCAAGCACACGCCACTGCGTTCGACGGTCGTTTTCGGCGGCATGGACATGAAGCCGCAAACGGTCCTCCTGCGCGGCGGCGTGGAAATTGTCATCGCCACGCCGGGCCGTTTGCTCGACCATATCGAGCAAAAGAACATCAGTCTGAGCCAGGTGCAGATGCTGGTCATGGATGAAGCCGACCGCATGCTGGACATGGGCTTCTTGCCGGACTTGCAGCGCATCATCAACTTGCTGCCGAAGCAGCGCCAGAACCTGATGTTCTCGGCCACGTTCTCGCCAGAAATCAAGAAGCTGGCCGCCACCTTCCTCAACGATCCGCTGACGATCGAAGTGGCGCGCAGCAACCAGACGGCCGATAAGGTCACGCAGGTGGTGTACAAGGTGACGGAAGACCAGAAGCATGCCCTGGTCGCCCATCTGCTGCGCCAGCGCGACCTGAAGCAGGTCATCGTATTCTCGAATACCAAGATTGGCGCCTCGCGCCTGGCCCGCGTGCTGGAGCAGGAAGGCATGAGCGCCACGGCGATTCATGGCGACAAGAGCCAGCAAGAGCGCATGGCGGCGCTGGAAGCGTTCAAGAAGGGCGAGATCGATGTGCTGGTGGCGACCGACGTGGCGGCGCGCGGCCTGGATATTTCCGATTTGCCTTGCGTCATCAATTTCGACTTGCCGTACAACGCGGAAGATTATGTGCACCGCATCGGCCGCACGGGTCGCGCCGGCGCCTCGGGCGACGCCATTTCGATTTATTCGGATAAAGACGAGCGCTTGCTGGTCGACATCGAGAAGCTCATCAAGCAAAGCATCAAGCGCGGCGAATTGACGGGATTCAACCCGGCGCCTGCCCGCGGCAGTGACAGCGAACGCCGTCCGCCGCGCCGGACCGAAGGTAGCGAGGCGCGTCCCGCACGCGCCCCAGAGAGCCGCCATGTTGGCGACAGCAGCCGCGACAGCAGCCGCGACAGCCGCTCCGCCGAGCGCGGTGCGCGTCCCGCCTTTGGGCCTGGCGCTCGCCGCGAAAAGGCCGATCCCTGGTTCCTGAAGCCGTATGAGCCAGCCAAGGCAGCGGCCCCCGCTTCTGCCAGCATGGCGCCAGTCGCGGCCAAGCCGAAGCAGAAGGTGGCGGCGTTATTGGGTGGTTTGTTAAAGTAGTAAGTGTTACGCGCTGCTATCCCAACGGGATGGCGGCTCATGCGGAGGCGTTAAATAGCTTGCCTCTGCATTTTTCCTGAGTGTGCATGCCTGATGCGTATGTACACGCGAAAGTCTCCTCCCAACGGTGACGCGTCAGCTTACCGGAAAATAATCCAAGCATCACTCAATGGTATGGCCGGGATCGACAGGGCGTCGATTACTCGGGTGGAAAACGTTGCCCTTGTTGCGTGGACGTACTTTCCTGACGGCTTGATTCCCTTGAGGCCCGGCGACATTAGGCTGCACGCTGCATCTCTGGCGACGGGACGCAACGTGCAGGGCAGCTGACCGTGTCTGCGCTTACAGACCAATTAACCTTCGATCTGCATACTATTTTTCTTCAACCAATTTCTGACGAATACAAAGCATCCCGCCGCCAGCAAGCCCAGCAAGGCACTGAGCAGCAGTACCAGCGACAGACGCTCGGTACGATTTTCCGGCAAGCTTGGACCGGCAATGAAGCGGCTCTTGTCCAGATACAGATTGAGCGCTGATTGATTGTCGATAGTGAGCTTGTTGAAGACCTGGCGGATAGCTTCGTCTTCCATGTTCTTGTCCTTGAAGACGGCGTGTTTAATGGGTTCCAGGCCGCGCAAAATGGTCTCGCCCGACTTTGTGCTGTCGAGTAAGACTTTGACCCGATCATAATACTCACGCAGCAGCTTGTACTGTTGCTGTTCCCGCTTGGCTTTGAGAATGGCCTCGCTGGCTTCTGCGAACTCCACTTCACTACTCATCAATTGAGCTACTGGCGACAAATAGCGCGCGCTTTCTTCAGTCACAGTGACCACTTGACGTGTCGCCTGATTGGCGGAGTCAGGGTAGCGCGTGATAATTTGTTTCAGACTATTGCCTTTGCGCTTGTATTGTTCCTGCTTCTCATTACTGGAGATAATGTCGTTTTCGAGTTCGGTAATCTTCGTGTTCATTTCCGCATGCTTGAAGCGCAAGGCATCCGAATAGATCAAGTAAACGATCGTATCCATGGCATAGGTACCAAGCAGGCCAACTGCTTTTTGGGCGCCCTCTGGCGATGCGGAGGCATAGTTGATGCGCAACCCTATTACGTTGCTGTCGCTATCCTTGCTTCCCCCACCCAATTCCTTGGCATCCAGTTTTGTGAAAGAGTAAATAGGTTCGATGCGTGCGCTGATGCCTTCACGTGATGCGAAGGTCTTGCGTAAGTTAATGACTTCAGGAGCGTTGGTCAATTTATCTTCTTGCGTATATTCAGCGAAGCGTTCCGCACTATGGAACGCGGCGGCATAACGCTTGTAGTCGCTGATCGCGATACCCGTTGGCGGGTCGATTTCCCTGCCATCCCTGGGATCCTTGATTTTCTTTTGCAGCGGTATCGCACCGCCAAACTGAAAAAATCCCTCGCTTTTGTATTTGGAGAGAATCATACTGCCGACACCTCCAATTACGGTCGCGCCGAGCGTGACGCCAATAATCAGCTTGCGTGCATGCCACAGCGGTAGCAGCAAGTCGCTGAGTTTGGTTTCGTTTTCATCAAAATATACATGTTGATGATTGTCTTGTTGCAATTCGTCAAGGTGTTTCATAATTTTCTTTATTAGTAATCTGTTCACTGCAATCTGTTACCCGCTTGCCGGGCTGTGCCTGGAAGTGGTTTGCCGAAAAAGGCAAATAGTTACCTTATTTTATACAAATGATTTTCGACAATAGTTTGCTGTTCGTGTCCATTGAGCCGGCTTCTGTTAGCCCAGATGAAATCTTCGATGCCACAGAGTGGCGTATATTCTTTGACTGCCAACTTCAACAAGGCACGCAGTTCTTCATATTCAAAATTCGTGCAGGCATGCTCCATGTTGCTCAAGATCGTCCGCAGTTCCGACCATGCGATTTCTGACTCTTGAGCCCGCATGATCAGCGGATGTTCCGTCCCTTCTACATTATTTCCAATAAGTAATTCCTCGTACAGCTTTTCACCTGGGCGCAAGCCGACATGTTCGATTTCAATGCCGTCCGGCGCCGCTTTGCTCCTGACTTCAAGTCCGCTCAAATGAATCATGCGTTCTGCCAGATCCATGATTTTGACAGGATCGCCCATGTCGAGCACGAAGACATCGCCACCTTCCCCCATGCCGCCGGCCTGGAGCACCAGCTGCGCAGCTTCCGGAATGGTCATGAAATAGCGCGTAATCTCGGGGTGCGTCAAGGTGATGGGGCCACCTGCTTCAATCTGCTTGCGAAACAGGGGCACGACAGACCCGGACGAACCCAATACATTGCCAAAGCGCACCATGCAAAAACGGGTATTTGTTTGCTCGCGTGCAAACGCCTGCAAAATCAATTCGGCAAGGCGCTTGGTGGTACCCATGACATTTGTCGGGCGCACGGCCTTGTCGGTTGAAATCAGCACAAAACTTTTTACACCGGCGGCCATGGCGGCCTGGGCGATGCTCAGCGTGCCAAATACGTTGTTGCGGACGCCGTCGATCGGATTGTGCTCCACCAAAGGCACGTGCTTGTACGCGGCAGCATGGTACAGAGTTTCGACCTTGAATGTAGCCAGTATACTTTTACATTTTTCGATATCCAGCACGCTACCAAGGAAAGGCACCAATTCCACGTCCGAACCTTGAAGATGTTTGATGTCTTTGAGTTCCTGCTTGATGGAGTACAGGGCAAACTCGGACATTTCCAGGAGAATCAGGCGCGTGGGGTGCAACTTGATGATTTGACGGCACAGTTCAGAACCGATCGACCCTCCGGCACCGGTCACCATCACCGACTTGCCGGTAATGCAGCCAGAGATCAGGTTTAAATGCGGTATGACCTGGTCACGACCCAGCAAGTCTTCGATTTCGATGTCGCGCACGTCCTGGATACGCAATTCACCATTCACCAAGCTTTCCACTGGCGGCGCAACCTTGACTTTTACCTTATGGTTTTCAACGATGTTGAGTATGTTTTTTTGCTTTCCCTTGCTGAGTGATGGCATGGCCAGCAGGATTTCGCTGATATTTTTTTTCTCGATGACTTGTTGCAGATCCGCGGATGCATAGACTTTGATGCCGGAAATCGTGGCGCCCTTCAGCTCCTTCATGTCATCGATGAAGGCAACCGGCAGATATTCATGACCGGCGCGCAAGGCGCTTGCCAGTTGGGTGCCGGCCTTGCCTGCGCCGTAGATGGCAATCCGGACTGCCGGATTGTCCTTGTTTGTATTGAGCAAAATGCCTCTGGCCAGGAAGCGGCTGGCCACAACATAGGTAATGGCACTGACCCAATAGATGCCGAAGACGCCACGCGAATATCCCTCCATATGTGACACCAGGGCTGTCAACGCGACCAGCAATGCCACAGATACAGTGACGCCAATGATGACGACATAGACTATTTTCTGATCGATAAAACGGACCACTGCGCGGTAAAGCCCGAGTCGGGTAAAGATCGGAATCGATATCAGCGGTGCCGCTATGATCAGCCACAGATATTGTGACAACAAAGCGCTATTCACCACATCGTAACGGAGTATGATCGCGAAGAAAAAAGTCAACGGCAAAAAGAATAGATCGAGCGTTGCTGCAATCATTTTCTTTTGCGTGCGGGAAAGTCCAAGAAATAATTTCATTTTTATGATAAATAATTGCTAGATGAATTTTACGATGTTGCCGTAAATTTATTTTTTAGGAGGTCTTGGTATATTTATATGCAACTCAATAAAATTGACGGTGCAACTTTCTGGCCGATGCACTCCGTCTTGAAAATTAATGAGTGATGCCATCTCGGCGTATTACCTTCAGAAATGTCAGGAATATAATTTTCACATCAAGCGGAAGGGATTGACGCTGCATATATTGCACATCCAGTTTCACTTTTTCTGGAATGGGCAATTCATCTCGGCCATTTACCTGGGCCCAACCCGTCAGGCCTGGCAAGATCTTTTCGACGCCATATTGTGTGCGCAATGCAATTAAATCCTGCTGATTGAACAGCGCGGGGCGGGGACCGACAAAGCTCATGTCGCCACGAATAATACTCCACAGCTGCGGCAGTTCGTCGAGACTACTCTTGCGCAAGAAGTTGCCTACCGGCGTCAGGTGTGATTGGGCGTCGGTCAGCAGATGCGTCGCCACAGCCGGTGTACCGACCCGCATGCTGCGGAACTTGGGCATTTTGAAAATTTTATTGTTTCTCCCCACGCGGTCTGACCAGTACAGGGCAGGGCCGGTTGATGTGAGTCGCACCAGTAGCGCAACCAGCACTACCGGAATGAGGAGTAGCAGAGATGCCACCAAGACTAGCAAGAGATCAAACACTCGTTTCACGTACATTTCCTTTCGCTGCTTTTTGCAAACCCTGATCAAGCGTCAGGGGCGGTGTCCATCCCAGAACACGGCGCGTTTTTTCAATATCAACCTGCAGCGAACCGCACAGGCGTTGTGCGACATCTGGCTTGCCTATCAGTTTGGCGCCGAGTTTCAGCATGCTCGCGGGCACTGGAATCAGGTGCGCGCGGCGGCCCATGGCCTGGGCCATGCGTTGCAATAATTCGGTGGTGGAGGTGTCCTGGCCATCTGATACCAAAAAAGTTTGTCCGGCGGCATTGGGGTGGCGCAGGCACGTGACCATCAAATCCACCATATTGTCCAGTGCGACCAGACTGCGCTGATTATGGATTGCACCCAGCGGCAAAGGAACGCCGCGCGCCAGCCAGCGCATCATTGCGGCAAAATTCGCCTTGACGCCCTGTCCGTACACCAGCGGGGGACGGATGATGACGACTTCCATACCCGTTTGCACTTCCAGTTCGCGCAGGCCCTGTTCGGCCTCCAATTTTGACACGCCATAGGCATCAACGGGCGCGGGAACGTCATCGGCGGTGAAGGGGGCGCCAGCCTCCGTCATTTCGCCATTGACCTTGATGGAGCTGACAAAAATAAAGCGCTGCACGCCAGCGGCGGCAGCCTGGCGCGCCAAAGTCAAGGTACCTTGGACATTGACTCGACGAAATTCGTCCAGTGGATGCTGTGCCGTGTCATCCATAATGTGCACGCGTGCGGCGCAATGCACCACCGCCGTCACGCCGGAGAGTGCCGCGGTCCAGTCAGTGTTTGCGGTAAGCGCATCCACGAGGACTGTCTCGACGCCGTACGGGACGGTCGCGTCGGATCTGCGTACCGCCGCGCGTAGAGCATGGGTGCCATCCTCTGCCAGCCGGCGTAAAACGGATGCGCCTACAAAGCCGGTACCACCGGTAACCAAAATCATCTATTACCTCTGCTATATAAATATTCCACCTGCGTGGCTTGTGTGTCGTCCGCGTTAAACATGTTGGTTTTCCTGCCCACCGATGACTTGCTGATAGTAGTCTCTCATCGCCTCTACAATCACTTCTTGTGAGAAATC
This sequence comes from Janthinobacterium sp. PAMC25594, assembly GCF_019443505.1. Classification (NCBI taxonomy): domain Bacteria; kingdom Pseudomonadati; phylum Pseudomonadota; class Betaproteobacteria; order Burkholderiales; family Oxalobacteraceae; genus Janthinobacterium; species Janthinobacterium sp. PAMC25594. The sequence continues at coordinate 5,072,423 of NZ_CP080377.1, forward strand.
TTGATACGCGCGCCGCTGCGCCGCCGCACCCATTTGCTGGCGCAGATTTTCATCGGCATACAGCAGGCGCATTGCATTTTGCATCTGCGCAATGTCTCCGGCTTCATGAAAGATCCCCGTCACACCGCCCTTTACGGCATCGGTCAGGCCGTAAATGTGTGACACGATCGCCGGCAAGCCTACGCCGGCCGCCTGGATGGTTGCCGAACTGAAGCCCTCCAGATAGCTGGGCAGGCAAAAAATATCGGCTGCCGACATATACCGTTCCGGTTGATTGGTGTAATTCACGCGGTGAATTTTTTGTGCGCATCCCGCCCATTCCTGCTCTAGCAGCGGCGTCAGTTGCTCCTCATCGGGACCGACGATCAGCAGTTGCGCGCGCGGCATCTGGGCTTCTATGCCGGCAAACGCCTTGCTCAGGTTCAGGATACCCTTTACCCGCGTCAGGCGGGCCAGGAACAGGAAGACGATGGCGTCGGCGGCAATGCCCAGTTCGGCGCGCACCCTGCGGCGTGCATCGGCGTCAAATTGGAAGCGTCCCACGTCGACACCACTGATGGAACCTTGCCCCAATACGGTGATTTTTGCTCGTGGGACGACCTTTTCAGCGACCAGGAAATCGCTTTGCGACGGACTGTCGGCCATCAGATGGGTTGCGCATGCGGCGACAATCCGATCCATCCATTTAAGGACGGCGCGCGCGATTCCCGACTTGGCGAACCAGACCTGTCCGGTAAAAATATGAATTCTGACCGGCACCCGCGTCAGCCAGGCAGCCAACATGGCGAGCAGGCCCGCTTTGGGCATCAAGGAGTGGACGCAGTCAAATTTTTTCTGTCGGAATACCCGCAGCAATGCCAGTAAAGCCAGGAGATCGGCAACCAGCTTGATTTTGCGTTCGATGGCAATGGATTGAAAGACGACGCGGTCATTCAGCATGTCTTTCAGTTCATGGCCGTCGCCGCTGCACAGAAGGGTGATGTCATAATACTCTGATAGTTTCTCCACGTGCTCACGCATAAAAACCAGAAGCGGAATCGGCACGGTTGAAACAAAACAAATTTTTTTCCTGATCATTTTTTTATCCAGCTTTCCATATTTTTCTCTTGTGTCACCGTCACCATGCTGTGCGACACTGGCATTCATTTCAAGCGATCAGATGAGTCGTTGATCAATTGAGGGATGCTTTGCGGCACCGATTCGGCGGGGAAAAATCCCAGCGTACTACCAATCAGGGAGGATGAATAATGTGTCTTGCGAGTTAAGGCATCAATGCGAGCGGTCGTCAACGGCAATTTTAACCACGGGGCGGTCAGCTTCACCAGCAAGCGTAATGGTGCTTCAGGCAGTATCAGTTTCGGCGCAGCGACTTGCATGGCCAGCGCCAAGGCATCGATTACCTGATCAAGAGGGCAATCGTTTGCCACAATAAATACTTTTCCATGTGCGCGGCGGTCACTGATGCACTGCAGTAACGCGCGGACAACGTCATCGACCAGCACATACGTGGCAATGGCCTGCCGGCGTCCGATGCGGAAGAAGGCACCTCGCTTGATCATGCGGGCCATGGCATGGAATGACTGGTTGGGCATGTTGCTGCCGATGACAATGGTAGGGCGCACGATGGTGTAGCTGAACAACGGTTCTTGCGCGGCAAACTCGCGTACCAACTGATCGGACGCGGTCTTTGTGACTTCATACATGCCAACAGGCTGTTCCTGGCTATCCTCGGTGATCGTGCGCCCCGATTGTGAGCCGGCGCCATCCAATCCATAGGCGCCAACACTGCTTAATTGCACCCAATGTACTGGCTTGCCATGTTGTTTGATCGATGCGCTGACGGCACGCAAGAGATGTCGGGTGCCATCGACATGCAACTGCTGCATCAAACTCTCATCTTTGATTTCTCCGGCACAATGGAGAATGACATCGCTACCATCGGCGAAGGCATGTAATGCCGCGTCTTCTTTGAGCAGATCCCCCCTGATGCAGCTGACGCCAGGTCCGGCATCAGCCTCTTTTCTCGTGAGGATGGAAACCGCATGCTGCGTGGAAGATAATTGCTTCAATAGCAATTTACCGATGAATCCGGATGCGCCTGTAATGGAGATTTTCATGATTTGACTATCGTTCATGGCAATGGGGCTGAAAGGCAGGCAGTATCGGATGCGGGGCCTGCTGTTCCGGAGGCGCTTGCGTTACTTACGGCGGTGCCTGTCTTTTTCTTTCTGAGGCGGAATTTTTTTACGGAAGCATGAAAGGCAAGCTTGCGCTGATAAATAATCGCGCATGCCAATAGCACGGAAATATAGCTATAGACCCGTAAACGCACTGCCGTTCCAAGATTGTCGTTGCCTAACAACCAAATTGTTGAGTAGGAAATAAAAAAGACAATCAGATAGTTGACAAAGGCATTTGAATGTCGCCGGTTCTTGATAAGGTAAAAAAACATGAATATAAAAGGTAAGCTTTCTATCAGGAATACAGCAATCGCAAAGTAGTTGGGGAAGTAGAGGCCAAATATCTGATAGAGGAAGCTCTTAATAAAATCAGGAATGAAAATTGCGATCGAATCAAAGCGTATGCCAATATTCGAGCCGCCATCCATGTCGTCAAAATTTCCACGGTAGGCAAAAATTGGTTGAAGCAGGCCAAGCAGGAAAAGGATGTTAAGGGCTGCCACAAGCGCCGCCAGCAGAAATAACAGCGATATTTTTTTGAACTGAAAATAATTGAATCCGACAAACGAAATAAAAAATCCAAAACCAAGATAGGGACGGAATAAATAAAGAAAATAACTGATTAATGTGATCAGCAGCGCATGCCAAATTTTCTCGGCAATATCAACAGTTACGATGAATTTTCTTACCGACATCAGTCCCAACACGAACAGGAATACCATGAAGACATCGCGATAAATGTCAAAGGTATAAAAAAACAATGTTGGATAGGCTGCCATAAAAATGGCGGCAATCCAGAAGACGCGTTGGCGCATCGGACTGTTTTTGATGGCAGCCAGCTTGCCGACCAATAGCGGTATCACTAGTATGCCTAAAAAAGCCAGGAAAAAGCTCACCCCTTTTCTCGAGTATAAACCATACTCGTTCAGAGTCCTCAAGATAACCGGCCAGATGTTTGGTATCTCGCTATCCTCGCCCAAGGCATAACTGTCATAAAACTCCGAGTCGTTGCCGCCACCAAAAAAAACAGCGGGAAACAGGAAGATGTATATGAAAATTGATATCTTCGACAAAGTCAAAAAAGTGAATAAAAGACGATATTTCACAAAAATTTTCTTTCAGTAATTTTATTGAGAATGGCAATAAAATTATTTAATATCCGTGTGGTTGATGCTTGGTAATTTTTCAATTAATTTCAAGTAAAACTTGATTGGTGTCGAGTATTTTTGGTGTTGTTTTTGTTTTTAATATCGTGCACTGAACGTTTTTTTCTTATCCATGATGCCCAGGGCAAAACAGGAAAAAATTCCCGCATAGTATTTGGGCATATCGATACTGATATTTGTATCGGGCAGCAGAGTATTTTTTTTCAGGTAGTTGAGGTACAAATCAACAAATTCTTCGATGGAAAATTCTGAGGCCCTTATTTTGGAGCGCTCTGAAATCATGGCATAGGCGTCCACATCGGCCATTGCGATATCTGCAATACAGTTCGAAAAAGTCTGCAACGGAAAATTGAGTCCTTTCTCATGGTAGCTATACCCTGTCAATTTGCTGAGCAGGCCATAAGTGAGACCTTGATCATCGGACTCAATGCCAATGATGGCAGGGATGCCCATGGCCGCGGCCTCGAGCAGTGCTGTACCGCTGCCAACAAAGGCAAAGGCGTCACTGATGACTTTTTCGAAATCTTGATACGGTAGCGAACCATGCAGGAATACCGATTTTTCCATTCCCTGGGATGCAATGAATTGCTTTAATTCTGAAAATTGTTCACCATCACCATAAATGTGATATTCAAATGATGAATCTATCTTTAATATTTCATGAAAAGCTTCAACCATCTTGAAATTATAAGTCTTGAAACTTGTAATTCTTCCTACTGAAATAATCTTTCTTGAGCGGAAATTGATTCCCGCATAAATTGAATCTGCCTTGAATTTGATTCCAATCGGGAAAACGTCACTCCCGGTATATTTTTCACCATATAAATCGAGCGCGGTATCAACGGATTTTTCATTGAAAAACAGCATGGATTCAGCGGGAATGGATTGGTTCACCAAATTGAATAATTGCTTCTGAAAGAAAAGGGGGGAAATTGATCGAAAATTAAACTCATTCTGGTGATAGACGCCACAGACCACTTTAGTGTGTGGTAATTTTCTCATGACATGTTTAATGTAGAAAACAAGGCTCCACACGCCGCATACATGCACGCACTCCACATCCTGCAAGATGTTCGCCAGTTCGGACTCGATCGGATCCATGACGGACATGAACTGCAAATTGTTCCTGAATCGCGATGAAGGATTTTTCAGGATATCGGCGGCAAATTGTACGACGGCGAACTTTTTTAATTCGGAAAGAAGTTTTGATTCATGTTTTTTGGTGAGAAGAAGTACATGTACTTGAATGCCTCTCCCGTGCAATTCTTCTGCCAGGCGCAGAATATGGGTTTCAATTCCTCCCAGACTGAAGGCACCATGTAGCAGCAAGATTTTTTTGGGAAATGGCATGTTGTGAACTTATAGAAATTAATTTTTAACTGGCGCAGATATTTCCGATTTGGAATTATTTGGGATATTTTATTCTTGCAACAATCAAGCGGTATCTTTTTGTGACAAGTAATATCTTAAAATTGCAAAAGTTATTGGGAAGTAAATAAAATAGGTGGTAAAGTACGCATACGTTGCGCCGATGGCTCCATAGGTATTTACGAAGAAATAGCATAACAAAATAAGCAGACTGGACTGAAATAATTCTGCTGCGATATATAGTTTACTATTTGCCTTTGCCACCGCGACATAGCCACTGATGTAGGCCGCAACCTTGAACGCATCTCCTGCGAGCTGCCAGGTAAAGTAGCTTTTCATTGCCAGGAATTCTGGCGAGAACAGCAGCAAAATAATCCAGTCGCGCAGAATGAATATAGTGATACTCATTAATAGCAATACGGGCATGGCTATTTTATAGGCGGTAGTGACCTCCTTCTTGATATCGAGGCGCGAGCGCAGTGCCGATAGTCTGGGAAGGTAATAATTGGACAGTACCACCGTAATAAACAGAAGGTAAGAGTCCGATATTTTGCTGACTGCTTGCCAATAGCCAACCTCTACCCAGCTATTGTGGCCGGCGATTATATACCGTATCACTATCTGAGACATCTGCATTGTCAGGACAGTGACAGCGATCATCATGGAATAGCCGGCAAACTGTTTGATCTTTTGCCGGTCCCATTGTGGCAACAGCCGTCGCCAGGAAAATTTCAAGCCAAAACGATACCAAGGAAGCAAGAGCAGGATGGTACAACTTGGCATCCATATCAAGCCATACATGGCTCCCTTCATTCCATACAGCGCGCAACCCAGGGCGACGCCCGCCGCGCCGATGACGACGCTGACAGCATTAATGACGGCGAAGGCATGCACGCGTTTATGGCCGTTCAGCACCCCCATCAGCAGATTCGTGAAGGCAATCGCAAATTGACAGGCCGCGAGGACGCGGATGACCACCGCATACTCGTTCGTGTTGAAGAGCCATAACGATATTTGCGATGCGCCTAGCAGCAGCGCGGCGCCAAGCAGGATCGATACGGCAAGCGTCATCATGCTCGCCGCCCTCAGGTAACCGTTTAACTGTCGCTCGTCTTTTTCAAACTCGGCAACATATTTAATGATGCCGGTATTGATGCCACCGCCTGCCAGTATCGTGATCATCGACATCAGGCTCATGAACTGTCCCAACTGGCCCAATCCTTGCGCACCAAGATAAATGGCCACGATCTTTACGATTAGCAACCCTGCGATCAATTTGCTTAAAGTCGATGCCGCAAAAAGTATTCCGACTTTCAAAAAACGCATACTCAGGAATAGAACTCAAGTATGGTTTTAGAAATGTAATCAACTTGCTCGTTGGTGAGCTCAGGGAACAATGGCAGACGCAGCAGGCAATCCGTGTAGCGGTCGCTATTCGGCAAGGCCCGCGTTCCGTGCGATGCGGCAAAGTATGGGCTGCTATGCAAGGAAAGATAATGGAAGACGGCCAAGATACCTGCCGCCTTCAGCTTAGCGATCAGGCGTGTGCGCTCATCCAGGCTGCGGCACACGATATAAAACATGTGTGCATTGTTGCTTGCATATTCTGGAATGACGGGCATCGTAAACCAGTCTCCCTTGATGCCTTGCTTCAGATTGGCATCATAACGCGCCCATACTCGGCGTCGTTCTGCCTGAATGGCGTCAAGGGATTCCACTTGTGCATACAGGAAAGCTGCGAGCAAATCGGATGGCAAGAAGGAGGAGCCAACATCCACCCAGCCGTATTTGTCGACTTCACCACGGAAGAAAGAGGAACGATTGGTGCCTTTTTCGCGAATGATTTCTGCTCTTAAATCATACTCAGGCTTATTGATCAACAGCAAGCCACCCTCGCCGCACATAATGTTCTTTGTTTCATGGAAAGAAAATGCAGACAGGTCGCCGATTGTTCCCAGTTGGCGCCCGTTGTGGAACGAGTCAATGGCCTGGGCTGCATCTTCTATTATGGCGATACCGTGCGCTGCGGCCAAGGCAAGAATGCGGTCCATATCGCAGGCGACCCCGGCGTAGTGCACCACAACAATCGCTTTTGTCTTGGGCGTAAGCAGGCGTTCAATTTCGTCTGGCGAAATATTGGGCTGATCTGCCTGGCTATCAGCAAATACCAGCGTTGCGCCACGCAGAGCAAATGCGTTCGCTGTCGATACGAAGGTATATGAGGGCAGGATGACTTCATCGCCAGGCTGAATGTTTAGCAGTATTGCAGACATTTCCAAGGCATCCGTACAAGACGTGGTCAGCAGCGTTTTACGCATGCCGAGTTTGCTCTCGAACAATGCCTGGCATTTTTTGGTGAACTCACCATCGCCTGAAATTTTTCTACTTTCTAACACTTGCTGAATATTGGCTAATTCGTTGCCGGTGAGGTATGGACGATTAAAAGGAATCATTGATTAAACCATTTATGAAATGTGTGAAAACTCGTAAGAGGTTCGAAGCCATGACGGCACCATACTTTTTGAGGAGCAATATTACTTATCTGAGTTGACACCGATAAATTTTGCAAATTCTCTTCCAGTGCCCAGTTCTTCGCCATCGCAACCAATTCCGCGTAAAAGCCATTTTTCTGGCATGCGGGATCCACGCCATTCAATATTATTTCGCCATTTTCTGCGTCAATTTTCTTTGTGCTCAAAAAGCCGACGATGTTATTTTCTTGGCAGATCAGAAAAACCTGATCCGAAAATGGTCCGAAGTGGCAGGAATTGAATGCCCATGAGGTGTATACAAGGTCCGCATCTTTCCTGTCTAAATATGGATCTGTATGGTAATGTCCAGCGAAGTTGCTGAAGCACTTTCCGGCCAGAGCACTGACGGCTTCGGCATCGCCTTTGTTTGCTGTGCGCCATGTGAAGCCAACTGGCAATTGAATTGGGCTGGCACTGATTTTCTTATTCTGAAAATACACAAGAGTATCTGTAAGGAAATAGCCTGACTTCTCCAATTTCTGAATTGATGAAATATCCGAAGTGGGGCAGCGTACAATCAGCATATTCAAATCCAGCGCCACGCATGCATCATTAATTGCATCGATATCCATGCTGTCATCAACCGAGATTTTAGCTATTCTTTTTCCGAAACGCTTTGTATCCAACTCTGATAGGCTAATCTTCATAATTTAATTATTTTAATATATTTTCTGCCGCGGTTTCCTTGGTGTTATCCATCTCAGCTTGAGATGGGCATGCCAGCAAGATGCCATTTGCAGCCTGTTAGTTTGTATTCGTAACAGTGATGATTTTTCTTTTTTTGCGGAAAATCGGGGACCATCCGCATCTGCGATCAAGGCGAGTGTTACCATAAAACAATGGCGTCCGAACTAAACTTCAAATGAAAAATTTGACTGGTTAGGATGCCACTTGGCCGGGCTTTAGGTGCGGTTAATAGCGATTGCCGTCGTTTAATAGACGCAATAAATATTGTCCGTAATTGTTCTTCTTTAAAGGCTGTGCTAGTGCTTCCAGGGCGGCGGCATCGATATATGATTTCCGATATGCGATTTCTTCCGGGCATGCAACCTTTAAACCTTGACGGTTCTCAATGGTGGAAATGAATTGGCTCGCTTCGAGCAGCGATTCATGCGTGCCCGTATCTAGCCATGCCATGCCACGTCCCATGAGTTCTACATTCAGCTGTTTTTGCTCCAGATAGTGACGGTTCACATCTGTAATTTCGAGTTCACCGCGCGACGAGGGTTTAATGCTTGCCGCAATGTCGCAGACCTGATTATCGTAAAAATAAAGCCCGGTTACCGCATAATTGGATTTCGGCCGCAACGGTTTTTCCTCGATACTGACGGCGCTGCGTTCACTATTGAACTCCACAACTCCATACCGTTCCGGATCTTGCACGTGATAGGCAAATACCGTGGCGCCGCAGGCTTGTGCGGAGGCATATCGCAGTTTGGCTTCAAGATCTGTTCCGTAGAAGATGTTGTCCCCCAAAATCAATACGGACGGTGCGCCATTGAGGAATTCACGACCGATGATAAAGGCCTGCGCCAAACCATCAGGGCTGGGCTGGACGGCATAACTAAGGTTGATGCCCCACTGGCTGCCATCGCCGAGTAATTCGCGGAAGCGTGGCGTGTCTTGAGGTGTGGAAATGATCAGAATATCGCGAATACCCGCCAGCATCAGTGTCGTCAGCGGATAATAAATCATCGGCTTGTCGTACACTGGCAACAATTGCTTGGAGACTGAAATGGTGACAGGGTATAAGCGTGTGCCCGAGCCTCCAGCAAGGATGATGCCTTTACGTTGCATCGTCATCATTGCGTCGCCTCCTGAGGATTGCGTTGCACATAATTTTTTTCCAGCCAGTTCGCATAGTCACCCGATTGGACATTCTGCACCCACTCCTGATTGTCAAGATACCATTGTACGGTTTTCATAATGCCGCTTTCAAATGTTTCGGCGGGTTTCCAGCCGAGTTCACGTTCGAGCTTACGTGCATCGATTGCGTAACGGCGATCATGGCCAGGGCGATCAGCCACATAGGTGATTTGTGAGCGATAGCTTGTGCCATCGGCTTTTGGTGACAGGCGGTCCAGGATGTCGCACAAGGTGTACACGACATCGAGGTTAGCTTTTTCGTTCCAGCCACCAATATTGTAGGTCTCGCCCGTGCGGCCACCTGCCAGCACGCGACGAATCGCCGAGCAGTGGTCACTGACATACAGCCAGTCACGAATTTGCTGGCCGTCGCCATAGATCGGCAATGGCTTACCTGCGCGCGCGTTGGCGATCACCAGCGGTATCAGTTTTTCCGGGAAATGATACGCACCATAGTTATTCGAGCAATTCGTGGTCAGTGTCGGTAATCCATACGTATGATGATAGGCGCGCACCAGATGATCGGACGCGGCCTTGCTGGCCGAATATGGACTATTCGGCGCATAGGGTGTCGCCTCGGTAAACGCGGCATCATTCGGGCCGAGCGTGCCGTAGACTTCATCTGTCGAGACATGCAGGAAACGGAATGCAGATTGTTCGTCTGCCGGCAGAGAGGTCCAGTGAGCGCGGACCGCTTCCAGTAGCTTGAACGTACCATTGATGTTGGTGCTAATGAATTCGCCAGGACCATGGATGGAACGGTCGACATGGCTTTCCGCCGCAAAGTGGATAATTGCCCGTGGTTTGTGGCTGTTCAGCAACGAGGCGACAAGGGTGGTGTCGCCGATGTCGCCATGGACAAAAGTATAGCGGTTATCGTGCGTTACTGTTTTCAGGTTATTAATATTTCCTGCATAGGTCAATTTGTCTAAATTGATCACAGGTTCGTCGGTCTGTGCCAGCCAATCAAGAACAAAATTTGAACCAATAAAGCCCGCACCACCGGTCACTAAAATCATTTTAATACCCCAAATATTTAAAATATTGCAAGTCTTTGATTTTAATTGAAAATGGCTAGGTTGACCATGGACGCGTGCGCAAATCAGGGAGAAGTGTGCAGGAATAATGTAAGAATATGTAAGATTATATAACGCATTTAACAATATATATTTGACGAAAAACAACGGCTATCCGATGGCAATTGCTTTCAGTCATTGCAATATTGATATATTGTAATATTTGCAATATTTCCCGTCGATGGAGAGGGCGATGCCCCCGCGTGCATCGACCAAGGGCATATCCGGGCATGCTGATTGCTACCTGGCGGGAAATTTAGGATGGCTACCCCGCCAGGCATGGCGTCTGTGCTGGCACCGTGTCTACTTTATTGTGTTTTGTAGCAATGCGGGCATGACACCTCATACACGTATTCCGGCGCCAGTTGCTGGCGCGGCGTGACGACGGCGCGGCAGACGAAACATTGCACGGTTTCCGTCGGTTCCAGTTTCGGGTTCAGGGCCGTGCGGTAGTCGAACACGAAACAGTCGCCCGTGTAGTGCTCGCCGCCCACTTCCTCGAAATATTTCAGGATGCCGCCATCGAGCTGGTACACGCTGTCGTAGCCGATTTCCTTCATGTGGATGGCGGCCTTTTCGCAGCGGATGCCGCCCGTGCAGAAGGTGACGACGGTCTTGCCTTCCAGTTCTTCCTTGTGCGCGGCGGCGACGGCCGGGAATTCCGTAAACTTGTCGATACGGTAATCGAGCGTGTTGTTGAACGTACCCACGTCCACTTCAAACGCGTTGCGCGTTTCCATCATGACCACGGGTTTGCCCGCATCGTCGACGCCGGCGTCGAGCCAGCGCTTGAGCGTGTGCGCATCGACGGATGGGGCGCGGCCCAGTTCCGGCTTGATCAGCGGCATGCGCATGGTGATGATTTCTTTTTTCAGCTTGACCAGCATGCGCTTGTGCGATTGTTCGTTCGACAAGCTTTCCTTCCATTCCAGATCGGCCAGCCGCTCGTCGCTGCGCACCCACGCGAGGAAGCTGTCGATATGCTCGCGCGTACCCGACAGGAACATGTTGATGCCTTCCGGCGTCAGCAGGATCGTGCCCTTCAGCTCCAGCGCCAGGCATTGCTCCTGATACAAGGGACGCATGGCTTCCGTATCGTCGAGCGTAATGAATTTATACGCGGCGATATTGACAAACGTGGCGGCCAGCGGGCTGACGGCGGCGGAAACGGCGGGTGTTGCTGGGGTGATGGCTTGCATGATGGCGATCGGCTTAGACTGAACAGCCGATATTATAAGCCCGACGGGCCAGGCCGGATACCCGGTCCGTACGCGCGACGCGGTAGAATAGACCCCATTGAATTTTGCACGAAACGGTACACAGGATGGAAATGGTAATGCAAGAGGCCGGCGCTCCGGCAGGTTCACAGCAAGCGGTGCAGCCCGGTCCCGCCTTCGTCCACTTGCGCGTGCACTCGGAGTACTCGATCGTCGATGGCCTGGTGCGCATCGACGACGTGGTCAAGGCGGCGGCGAAGGACAAGCAGGTGGCGCTGGCCGTCACCGACTTGTCGAACCTGTTTGGCATGGTCAAGTTCTACAAGGAAGCGCGCGGCAAGGGCATCAAGCCCATCGTCGGCGTCGACGTGTGGATCACGAATGACGACAACCGCGAAAAACCGTCGCGTTTGCTGTTGCTGGCGAAGAATCGCATGGGCTATCTGCAACTGTGCGAACTGTTGTCGACGGCCTGGCTGACGAACCAGTACAAGGGCCGCGCAGAACTGCGCGTCGAGTGGCTGCAGGCGCTGGCGACGAATACCTACGACCTGTACCCGGGCGAAAGCGCGGCGAATGGCTTGATCGCCCTGTCCGGCGCGCATTTCGGCGATGTCGGTATTGCTATCGAGAATGGCAATCTGGCTCTGGCCGAGCGCAATGCGCAGCGCTGGGCCGAGATTTTCCCTGGCCACTTCTATGTCGAGATCCAGCGCGGCGGCCAGGCCAACCAGGAAGCGCAGGTGCGCCATGCGGTGGCACTGGCGGCCAAGCTCGGCTTACCCGTCGTGGCCACGCATCCCGTGCAATTTATTTCCCCAGAGGAATTTATTGCCCACGAAGCCCGCACCTGTATCGCCGAAGGCGAAATGCTGGCCAACGCCAAGCGCGTGAAGCGCTTCAATGACAGCCAGCGCTTCCTGTCGCAGGCCGACATGGCGGAATTGTTCGCCGACTTGCCGACCGCGCTGGCCAATTCCGTGGAAATCGCCAAGCGCTGCAATTTGACCTTGACCCTGGGCAAGCCGCAGCTGCCGAACTTCCCCACGCCGCCCGGCATGACGATCGATGAGTTCCTCGTTGCCGAATCGCAGGCGGGCCTGGAAAAGCGTTTGATCCAGCTGTATCCCGATCCCGAGCGCCGTGAAAAGGAGCGTCCGCGCTACGAGTCGCGCTTGAAATTCGAGACGGATACGATTTGCAACATGAAATTCCCCGGCTACTTCCTCATCGTGGCCGAGTTTATCCAGTGGGCCAAGGAAAACGGCGTGCCCGTCGGCCCGGGCCGCGGTTCGGGTGCCGGTTCGCTGGTGGCGTATTCGCTGCTCATTACCGACCTGGACCCGTTGCAATACAACCTGCTGTTCGAGCGTTTTCTGAATCCCGAACGCGTCTCGATGCCCGACTTCGATATCGACTTTTGCCAGGAAGGGCGCGACCGCGTCATCCAGCACGTCAAGGATTTGTATGGCAAGGAGGCCGTCTCGCAGATCGCCACCTTCGGTACCATGGCGGCCAAGGGCGCGATCCGCGACGTGGGTCGCGTGATGGACTTCGGCTACAACTTCTGCGATGGTATTTCCAAGCTGATCCCGTTCAAGCCGGGTAAACCCGTGTCGATCGCCGACGCCATCGAGGAAGAGCCGTTGCTCAAGGAGCGCCTGGAAAACGAGGAAGAGGTCAAGCAGTTGCTGGAACTGGCGCAGCAAGTCGAAGGCATCACGCGCAATATCGGCATGCACGCGGGGGGCGTGCTGATCGCTCCCGGCAAGCTGACAGACTTTTGCCCGCTGTACACGCAGGGTGGCGATTCGGGCGTCGTGTCGCAGTACGACAAGGATGACGTGGAGGCCGTCGGCCTCGTGAAGTTCGACTTTTTGGGTCTGACCACGCTCACCATTCTCGACCGCGCCGTGCGCTACATCAAGCAGCTCGATCCCGCGCAAGCCGATTTCGACCTGGCCACCTTGCCGTTGAACGACAAGCCGTCGTACGACTTGCTGACCAAGGCCAAGACCGTGGCCGTGTTCCAGCTGGAGTCGCGCGGCATGCAGGGCATGCTGAAAGACGCGCGTCCCGACCGCTTCGAAGACATTATCGCGCTGGTGGCACTGTACCGTCCGGGCCCGATGGACCTGATTCCCGACTTCTGCAAGCGCAAGCACGGCGAACGTTTCGATTATCCCGATCCGCGCACGGAAGCGATTCTGTCCGAAACCTACGGCATCATGGTGTATCAGGAGCAGGTGATGCAGATGGCGCAGATCGTCGGCGGCTACTCGCTGGGCGGCGCCGACATGCTGCGCCGCGCCATGGGTAAAAAGAAGGCCGAGGAAATGGCCGAGCACCGCGAGATCTTCCGCGCGGGTGCGGCCAAGGACGGCTTGACGGCCGCCAAGGCCGACGAGATCTTCGACTTGATGGAAAAGTTCGCCGGCTACGGTTTTAATAAATCGCACGCCGCCGCCTACGCCTTGCTGTCGTACCACACGGCCTATTTGAAGGCGCACCACACGGCGGCCTTCATGGCCGCCAACTTGTCGCTGGCCATGGACGATACGGACAAGATCAAGATCCTGGTGGAAGACTCGCTGGAAATCTGCAAGCTGACCTTGTTGCCGCCGGATATCAACGAATCGGATTACCGCTTCACGCCGAGCGGCGCGGCGCCTTCCGTGAGCGGCAAGAAAGTCACGCAGATCCGTTACGGCCTGGGCGCCGTGAAGGGTTCGGGCCAGAACGCCATCGAAGCCATCATCGCCGCGCGCGAGGCGGGCGGACCCTTCACCAGCCTGTTCGATTTCTGCAAGCGCGTGGATAAAAAGCAGATCAACCGCCGCACCATCGAGTCGCTGATACGCAGCGGCGCCTTCGACTGCCTGAAGGTCGACCGCGCCATCCTGCTCGCATCCGTGGCGTTCGCCATGGAGTGCGCCGACCAGGCCGCCAAGGCGGCGAATCAGGTGAGCCTGTTCGGCGGCGACGACAGCGACATGGTGGCGCCGCCCGAGTACGTCAAGGTGCCCGTGTGGACGGATAAACAGCGCCTGACGGAAGAAAAGATCGCGCTGGGCTTTTACCTGTCCGGCCATTTGTTCGATTCGTATGCGCCCGAGGCGCGCCGTTTTGCGCGCACGAAACTGTCTGAATTGTCGCCGTCGCGCGAACCGCGCATGATGGCTGGCGTCATCACGGGCTTGCGCACGCAGATGACGCAGCGCGGCAAGATTCTCATCGTTACCCTGGACGACAAGAGCGGCACGGTGGAAGTGACCGTGTATGGCGAATTGTTCGACGCCAACCGGAAAATCTTCAAGGAGGATGAATTCCTCGCCGTCGTGGGGAAGGTGTCGGAAGACCGTTTTTCGGGTGGCTTGCGTATCACGGCCGAGAGCGCCTTCGACATCATCGCCGCGCGCGTGCAATATGGCCGCCAGCTGGGCTTGACCTTGCCGGCCACCCTGGACGCCAAGCGCATCCGCGATGTGCTCATGCCGCACCGGGCCGAGACGGGCTTGCCGATCGCTGCGCGGGTCAGCCCGCAAGGCGTCAGTTGCGTGCTGCAGTTCGGGGACGAGTGGAAAGTGGCGCCATCGGATGAATTGCAGATGGCACTCGAGCAGATGCTGGGCGCGCAAGAGGTGGCCGTCGAATACTGACGGGCGCCCTTGCCGCACAGAACAAAGCCAAACCGCAGACATGCTGGTTTGGCTTTTTTTACGTTTACATGTCTTTCAGGCCCGTGATCGCATAGCCCTTGGCGGCGATCTGCTGGTGCGGCTGTTCGATATGGTAGTCGGGCAAGATCTCGGCATCGTCGGCCACTTCGCTGGCGCGTACTTCGAGTTGCCAGTCGGTATTGGTCACCTCTTCAGGAATGATCTTTCCTTCCGGCACGGCGAGGTAGGAAAAAATGCCGTCGTGCTCGGCCCGGCGGTAGATGTCTACGCGCATGAATGCCTCCTAGTAAGCGTTGGGGGAACCGGTGGGCGCCAGGCGTGAACAAGGCGCCAACCAATCATGCTAGCGTAACAGGATTGCGGCCGCCATGCTTTTTGTCGTGCGCGGCGGCAGGCGTGGCCTGCCGTTTCCTTGCCTGAGGTCAATAACGGTAGGTGGCGTAGACGGCGCCGATCGGCGTGGTCTTGCGTTGCACGATGGGGCTCTTGCCGGCGTCGCCCAGCAGGGTCGTCACGCCGACCAGGGTGTTGACGCTCCAGCGCGCGTCGATCCGGTGTTCCCAGCTGGCGCTGGCCTGCGCTTCATAGAAGCCGCCCTTGGGCGTGTAGCGCTTGAACGCCGTGTTGGCGGCCTGGACGGCCGTCACGCCGTACATGGTCTGCACATACTTTTTCTCGCCCCAGCCCGCTTGCAGGCTCAGGCTGACGGTGTCCTGCTGCTGGCCCTTGCTGTCGCTGCGGCCATAGATCTGGCCGCTGGCGCCCAGGTGCAGATTGGCGCCATTGTCGCGCTGTGTCAGGGGAATGTCGCTCGAAACGCTCAGCTGCAGGCCTGGCAGCGGCGAGTAGCCCATCCCCAGCAGGGCGCTGGCGTTGCCTTTGACGGCGCCCATGCCCTTCAGGTAGTTGCTGCCGCCCATGCCATTGACGCCCGTGCGCTTGTGGTCTGCGCGCTCGCCACGATAGCCGAGCGCGGCGCTGTAGCTGAAGGGCCCGGCCTGGCCGCCATAGCCGAGGCCGCGCGTGGTACTGGCGAAGAAGCCATTGCTCATGGCGTAATCGAGGATGATGACTGGCAAGGCCTGGATCTTGTCGCCGCCCGAATAGCTGGTGGCGGCGCCGACGCCGCCACCGATGGTGAAGACATTGCCGGAGGCTGGCTCGGCCGCCAGGGCGGACAAAGGCATGAAAAGCAGGCTGGCCAGTGTCAGGGTCGAGGACAGGGTAGTAGGTGCTTGCATAAGATGTTTTCCGTCAGGTGGAGAACCGAGTCCGGAATGGCTCGATTGACGCTGCTCAGTATCGGCCGCCGCCATGAAGGGAAAATGAGCCCTTGCTGAAGATTGCATGAAGATTTGTTCTTTAACTATTCTTCAGCTTGCGGTGGTTTAATACGCCACATGAAGATATTGCTGATAGAAGACGACATGGACCTGGGCAACGGTGTGCGCATCGCCCTGCGCGACCAGGGCATGCAAGTGGTGTGGGTACGCAGCCTGGAAGACGCGGCGCGCAGCATCGAGCACGACAGCTGTGAACTGGTGCTGCTGGACCTGGGCTTGCCGGACGGCGATGGCCTCGACTTGCTGGCCCGGCTGCGCGCCGCGCGCCT
This sequence comes from Janthinobacterium sp. PAMC25594, assembly GCF_019443505.1. Taxonomy (NCBI): domain Bacteria; kingdom Pseudomonadati; phylum Pseudomonadota; class Betaproteobacteria; order Burkholderiales; family Oxalobacteraceae; genus Janthinobacterium; species Janthinobacterium sp. PAMC25594. Next base: position 5,089,119 of record NZ_CP080377.1, read on the forward strand.
GCCGGTGCTCATCCTGAGCGCCCGCGATACGCTGGAGCAGCGCTTGCGCGGCCTCGATGGCGGCGCCGATGATTACCTGGTCAAGCCCTTCGTGCTGGCCGAGCTGCTGTCGCGCGTGCGCGCACTGGCGCGGCGCAGCTACGGCTTCGATGGCGACACCATCGAACTGCGCGGCTTGCTGCTGCAGGTGCCCACGCGCCGGGTCAGCGTGCAGGGGCGGCCGGTGGAACTGACGGCCAGCGAATATGCGTTGCTGAAAACCCTGCTGATGCGCGCCAACAGAGTCATCACGCGCCGCGTGCTGGAAGAGCATATCCTGCCCGGTGGCCTGGCCAACGCCAGCAATACCCTGGATGTGCATATGGGTAACTTGCGCCGCAAGATAGGCGAGGGCTATATCCGCACCGTGCGCGGCGTCGGCTATGTCATCGACCAGCAAGGCGATTCCCCCGCGGCGCCGGGCGCGTCGGCATGATCGGCCACGTATGGGCCATGCTGCGCCGGCCGACGCTGGTGCGCCGCCTGATGATGGCGCAGATGCTGACGCTGACGGTGCTGTGGAGCCTGGCCGTGGCCTATGTACTGTTCGAGGGGACGGGCGAAGTGAGCAATGTGAGTCGCGGCGTGTTGCACGCCATTATCAGCGTGGCCGATAACCTGGCCGAGCAGCCGCAGCGCCAGCAGCACAGCTTGCGCGCGATCGATGAAGCCCTGCGCGAGGAGTTTGAAACGGGGCAAGTGTCGGAATTGGCGCCGCGTATCCTGGTGTGGCGCGGCGGCGAGCTGGTCTACAAGTCGCCCGATGCGCCCAGCGGCATCCGCAGCGCCGGCCCCGAGCAGATGGAAGTGGTGTACATCAAGGGCCAGGCCTGGCGCAGCCGCAGCCTGACCGAGGGCGGCACGCGCGTGACGGTGCTGGAGGTGGGCGGCCCATGGCAGTTTTTCATCACGATCAATTCACACGGCTATTACCTGCTGCCGTTACTGATCAGTCTGCCTTTCCTGTTGCTGCCGGCCTGGCTGTCGATCCGCCTGGCCATGCGCCCGTGGCGCCGCGTGGCGCAAGAGGTGGCGGCGCGGGGGCCGCAGGATTTGCGTCCGCTGGCCTTCAAGCCACCGCATGGTGAACTGGCGGCGCTGGTCGACAATCTCAATGCGCTGCTGCAGCGCGTGGGCGCCAGCGCCGCGCGCGAACGCAGCTTCATCGCCGACGCCACGCATGAGCTGCGCACGCCGCTGGCGGCCATGCGTGTGAATGTCGAAGCCTTGCAGGCCCAGGCCAGCGACCCGCGCCAGCAAGAATTGCTTGATGGCATTTTGAACAGCGGCAACCGCGCCGCTCGCCTGGTGGGGCAGTTGCTGCAGCTGACGCGCAGCGAAGTGCAGGCGCAGGCGGGCGAACGGCCGCCACAGGCGCTCGATATCCTGCTGCAAGACCGGTTGGCCGCCCTGTCCGGCCTGGCGCAGGTGGGCGGCATCGAGCTGGAGCTGCAAGCCAGCGCCACGCTGCAGGTGCCGGGCCAGCGCGAGAGCCTGGTATCGCTGATCGACAACCTGGTGGAAAACGCCATCAAGTACAGCCCGCATGGCGGCAGCGTGACGGTGTCGCTGCATGCCGAGCGGGGCCAGGCGGTGCTGCACGTGGCGGACCAGGGGCCGGGTATTGCGCCGGCCCTGTATGAGCGGGTGTTTGACCGCTTCTTCCGTGCGCCCCAGCAGGCCCAGCCTGGTAGCGGCCTGGGCCTGGCCATCGTCGCTTCCGTGGTGCGGCAGCATGGCGGCACCATCCAGCTGCACCGCGCCAGCGGCGGCCAGGGCCTGCTGGTGGAAGTACGCCTGCCGCTGGCGTCGTCCGGCTAGCAGGGTCGTGGTTTGACTTGCCCTGATGCATAGGCGATACTGCTTTCCTGCTCCGGCGTGTCACCGTGTGTCGCGCTGCAGCGCCACCGTTTTTCACTAGATACCGAGCCCCTCCCTCCATGAATTTCTTTGCCCGCCGTTCACAATGGCCTCAAGCCATCCTTGCCGTCTTGCCGTTCACCCTGTTCTTTCCACTCGGCTTCATGTACACCGGCGTGGTGGCTTTCATCATCGCCTACCTGCTGGCCGGGGACTTCGCCACGCGCTGGCGTCACGTCAAGGAAAGCCCGCTGCGCTGGCCGGTGCTGGCGCTGAGCGTCGTCTCCGTGGGCGCCGGCATCTTCCTCGAGCGTCCGCCCAGCGAATTCTGGACCGATCTCGTGCATTACCAGATTTTTGTCTTCTTGTTATTTTTTGCCAGCATCGGCCCTGGCGCGTGGCAGCACCGCGCCGTCAAGACCTTCTTTACCGGCGCCACGGTGGCTGCCACCCTGTTTTATCTCAATTACCTGGGCGTGTTGCCGAACGTGAGCTTTTTCCGCAGTTATGTGACTTATTCCGGTAACAAGTCGATCTTGCTGGGCGTGTTGCTGGCCATTGCTTCCGCCTGGATGCTGTTCCAGTTGAGCGAGCAGCCGGTGCGGCCCGTCAACTGGCCACGCCTGCTGCAATTCCTGTATGTGGCTGCGGCCGGTCTGTTGCTGGGCAAGACACGCACGGGTAGCCTGATCTTTGTCATGCTGTGCATGCTCATCGGTGCGCGCCACCTCCATCTGTCGTGGCGCAATGTGCTGGGCGTGCTGGCCGTGGGCGTACTGCTGACCCTGCTGCTGGCGCAAGCGTCGGGCCTGCGTCAGCGCGTCGACAACACGGTGGCCGATATCAGCGCCTTTTCCGAAGGCAAGCAAACCAGCGAGCAAGGCATTCGCCTGGCGATGTATGGCGTCACCTTGCAAATTATTGCCGAGAAACCGCTGCAAGGGCATGGCGTGGGAACCTGGCTGCAGGAATACCGGGTCAGGACAGTGGGCAATCCGATCAACATTCAATTGACGCCGCACAATGACTACATGCTGTACATGTCGGAAATCGGCCTGTTCGGCCTGCTGGCACTGCTGTGGATACTGGTGGGCTTGCTCGTACATGCCTGGCGCACGGGAGGCGAGCGTGGCATGTGGCTGGGGATGCTGACCTTGTCGCTGATGCTGGGCGCCATGTTCAACGCGATGATACGCGATGGCGTCTTCGGCATGGCCTTCATGATCTTGCTGGCGATTCCGCTGGCGGGCGCCTTGCCGGCGCGGGCGGGGCAGCCGCCCCGCGTACCGGACTGATCCGGTAATCCGCGCCGCCCCCATGTGCGGGCGGCGCGGTCCTGCTTTCCTGCTTTACCTCAACTGCTTTACATCAACTGCTTTACTTGGCGCTGGCCGGCACGCGCGTGGCCACGCCGGTGGCGATGGCCGCTTGCGACACGGCAGGCGCGACCCAGCTGCGCAGGCGTTCGTCGAACGGCGACGGAATCAGTTGCAGCGGCGTCAAGGCGCTGGTTTCGTGGCCCGGCAATGGCTCCTTGGCCAGCGCGGCGATGGCGCGCACGCAGGCCAGCTTCATTTCTTCGTTGATGGTGGTGGCACCCACGTCGAGCGCACCGCGGAAGATGTACGGGAAGCACAGCACGTTGTTGATCTGGTTCGGGTAATCCGAGCGGCCCGTGGCCACGATGGCGTCGTCGCGCACGGCATGCACTTTTTCCGGGGCGATTTCCGGATGCGGATTGGCCAGGGCGAAGATCAAGGGCTTGGCGGCCATCGATTCGACCATCTGTGCGCTGACCACGCCACCCTTCGAGACGCCGATGAAGATGTCGGCGCCAACCATCGCGTCGGCCAGGTCGCGGTCGCTCGTGTCGTTCGCGTAGCGCGCCTTGTTCTCTTCCATGCTGGCATCGCGGCCCGGGTAGATCACGCCCTGGCTGTCGCACACTTTCAGCAGCGACTTGTTCAGGCCCAGCGAGACGAGCAAGTCCAGGCAGGCGATCGAGGCCGCGCCGGCGCCCGAGACGGCCACTTTCACATTGCCGATATCCTTGCCCACCAGCTCCAGGCCGTTCAGGATGCCGGCTGCGACGATGATGGCCGTGCCGTGCTGGTCGTCGTGGAAGACGGGAATGTTCATGCGCTTGCGCAATTGTTGCTCGATATAGAAGCAATCGGGCGCCTTGATGTCTTCCAGGTTGATGCCGCCGAAGGTCGGCTCCATGCGCACCACGGTGTCGATGAACAGGTCGGGATCGTTCTCGGCCAGTTCGATGTCGAACACGTCGACGTCGGCAAATTGCTTGAACAGGCAAGCCTTGCCTTCCATCACCGGTTTGCTGGCCAGCGGGCCGATATCGCCCAGGCCCAGCACGGCTGTGCCATTCGTGATCACGGCCACCAGGTTGCTGCGCGAGGTGTAGATGCCGGCCGTGCGCGGATCTTCGACGATGGCTTCGCAGGCAAAGGCCACGCCCGGCGAGTACGCCAGGGTCAGGGCGCGGGCGTCGCCCAGCGGTTTGGTTGGCGTCACGGAAATCTTGCCTGCACGGGGTTCCGCGTGATAGGCGAGGGCGGCTTCTTTCAGGTTGAAGGTTTCGCCGTTCTGTTCGGCGTGCTTGCTGTGGGAAGTAGACATAAGAATTCTGGGAAGGGCCTACAGGGCCCGAGTGGTGAATCCGGGCCATGTTATGCAAGCGTTTGCACGCTGTCAAGGCTGTATTGTACTTAAGAGTCTCAAAACCGCTTTGGGCAACGGCATTATTTCAATGCAAGCGTTTGCTCGGTTTTTGACGGCATGGGCATTTTTTGCGATAAAATCACTGTATTGCGATCCGGGAAGCCCATGACAAACAAGAACCCCACCTTAAGCGACGTCGCGCGGGCCAGCGGCGTGCACTTTTCCACCGTCTCGCGCGTGATGAACCCGGCAACGCGGCAAATGGTCAGCGCCGAGGTGGCCACGCGCGTGCTGGCCGAAGCGGGCCGGCTCGGTTACCGGCCCAACCGCGCCGCCTCCACCCTGGTCACGCGCAAGTCGCGCATCATCGGCGTGGTCCTGCCCGACATCACCAACGCTGTGTTCCCGCCCATCCTGCTGGGCATCGAGGAAGGCTTGCGCAAGCATGGCTACCTGGCCATCGTCGCCAACGTGGGTGCCGACGAGGAAGAGCAGCTGTTCGTCATCAACCGGCTGCTGGGGCAGCAGGTCGACGGCCTGATCCTGGCCACGGCACGGCGCCACGATCCCGTCATCAAGATGTGCATCGACCAGAACGTGCCGGTGGTCACCGTCAACCGCAGCGACGAGACGGGCGTCGCTTCCTGCGTCGTCAGCGACGACGTGGTCGGCATGCGCCTGGCCGTCGAGCACTTGCTGGCGCTGGGCCACCGCCATATCGCGCACATCGCCGGCCCGGAAAACCTCTCCACGGGGCACGTGCGCCGCCTCGGTTTCCTGGCCGCCATCCAGGCCAGCGAACTCGATCCCTCGCAAGCGTTCGTGTTTGAAAGCAGCGGCTATTCGCGCGAATGCGGCAAGGCGGCCCTGCTGGAACTGCTGCGCCAGTCGCCGCGGACGACGGCCGTGGTGACGGGCAGCGACCTGGTGGCCCTCGGCTGCTACGATGCCATCCGCGAGCTGGGCTTGAGCTGCCCGGAAGATATTTCCGTGGTGGGCCACAACGACATGCCGTACATGGACATGATCCGTCCGCCTCTCACCACCATCCGCATCCGCCACCACGGCATCGGCACGGAAGCGGCCCGGCTGATCCTGCAAACCATCGCCTCGCCCGATTCCGCGGTGCTCGACGTGCGCCTGAAACCTGAACTGGTGGTGCGCGAATCGACGGCGGCGCCCAGAGTTTGAGGTGGCGGCAGAGCCGCAAGGTGGTACACTGGCGGCCCTCCTTGATTTCCTTGCCCTCATCGCCATGACCAAAACCAACACGCCTTCCCCCAAACGCCGCGAAGAGGGCGTCGCCAAGCTGACCGTCAATCCCTTCCTCGACGCCGAGTTTTACGCGCGCATGCGCGACTACACGGAGCGCGATGCCGCCATCATCAAGGAATTGAAAGCCATTGCCGAGATCCGCGCCGGCAACAAGCAGCCCGATCCCCGTCTGGCGCCGTCGCTGGCAGCCTTGCGCGACACCGTCAAGAAGGGCTTGAGCTTTGGCGAGATGCTGGACCGCATGGCCGCCGGCAAGGAAAAAGGCTTGTGGGAACCCTGGATGACGACCTTCGGCATCGAGATCCGCGCCGTCAACTATGGCGCCGGCCCGCGCAACGCCTGCCTGGTGCTGGACCTGGCCGCGAATGCCCCGGCGCACGCGATGTTCGCCAAGGCCGGTATCCAGAACTGGCGCAGCCTGGCCGCCGACGATTGCTCCGTCGTGCGCTCGGAAAAAGCCACTGAAACGTCGCCACTGAAAGTGTACGCCGTGTTTTACCTGGATCCATTGCCGGCCTGATCCGCCAACAGCACCACCGCCAGCACGATCAGCATCACGCCCGACAGCCGCTCCAGCAGCGGCAGCGCGCGCGCAAAGCGCTGCCGCAGGGCGGTGCTGCCGATGGCCAGCGCCACCGCCATATCCCACGCCAGCACGGCAAAGATCATCCACGCGCCATACGCCACCATCGCAACGGGACTCGTCTGCCTGGCGGCCAGCACGGTGGCCAGGCTGACGTAGAACAGCGCATTCTTCGGGTTCAGAATGGCGGAGACAAACCCCATCGCGACACCGCCGCGCCAGCGCGCCTTGCCGGTGGCGGGCTTTGTATCCAGGCTGTTCTTGCCCGCATGGCGCAAGAACAGCCAGCCCAGGTACAGCAGATAGGCGCATCCGGCCAGCCGCACCACCATGAATGCCGTACTGCCCGCCCGCAGCACCGATAGTCCGCCAAATGCCGCCACGATAAACACCGCATTGGCTGCGGTAATGCCCATGCACGTGCCGGCGGCGCCGCGCCAGCCGTGGGCCAGCGAGGTGCGTGCGATCAGGAAAAAATCGGGACCGGGCGACAGCAGGGAAAGAAAGTGGGCGGCGGCGATGAAGAAGAAATCCTGCATGGAATTTGGCTCCGGCAATGGCGATGCGCGAGTATGCCGGGGCAGGCGAGCGCCTGTATTGAAGAAAATTGCGGGCGCCTCAGCCGCCCTGGCCGCGATAGCGTCCCGGCGTGATGCCCGCATGCGCCTTGAAGACGCGCTGCAGATGGCTCTGGTCTGCAAAACCCAGTTCATGCGCCAGTTGCGCCAGCGCCGTTCCTGCCTGCAAGCGGCTGCGCGCGCGGTTGACGTGCATATTTAGCTGGTAGGCATGCGGCGTCATGCCCGTGGCGGCGCGAAAAGCGCGGATCAATTGATAAGGGCTCAGGCCTGCCGCTTCCGCCAGTTGCCGCAGGCTGGCCGAAGGCCGCGCCTGCAGCGTTGCGAGCACGGGCGCCAGTTGCGGCGGCACCGGCTTGCGCTCCGAGGGCAGCAGGTCTGCGCGGGCGTCGGCGCAAGCGCCCAGGAACGCCAGCAGCGCCGCATCCTTCTCTGCCGCGTCGGCGCTTGAAAACAGCAGCGCATGCATGGCGCAAAACTGCGCGTACAGCCGCGGGCAGTGCAACACCGTCGCCGTGTCGCCGTGTCGCCATCGAGCGCCGGCGCGTGTGCTTGCAGCCATTGCGCATCGAGATGCAGCATCTGGTAGCTCCAGACGGCGTCAGGCAGGGGATTGCAGGCGTGCACGCAGCCGGCCGGCACCAGCACCAGGCTGCCGGCGCTGAGAGCGCTCTGGCGGCCATGGCTGCCCGTAAACATGCTGCCGCCAGCGTCGACGGCGCCGATGGAAAACGTGGGATGGCTGTGCGGCTTGTAGCAGGCCCGGCTGTGACAGGCGCGCCGGCTCTCCACGTGGGGCAGCTCCGGGTCGCGCCAGAAGAAGGCAGTGCCCGGCATGACTACATCAAAATGACGTCATACTGCTCCTGGTGGTAGGCATTTTCCACCTGCAGCGAAATTTTCTTGCCGATGAAATCACCGAGCATGGCCAGGTGCTGCGATTCTTCCTCTAAAAACAAATCCACGACTTCCTGCGAGGCGAGGATGCGGAATTCGCGCGGGTTGAACTGTTTTGCCTCGCGCAGCAGTTCGCGCAGGATTTCATAGCAGATGGTGCGCGAGGTTTTCACCTGGCCCTTGCCGGCGCAGGCGGGGCACGGTTCGCACAGGATGTGGGCGAGCGATTCGCGCGTGCGCTTGCGCGTCATTTCCACCAGGCCCAGCGGCGAGAAATTGCTCACCGACACCTTGGTGCGGTCGCGCGACAAGGTGCGTTTCAGCTCGGCCAGCACGGCGTTGCGGTGCTCGGCATTGTCCATGTCGATGAAGTCGAGGATGATGATGCCGCCCAGGTTGCGCAGGCGCAGCTGGCGCGCGATGGCGTGCGCCGCTTCCAGGTTGGTCTTGAAAATCGTGTCGGCGAAATTGCGCCCGCCCACAAAGCCGCCCGTGTTGACGTCGATGGTGGTCATCGCTTCCGTCTGGTCGACGATCAGGTAGCCGCCCGATTTCAGGTCGACTCTGCGCCCCAGCGCGCGCAAAATTTCTTCTTCCACGCCATATAAATCGAACAGTGGGCGCTCGCCCGTGTAGTGCTGCAGCCGCGTCAGTTCGCTGGGCGTGTAGATTTCCGCGAATTCGCGCAGTTTCACATAGTTTTCGCGCGAGTCGACCTGGATGGTGGCCGTTTCATCGCCGACGAAGTCGCGCAGCACGCGTTGCGCCAGGCTCAAATCCTGGTGCAGCAGGCTGGTGGCGGGACGCGTGCGTGCGCCGTGCGTGATCGTGCTCCAGGTTTTTCTCAGGTAGTCGACGTCCGCCTTCAGGTCCGCGTCGGATGCATCCTCGGCCATGGTGCGCACGATGTAGCCGCCCTTTTCATCGGGCGGCAGCAGGCTTTGCAGGCGCACGCGCAATTGCTCGCGTTCCGCTTCCTTTTCGATTTTCTGCGAGATGCCGATGTGCTTGTCTTGCGGCAGGTACACCAGCATGCGCCCGGCGATGGAAATCTGCGTCGACAGGCGCGCGCCCTTGGTGCCGATCGGGTCCTTGATCACCTGCACCGTCAGCACCTGGCCGTCGAAGAGGATTTTTTCTATCGGCGCCGGTGTGGCGTTCTGGCCGTCGTGGCCGCGCGCTTCCCAGATGTCGGCCACGTGCAGGAACGCGGCACGCTCCAGGCCGATGTCGATGAAGGCCGATTGCATGCCTGGCAACACCCGCACCACTTTGCCGGAATACACATTGCCGGCCAGGCCGCGCGTGAGCGTGCGCTCGATGTGCAATTCCTGCACGGCGCCCTGGAGTATGAGGGCGACGCGGGTTTCTTGCGGCGTGATATTGATCAGGATGTCTTCGTTCATGGAGGCGGGGAAGTGGAGGCAACGAATGACATCATACCCGATCAGGGCAGGGGCAAACCTGCCAGTCTTAGCAACTGTGCAGTTTCGTACAGGGGCAGGCCCATGATGCCGGAATGGCTGCCTTCGATATGCTCGACGAACAGCGCGGCGCTGCCCTGGATGCCGTAGCCGCCGGCCTTGTCGTACGGTTCCGGCGTGGCGCAATACGCGGCGATGGACGCGGGCGAGAGCACGCCGAAGCGCACTTGCGACACCTGCGTGCGCTGCTCGGCGAAGTCCTTGTAGTGCACGGCGATCGAGGTGAGTACCTGATGCGTGCGGCCCGACAGCTGCTGCAGCATCGCCACGGCCTCAAGGCGGTCGGCCGGCTTGCCGAGGATGATGCCGTCGATGGTGACGGTGGTGTCGGCCGCCAGCACGGGGCGCGGGGTCAGGTGGCGGCGGCGCACCAGGTCCCAGGCGAAGGCGGCTTTTTCATTCGACACGCGGGCGACATAGTCGAGCGCCGACTCGCCGGGAAGGACTTCCTCGGTGACGTCGGCGCCGCGCGGGCCATCGCTGCGCAGCAGCAGCAATTCGAAATCGATGCCGATCTGGCGCAGCAGTTCGCGCCGGCGCGGACTTTTGGAAGCGAGGTAGATCTTGTGATCAGCCGTTTTCATGGGGGAGTTCAGACGCGATGGTAGGGGTGGTTTTGCGTGATCGACCAGGCACGATAGAGCTGCTCGGCGAGGATCACGCGCACCACGCCGTGCGGCAGGGTCATGCTGGAAATGCGCAGCATGCCTTCGGCACGCGCCTTGAGCTGCGGATCGAGGCCGTCGGCGCCGCCGATCAAAAAGGCGGTGTCGCGGCCATCCTGCTGCCACGCCATCAACTGCTGCGACAGGCCGACGCTGGTCAGATCCTTGCCGCGTTCGTCGAGGGCGATGATGCGCACGCCCTTGGGCAGGACGGCTTCGATGCGTTCGCGTTCCAGCGCCATCGCCGTAGCGGCGGTCTTGCTGCCGGAACGCTCCACCGGCTTGATTTCTTTCAGCACGATGCGCAATTCCGGCGGCATGCGCTTCGCGTATTCCGCGAAGCCCGTCTCTATCCAGGCCGGCATTTTATGGCCGACCGCAGCGATGATGAGCTGCATCGAGGCTTACGCTTCGACTTTTTTGATACGCTTGATCACGGTTTTTGCCGGTGCAGCATCGGCTGCCGGTTTGGCCGCGCGCGGGGTGCGCACTTTTTTCTCTGGCAGCGCTTTCAAGGCTTTCACGGCAGCCGCTTCGGTCTTGGTCGGTGCGATTTTCACGGTCTTGCCGACAGCTTTCGAGGCGGCTTTTTTCGCCGGGGCTTTCTTGGCGGTGGTGGCTGTCGTGGATTTCTTCGCTGGTGTTTTCTTTTCGATCACAGGCGAAACTTCGACCTTGGCCTTGCTCGCCGCCAGATGGCCGCTGATTTTCTTCGGCTCGTCGTCGCCGGCTTTTTTCGGCGCGCGCTTGGCGGCACCGAGCTTGATCGGGGTGTCGCCCCAGATTTCTTCCAGTCGGTAGTAGGCGCGGATAGGCGCTTGCATGATGTGGACGATCATGTCGCCCAGATCGACCAGCACCCATTCACCCGTTTCCTCGCCTTCCATGCCGATGATTTGGCCGCCGGCGTCCTTGACCTTGTCGCGCACCGAGGCGGCCAGCGCCTTGGTTTGACGGTTCGAGGTACCGGAGACGATCGCGATGCGGTCGAACAGGCTGGTCAGATGACTCGTTTCGAAGACGGCGATGTCTTGGCCTTTGACGTCTTCAAGGGCGTCAACGACGAGGGTTTGCAGTTTTTTGATGTCCATTTAGCTTTTGTATAAATTATGTTGTTCAATATAGTCTAGCACTAGCGGGGAAACAAGCGAGTTTGCCCGATTCCCCCGTTGTAATGCCGCACGTATTTCGGTGGCGGAGATATCCACCGCGAAGTCCTGTGCCAGATAAGTCAGACCGTGCGGCGTGTTGCGGATGCTGTCCAGCGACCCCAGGCGGCGCGAAAATTCGTCGGCGACCACTTGCGGTACTGCTGTGTCATTCAGCGCGAAGCCGGGGCGGGCCGCGACGCAGATATGCGCGTATTCAAATAATTGCTGCCATTCGCGCCATGTCGCGAGCCGCTGCAGCTGGTCGGCGCCCATCAGAAAAACGATGGAAGCGCGCGGCCCCAGCTCGGCGCGTACCTGGCGCAAGGTATCGATGGTGTAGCTGGCCTGGCCATGTTCGCTGCGCTCGATTTCCTGACGGTCGATCATCACGGGCAGGGGCAGGCTGGCAAACGCCAGACCGGCCATCTCGGCGCGCTGCTGGCCGGTGGCGCCCAGCTTGCTCTTTTGCCACGGCGCGCCCGCCGGAATCACGCGCAGCTCATCGGCGTGCAGCAGGCTGGAAAAATGCGTGCCCAGCGCGACATGGCCCATGTGAACCGGATCGTAGCTGCCACCGAGTAGCGCCACGCATGCCGTACCACTTTCCTTCACGCCTGCAGCCAGTCGCGATGCACGAGGAAGTCAGTATACAACGCCGCTTCGGGACTGCCCGCTTCCGGGTGCCAGTCGTAGCGCCACTTGACCACGGGCGGCATCGACATCAGGATCGCCTCGGTGCGTCCGCCCGATTGCAGGCCGAACAGGGTGCCGCGGTCAAACACCAGGTTGAACTCGACATAGCGTCCGCGCCGGTAGCACTGGAAATCGCGTTCGCGTTCGCCGTAGGGCGTGTCCTTGCGCCGCGCCAGGATCGGCACATACGCGTCGACGAAGGCGTCGCCGGCGCTGCGCAGCATCGCGAAGCTGTCGTCAAAGCCCAGGGCGTTGAAGTCGTCGAAGAAGATGCCGCCGGCGCCGCGCGCTTCGCGCCGGTGCTTCAGGTAGAAATAATCATCGCACCACTGCTTGAACTTCGGATGCAGCTCCGCGCCAAACGGCGCCAGCGCATCATGGCACACCTGGTGAAAGTGCTTCACGTCGCCCGCGTCGCCGTAATACGGCGTCAGGTCCATGCCGCCGCCGAACCACCATACGGGAGCGCCATCGGCATTCACGGTGCTGAAAAAGCGCACGTTCATGTGCACCGTCGGTGCGTAGGGATTGCGCGGATGTAGCACCAGCGACACGCCCATCGCTTCCCATGCCTTGCCACCCAGTTCAGGGCGCGCGGCCGCGGCCGATGGTGGCAGCGCGGCGCCGGTCACGTGCGAAAAATTCACGCCGCCACGCTCGAACACATTGCCTTCCTCGATCAGCCGCGAAATGCCGCCGCCGCCCTCGGGGCGCTGCCAGGCATCGGTCAGGAAAGGCTTGCCGTCCTGCGCTTCGAGCGCCTGCACGATACGGCTTTGCAAATCGAGCAAATAAGCCTTGACGGCCGAAGGAGAGGGAGTTGACGACATCGCGTGGGCCGACGAGGCCGAAATAAAAAAGTAAGGACGGATTGTACCCTGTTACGGATTTTTGTGATAGCAAAACCGGCGATGCTGTTGCCGGCCCTGCTTTACTGAGGCGGCTTGTCCTGTATTACCTGCACCTCGAATTGGGGCGCATCCGCGCCTGGCTGGCGGGCGCCCTCCACCATGCTTGCCGCGCGCTGTTGCAGGTCCGTGTGTTCGATCGTGTCGGCCGGCTGCGCCAGCGGTGCCACAGGCACTGGTTGCTCGCGCTTGAACCATGCGCGTCCTGCATACGTCAGCATCGTCAGTATCGCCAGCAGCAGTGCCGCAGCCATGATGGTGGAAGGGCGCGGGCGGGGCCGGCCATATTGAGTCGGCGGTTTGCCGGCGGCGTCGACGATCAGGCGCGCCAGTTGCGAGCCGTTCGCGCGCGTGTGCGCTTGCAGCTCCTTGTATTGCAGCGGCGATAGCGTGCCCTGTTTCAGCATGTGGCGCAAGGCCGTGACGGGCGTGGCGGCAAGGTGATCGGCCGGCCGGCTGTCGTGGGCGGCGTCGCGCTGCCAGGCGTTGATCAGGTTCTGCTGGTACAGCGCATCGACCGCTTGCCGGTTCACCTGCCGCAGCGCGGCGCTGGCCAGTTGCCGGCGTGGTTCATCGGCGGGCAGCTTGCGCAGCATCCTGAAAAAACGCTCCTCGGGCACCAGTTCGGCGCTCAGCAGCCAGGCCAGCGTCTTGATCTGGTCGGCATTCATCGCCAGTTCGGGCACATCGATGTCTTCGGCGGCGTTGTGCGCGCGCTGGATCTCAATGATCTGCAGCTCGGCCAGCGTATCGTCGTATTCGTCGCTGGTGATCAGGTCCAGTTGCCGCAGTTCGCCGAGCGGTTTGAGGCGCGGATCGGTGCTCATGGCCGCAGGCCTCCGGTCACAACACCGTAAAGCACGGACATCACCAGGATCATGCCCAGCACGATCAAGGCGCCTTTCCAGGCCGGTGGCCGCTTGTACGGGATGCGGTCGTGACCATGACGCAGCCTGGACGCTTCCATGATTTCGCGCGCCAGTGCGCTGCCATGTTCACGCACGTGCGCTTCCAGCGCCTCGAACTGCGCCGTGGGCAGGATGTCGTTGAGCAACAGCCAGCGCATGGCGATCCACGGCGTATACAACATGCGGTCGGCCGGCACCGCCGCGTGTGCGGCATCGCGCTGGAACGGGTTCAGCAAATCGAGCTCGTACAAGGCGTCGACCTCGCGGCGGTTGTAGTACCGCACCCCCTCTGCTGCCAGCGCCTGTTGCCGGGGTGGCAGTGTGGCCGCGCGCTTGTCGAAGTCATTCTTGGGCAGCAGATCGGTCAGCAGCAGCCAGCCCAGGGTGGTGACCAGGTCGGCGTCCTGCGCCAGTTCCGGCATGTCGACCGCCTCCTCGGGCGGGTGCAGGCGCTCATGGGCGGCGACATCGCGTTCCGAGTTGGCCTCGTCGAGTTCCTGCGCGGTGATCAGGCCCAGCTGGTGCAGCTGGTCCAGCGATGCGTGGGGCGGTTCGGTATGCATGAATTTACTCTTTTATTTACTCTTTTACTTTGGCCTGCCGCAGCTCCAGGGCAAATTGTGGCGTTACCGACCAGCCATTGCCGGCAGCGTCGCGTTGGAAGGTAAACTCGCCTTCCTGCATCACTGCCGTGCCGCCGTTGAGCATGCCCAGCAAGGCGTCATTGCGTTCGATCAGCAGGCGGCAGGAGTAGATGCCCGGCGAGATTTCCTTGCATGGCGCCAGCGGTTCGATTTCGGCGATTTCGCGCGTGCGCTCCATCGATTGCGTCAGCGAAAACGCTTGCCGTGGCTGGGGCATGATGCGCGCACCATCCATGCCGTCGCGGAAAGCCTTTTCCAGCGCCTCGCGCCCCAGGGGCTTGGCTTGCTGGGCAAAGTCGCCATCCTCGATGGTGCCAAAGCGCGCCTGGACCAGCAACGGTTGCGCACCCGTATAGCTGATGCGGCTCTTGCTGCCGCTGTCGTCGCGCGCGACGGTATAGGCATAGTCCATCTTCTCGCCATCGAGTGCTATCGTGGCCAGGCAGCCACGGATCTGTTGTGACGAGGCGTAACCGGCTTCTTTTACGTCGTGCAGGCTTGCTTTGCCCGTGCCTTCCGGCGCCGCCTTGTTGAGCATGCGTGTCATGGTGGTGAGCGTGTCGGTGGAGTCGCACTCGGGCACGGAATTGCCGCTCATCACATACCAGACCATGCCGGCCAGCGCCAGCGGCGCGCCGATCAGCCAGGCCAGGCGCGGGCCGGGAAACAAACCGTCGAGGACCACGCCGCGTACCGCCTTTTTATGTTCATCCTGGCGCGCTTGCGCATGCCGGACCACGCGCTTTGCATCGTCGCTGCCGCCGGCCTCGATGCGCTGCGCCGTGGTCTTGAACTGCGCGCGCGGCAGCAGCCCCACATGCAGCATCCAGTTCAGCGCTTCGCCCGGCGTGGGCAGCAGAACGTCGCCGGGCAGGTGCGGCAGCGCCTGTTGATAAAGCTCTGGCGTAATGATCGCTTCGTCGCGCAGATGATCGAGCGATTCGCGATTGAGCACCTCCACCACCTGCTGCAAGATCGACAAACGCAGTGCCAGCTCGTCGCCGTTGAAGTGGCGCGCCACGCTCGACGACAGGCTCGTCACATCCTCGGACGTAACGATCTGGCGCCGGTACAACCACAGCAAGGTGTCGGGTAGCGGCGTCCCGATGGCAAGCTGCGGCAAGTCGGGATGCGCCAGCGCCTGCTCACGCTGGCGGCGCGTGAGCAGCTTCAGCACATGCAGCGCCTCGACGGAAGTATGCGTGGACACGGGGAGATTGCTTGTCATCGGGAGTGGGTTTATCAAAATTTAAGATGATAAATTTTACAATGCAATCTCGTTTCCCCGGCGTACTATTGAAGTGGCGCCTGATCCAGTTCTGTCCTGAACTGGGGTGTGACTGACCAGTTCTTGCCATCTTTGCCGCGCTGGAAAGTAAAGTCGCCTTGCTGCAGCACCGAGACTGCCAGCACCTTTGTCGCGGCAGCGGGCGCAAGGTCGTTGCGGGCCAGCAGCAGGCGGCAGGAAACCACGCCGGGCAATACTTCCTTGCATGGTGCCAGCGCTTCAATATCGCCAATTTCACGGTAGTGCTGCGGCGACACCACTGCGTTGAGGTTGACATGGTAGAGCGGTTTGCCGCGCAGTGCATCCATGCCGGCCAGCACCGCCTTCTTCAGCCCATCGCGCCCGATGGGCTGGCCCTGCTGCGCAAAGCCGCCATGCCAGGCGATGTCGGCAAAGCGCGTTTGCACGATGCCCGGATGCGCGTGGTCATACTCCAGGCGGCTTTTGCGGCGGCCTTCCACACGCGAAATGGTCCAGGCGTATTGCAGCGGCTTGCCGTCCTCGATGACGGTGGCCAGGCAGCCACGGGTTTTTTGCGACCAGGCATAGCCGGCCTGCTTGACATCGTGCAGGCTGAATTTGCCATCCGTGACCGCGGCCACGGTTTGTCTGGTGTCGCAGCGTGGTATGGCATAACTGCTGAACCAGTACCAAGCCAGGCCGGCAACGAGCAGCGAGGCAAGCGTCAGCCACGCGAGGGGGCTCACCGGGGCATCGTTGTCTGGTGCGGCAAGGCCGGTTGGTATGCTCATGGCGAGGAATGGAGGTGATAATCAAAACGGGCCGGGCGGATGAATTCCGCGCCGGCCCGTCGTGTGATCGCTATGGAGCGATCAATGCTTCAAACCGCGCCAGCCGATGTCGCGGCGGTACTGCGCGCCGTCGAAATGGATTTTTTCCACCGTTTCATATGCCTGCTTCTGCGCCATCTTGATGCTGTCGCCCAGGCCCACCACGCACAGCACGCGGCCGCCGTTGGTGACCAGGCGCTCGCCCTCGATGCGGGTGCCCGCATGGAAGGTGACGGAGTCAAGCGTTTCGGCCGGGATGTCGCCGATCGGCGTACCCTTGACGGGATCGTCCGGGTAGCCGGCGGCGGCCATGACGACGCCGACAGCCGTGCGGCGGTCCCATTCCAGTTCCACCGCATCGAGCGTGCCGTTGACGGCGTGTTCCATGACGGTGACCAGGTCGGTCTTCAGGCGCGCCATGATCGGTTGCGTTTCCGGGTCGCCCATGCGGCAGTTGAATTCCAGCGTCTTCGGCGTGCCCTTGTCGTCGATCATCAGGCCCGCGTACAGGAAGCCCGTGAACGTGATGCCATCCTTGGCCATGCCCTGGATGGTTGGAACGATGATTTCGCGCATGACGCGCGCATGCATGGCCGGCGTGACGATGGGGGCCGGCGAATATGCGCCCATGCCGCCCGTGTTCGGGCCCTGGTCGTGGTCCTTCAGGCGTTTATGATCCTGGCTGGTGGCCAGTGGCAGGATGTTCTTGCCATCGCACATGACGATGAAGCTCGCTTCTTCGCCGGCGAGGAATTCCTCGATGACGATGCGCGCGCCGGCGTCGCCGAACTGGTTATCGGACAGCATCATGTCGACCGCCTGGTGCGCTTCTTCCAGGGTCATGGCAACGACCACGCCCTTGCCGGCGGCCAGGCCGTCAGCCTTGATGACGATGGGCGCGCCCATGGCGTCGATGTAGGCATGCGCGGGCGCGACGTCGGAAAACGTCTGGTAGGCGGCCGTCGGGATGCCGTGGCGCTGCATGAAGGCCTTGGCGAAGTCTTTCGACGATTCCAGCTGCGCCGCTTCTTTCGTCGGGCCGAAGATTTTCAGGCCGCGCGAGCGGAACAGGTTGACGATGCCCGCCGCCAGCGGCACTTCCGGGCCGACGACCGTGAGGCTGATGTGTTCCTGCTGAACGAAGTCGGCCAGCAATTGCGGGTCGCTGATGTCGAGATTGACCAGGCGCGCATCGCGCGCGGTGCCGCCGTTGCCCGGCGCGACATACACCATCTGTATGCGTTCGGACTGGGCCAGTTTCCAGGCCAGGGCGTGTTCGCGGCCGCCAGAGCCGACTACCAGAATTTTCATAGGGACCGTTCGTTCAAGGTGGGTTGCAGGGCGGCGGTGCCGCCCTTGTGTGCAGAGTGATTAATTCTCTAGATTAATTCTCTATTAATGCGTTGGTGAACACTTCCTGGACATCGTCCAGCAGCTCCAGCGCATCGATCAGCTTTTGCATCTTGATGGCGTCGTCGCCCGCGTACACGGTTTCCGTCGCCGGCTTCATGATGACTTCGGCCACTTCGGCCTTGAAGCCGGCCGCTTCCAGCGCTTCCTTGACGGTGGCGAAATCGTGCACGGGAGTGAGCACTTCGAAGCCGCCTTCTTCATCGGCGATGACGTCGTCGGCGCCCGCTTCCAGCGCCGCTTCCATCAGCTTGTCTTCGTCGGTGCCCGGGGCGAACAGCAGCTGGCCGCAGTGCTGGAACATGAAGGCGACGGAGCCTTCGTTGCCCATGTTGCCGCCGTTCTTGTTGAAGGCGTTGCGCACTTCGGCCACCGTGCGTACCTTGTTGTCGGTCATGCATTCGACGATGACGGCCGCGCCGCCCACGCCGTAGCCTTCGTAGCGCACTTCTTCATAGTTGGCGCCATCGACGCCGCCGCTGCCGCGGTTGATCGCGCGCTGGACGTTGTCTTTCGGCATATTCGCGTCAGCCGCCTTGTCGACCGCCAGGCGCAGGCGCGGATTGGTGATGGCGTCGGCGCCGCCCATGCGGGCCGCGACCGTGATTTCCTTGATCAGGCGCGTCCAGATTTTGCCGCGCTTGGCATCGGTGGCAGCCTTTTTATGCTTGATATTGGCCCATTTGCTATGTCCTGCCATGTCGAATCTTCCTTAGACGGGGGTTCAATTGTGGCCGACATTTTAGCATATCGGCCCCCTGCGAAGCGGCATCGGCCCGTCATCAAGCCGACACATTTTGTTGTTAAAGTGACGCGTTTTCATCTTATGCATCATCTGATGCGGCTGCGCGTGCACGAACTCGGGCATCATCCCATCACCTCTACTCATAACCAAGATTAATAAAGGGCGAGACATCATGGCAAGTCAAATGGACAGGCGGCAATTTCTGAAATTGGGCGGCTTCATCACGGTTTCCGTGGCCACCGTCGGCCTCGCCGCCTGCGGCAGCACCGATTACAGCGACCCTGGCGTGCCGCTGGCCTCGGGCAGCGACTGGAAATTCCCGCAAAGCGTGGCCTCGGGCGATCCGCGCGCCGACAGCGCCATGCTGTGGACGCGCGTCGTGCCCGCCAGTTTTGACGCCGTCGCGCCCGCCGTTGCCGGCAAGTCGGACGTGGCCGTGCGCCTGATCGTCAGCGCCAGCGACAATACGGCCGCCCTGGGCGGCAATACGGCCCTGGCCGGCACCCCGATCGTCGACGCCAAGCTGCCATTAAAAGCCGATTTCGACAATACGCTGCGCCACAAGGTGACGGGATTGCAGCCGGGCCAGGTGTATTTTTACCAGTTCATCGCCGGCGACGTGCGCTCGAACGTGGGCCGCTTCAAGACGGCGCCTGCCGCCACGGCCGACGTATCGCAGCTGCAGTTCGCCTACCTGACGTGCCAGGACTGGAGCATCAACCACTGGGGCGCGCTGTCGCACATCGCCGCCAACGAAGCGCTCGATTTCATCGTCCACCTGGGCGATTACATCTATGAAACGGTGGGCGAGGCCTTCCAGAGCGGCGCCGTGGAAAGCCGCCACGACCAGTTGAAATTGCCGGACGGCACGTATAAAAGCGGTACGTCCGGCGCGAAGTACGCGACCACGGTGGCCGATTACCGCTACCTGTACAAGAAATACCGCACCGATACGCGCCTGCAAGCCGTGCACGAGCGCTTCGCCTTCATCGCCATATGGGATGACCATGAATTCACGGACGACGCCTGGCAGGACGCTTCCACCTATGAAGGCATCGTGGCCGCCGACGGCAGCGATTTGCACCTGCCGGCCCGCCGCCGCAGCGCCAACCAGGCCTGGTTCGAATACATGCCGGCCGACGTCACGTTCGATAGCGCCGCGACAACGTTCCAGAACATCCAGATCTACCGCGATTTCCAGTTCGGCAAACTGATGCAGCTGGTGATGACGGATGAGCGCCTGTACCGCGCCGACCATGCGATCGCGGAATCGACCATCAACCCGGCCACGGGCAAGCCGCTGGGCAGCATCGGCAGCCGCTACCTGGTGCCGCAAGCGCTGTTCGACAGCGTGGAAGGCCAGAAGATGGCCGCCGCCACCAAGGCCGGTGGCGATCCGCTGGCCGCCGTCGGCATGCTGGGCTCGACCCAGCGCGACTGGTGGAAAAGCAAGATGAAGGCGGCCACGTCCACCTGGAAGCTGTGGGGCAATGAAGTGTCGCTGCTGCGCATGGGCTTGAATGGCACGGATGCGATTGCCACCTTGCTGGCGTTGAGCGCCATGTCGAACGTGGGCAAGGCCATCGCCAGCACCCTGCCTTTGGTCGGCAGCAGCGTGCCGCTGGCGTCCGCCATCGTGGCCGCTTCGACGGCGGGTGCATCAACGACCGTGGCGCAGGCGGCGGCCATGGCGATTGCCGCTGCCGCCGCCAATGCCAGCGCGCAGGGCGCGGCGGCCGTGGGCGCCGGCTTGAGCGCGGCCCAGGCCGGCATCACGGTGGCCGCCTACAACAGCGGCTCGCCGGCCGCCGCCGCGCAAGTGATCGCCTTCGGCTGGATCAAGCCCGACGTGCAGGCCAAGGGCGCCGCGTCCAGCTTTGTCGCCGCATCGGGCCAGCAAGCGGCGCTGGCGCCGTTCTTCACGCGTTTCCTGCTCAATTGCGACCAGTGGGATGGCTACAACAGCGAACGCAAGAACCTGATGGCGCACCTGAAAACGAATGCCATCGGCAACGTGGTGGCGCTGACCGGCGATATCCACTCGTTCTTTGCCGGCACCGTCAGCGATGATTTCGACGCCGCTGGCGGCGGCACGCCTGTGATGGTCGACCTGGTCTCGGCCGGCGTCAGCTCGGATTCCTTCTTCAGTTACCTGAAGTCGGCCGCCGGCGCGATGGGCGACATCGGCACCCTCGTCAGCTATCCGCTGGCCATTCCCGTCACGGGCCTGGGCACGGTCAATCTCGACGTCAACCTGCTCGACTACACCATGGGCAAGGCGGCGCCCACGGTCGACAGCCTGCTGGAACAACTGCGCGTGCAGCTGCGCGGCGCGCTGGCCGCCAAGGGCGTGCCGGAAGCGCAACTCGACGCGACGGTGGCGGCCGTGCAGGCGGGCTTGAAAGCAAGTACTGACTTCAGTGCGACCCTGCTGGGCCTGGCGCAACAATTGTCCGGCCTGGGCAACAATCCGTGGATCAAGCACCTGAACACGGATGCACAGGGCTACACGGTGGTGACCTTGACGCCTGGCAAGCTGGTGGCGCAGTTCAAGCAGGTGAATAAACTGATCGGCACGGCGGCGCCGTCGAACGTGATTGCGCGCGTGACGACGGCGACGGTGACGGCGGGCGCGGCGGCGGTGGTGGTGGCGTAAAGGCGGGCAATGGTGGTGTTGTCGGGTTACGCCGTTTGGGCTAACCCGACCTACGCCCTTATTTCTTAAACGTTAACCCCAAAGAAGGCTGGGGTCGGACCCTCAGGGTCCGACCCCGGTATTTGCCGTTGGGGTTATCAGCTTGCTTTCGCTTTTGCCTTACAATCTGGGCATGAGCTCCAGTTCCCCGCAAGCAACCCCTCCATCTATTCCCCGTTCCGTCTACCTCGGTGGCCTGGCCATCGCCGTGGGCGGAGCGGTGTTGTTTTCCACCAAGGCCATCGTCGCCAAGCTGCTGTACCGCTACCAGATCGACGCCGTCACCCTGATCGCCTTCAGGATGATCTTTTCGCTGCCCGTGTTCGCCGTCATCGCCTGGTGGAAGATGCGCACGGAGCCGCCGTTATCAAACAGCGACCGCTGGCGCCTGGTCGGGCTGGGCCTCGTCGGCTACTACCTGTCCAGCTATCTGGACTTCCTTGGCCTGCAATACATTTCCGTGGGCCTGGAGCGGCTGATCCTGTTCCTCACGCCCACTTTCGTGCTGCTGATTACCACCGTGTACTTCAAGCAGCGCATCAGCCGCTTGCAGTGGATGGCCTTGCTCACCTCGTATTGCGGCATCGTGCTGGTGTTCGTGCACGACTTGCAGGGCGGCGCCAGCAATGTGGCGCTGGGCTCCACCCTGGTGCTGGGCTCGGCCTGTTCGTATGCCGTGTATCTGCTCGGTTCCGGTGAGCTGGTGAAACGCATCGGCTCCATGCGCCTTGTCAGCTACGCGATGTGCGTGGCCAGCTTTGCCTGCATCGCCCAATTCTTCATCCTGCGCCCCGTCGAGCTGCTGATCCAGCCCATGCCCGTGTATGGCCTGTCTTTGCTGAACGGCATCTTTTGCACGGTGATGCCCGTCTTCATGACGATGATCGCCGTCGAGCGCATCGGCGCGCCGGTCGCCTCGCAGGCGGGCATGATCGGCCCCGTGTCGACCCTGTTCCTGGGCGCCATGATCCTCGATGAGCCGATCACCAACTGGCAACTGGCTGGCACCAGCCTGGTATTGGCCGGTATTTACTTGCTGTCGAAAAAGAAATAATTCCTCCACCCACTGAAAATGTTCCCAACATGAAAACACGCATCGCCCTGATTGCCCACGACAAGAAAAAAGATGACATGATTACCTTGGCGGGCGAATACCTGGACTTTTTGAAGGGTTGCGAACTGTCGGCCACGGGCACCACGGGTGGCCGCCTGATCAACGAGCTGGGCTTGCAAGTGGAGCGCAAGCATTCGGGCCCGTTTGGCGGCGACTTGCAGATCGGCTCGCTGTTGGTGGAGGGCATGATCGATTGCGTGATCTTCCTGCGCGACCCGATGACGCCGCAGCCGCACGAGCCCGACATCAATGCCCTGGTGCGCGCCTGCGACGTGCACAACGTGGCGTGCGCAACGAACCTGTCGTCGGCGCACCTGGTGCTGTCGCAGCTGCAGGCGCGGGCCAACGCCGCCGCCTGATTTACCCAGACAAGGAGATGAGCATGAGCGCAACGATTACCACCAAAGCCATCCGCGTACAGCGCGTGGGCGGCCCGGAAGTGATGGAATACGTGGATGTGGAACTGCCGCCGCCCGGTCCCGGCGAAGCGCGCGTGAAACACGAGGCCATCGGCCTCAATTTCATCGACGTGTATTTCCGCTCGGGCCTGTATCCGCAGCCGCTGCCCAATGGCCTCGGTGTCGAGGGTGCCGGCATCGTCGAGGCGGTGGGCGAGGGCGTCACGGAAGTGAAGGTCGGCGACCGCGTGGCGTATGCGGCGCGCATCAATGGCGCGTATGCGCAGCAGCGTAACTTGCCGGCGGCCCTGCTGCTGGTGCTGCCCGAGCGCATCGGTTTCGATACGGCCGCCGCCATGATGCTGCAAGGCTTGACGGTGCAATACCTGTTCCACCGCACGGTGGCGCTGAAGGCGGGCGACACCATCCTGTTCCACGCGGCCGCGGGCGGCGTGGGCCTGATCGCCTGCCAGTGGGCCAAGGTGCTGGGCGTAAACCTGATCGGCACGGCTGGTTCCGATGAAAAGGCGGCGCTGGCCAAGGCGCATGGCGCGGCCCACGTCATCAACTACAACACGGAAAACTTCGTCGAGCGCGTGAAGGAAATCACGGGCGGCAAGGGCGTCTCCGTGGTCTACGATTCCATCGGCAAGGATACGTTTACGGGCTCGCTCGACTGCCTGGCGCCGCTGGGCATGATGGTCAGCTTCGGCAACGCCTCCGGCCCCGTGCCGGCGTTCACGTTATCTGAACTGGCGTCGCGCGGTTCGCTCTTCATCACGCGTCCCGCCTTGTTCAGCTATGCCTCGAACCGCGCGAACCTGGAAGAGATGGCTGCCTCGCTGTTCGGCGTCGTCAGCAGCGGCGAAGTCAAAATCGAGATCAACCAGCGCTACAATCTGGCCCATATCGCCCAGGCGCACACGGACCTGGAAGGGCGCAAGACCACCGGCTCGACCATCATCGTGCCATGAGCGGCGGCAGTGACGGCACTCCGAAGTTCGGCCGCCTGCTGATCGTGCTGGTGTTGGCCGTGGCCCTGATCGGCGCGCTGACCTTTGCCGCCGAGGCGTATTATTCGTAGACGTAAAAAAAACCGGCTTGCGCATTGCTGCGCCAGCCGGTTTTTTTACATTGCAACGTCATTACTCGATTTTGACTTCGACTTTCCGGGGTACGCCGCTCTGGCCGGGGAAGTCGGCAAAGGCACTGGCCACCATGGCCGGCATCACTTGCGACGTGGCGCGCTTGTTGCTGGTCGATTGCACGGTCACGTCGTACAGTTTCTTGCCGTTGCGGTCATTGATCGTCACGCGCAGTTCGCGTTCGTATTTATGGCGCACGCTTTCTTCGACATCCATCGGACCATACCAGTAAGGGTTGTAGCCGAAGCGGCCATAGCCTGGCCATGCGCCGTAGCGATAGCCGTAGCGGCCAGGCCAGTAGCCGGGGCCATACCAGAACGGGTCGGTGGCTTGCAGCACGCGCTCAGGATAGTCGACGGTGGAAAAATGCATCGCCACGCGCAAATTGGCTGCCGCTGGGCCGGAAGCTTCGCCGAAGCCGTGCTTGGCCAGTTCCGCGCGCACCAGGTTCTGGTAGCTGCGGTATTCCAGCGTGTCGTTTTCCGCCGCTGGCGCTTCAAACGCATACGATTTGTCCTGCAATTGCGCAGGCCACTCGTGGAAGACGGTCACATCGCTGCGTATGGTGGTGGCGCATCCGGTCAGCAACACGGTCAATGCGGCCATCATGATGGTGAGATAACGTTTCATTGCATGACCTCCTGATAGTAGACACAATTCATCGCTTAGTATTATAAGAATAGTTCTATTTGTTTCCATGCATTATTACAGAATGTTACCTGGTATGTCGGCGTGTAAGGGAATCCAACATTCCTGAGCTGAATCGCGACTATCGGGGGGCTGGTGTTGGTAAAATAGGCTTTTGCCTCCGCTCCCACCCATTCCCTATGCGCACAGACAGCCCTCAGACGATTTACCGCAAAGATTACACGCCGCCCAGCTTCCTGGTCGACAGCGTCGAACTTGGTTTCGATCTTGATCCCGCCCGCACAGTGGTGGCGAGCCGGATCCACATGCGCCATAACCCCGCCAGTACCAGTCGCAGTATCGAATTGCACGGCGAACACATCGACCTGGTGATGGTGCGCCTGAATGGCAAGGAACTAAAACCGTCGCAGTACAAGCTGACGGCCGGCATGCTGACCATTCCCAAGGCGCCGGACGAGGTGCTGCTCGAGATCGAGACCGTGCTGGCGCCGCAAGACAATACCTCGCTGTCCGGCCTGTATGTGTCGAACTATAACTTCTTCACGCAGTGCGAAGCGGAAGGTTTCCGCCGCATCACCTTCTTCCCGGACCGCCCGGACGTGATGGCCAGGTACACCGTCATGCTGCGCGCCGACAAGGACAAGTATCCGGTGCTGCTATCGAACGGCAACCTGATCGAGGAGGGCGACCTCGGTGACGGACGCCATTACGCCAAGTGGGAAGATCCGTTCAAGAAGCCGTCCTACCTGTTCGCCCTGGTGGCGGCGCGCCTGGTGTGTCAGGAAGAGCGCTACACCTTGAAATCCGGCCGCGAAGTGCTGCTGCAGGTATGGGTGGAAGAGGGCAACCTGGATAAAACCGACTACGCCATGCAGTCGTTGAAAAACTCGATCCGCTGGGACGAGGAGCGCTTCGGCCTGGAACTGGACCTGGACCGCTTCATGATCGTCGCCGTGGGCGATTTTAATATGGGCGCGATGGAAAACAAGGGTTTGAACATCTTCAATACCAAGTACGTGCTGGCTAATTCACGCGTGGCGACCGACGTCGATTACGCGGGTATCGAAGCGGTGGTGGGCCACGAGTACTTCCATAATTGGACCGGCAACCGCGTGACCTGCCGCGACTGGTTCCAGCTGTCGCTGAAGGAAGGCCTCACGGTGTTCCGCGACCAGGAATTTTCGGCCGACATGATCGGCACGGACACGGGCCGCGCCGTCACGCGCATCGACCAGGTGCGCACCTTGCGCCAGGCGCAGTTCCCCGAAGACGCTGGTCCGATGGCGCATCCCGTGCGTCCCGATTCCTTCGTCGAGATCAATAACTTTTATACGGTCACCATCTACGAAAAAGGCGCCGAAGTGGTGCGCATGTATCAGACCCTGGTGGGCCGCGACGGTTTCCGCAAGGGCATGGACCTGTATTTTGAACGCCACGATGGCCAGGCCGTGCAGTGCGACGACTTCCGCGCCGCCATGGCGGACGCGAATGGCCGCGACTTTACCCAGTTCGAGCGCTGGTACAGCCAGGCCGGCACGCCCGTCGTCACCGCTTCCACGCGCTATGACGCCGCCAGCCGGACGTTTGAACTGACGCTGGCGCAAAGCTGCCCGGCCACGCCGGACCAGCCGAAAAAACTGCCATTCCACATTCCCGTCACCGTCGGCTTGCTGGCTGCCGATGGCAGCGACCTGCCGCTGCACGTCGATGGCGTGGCGTCGAACGGCGCCACCAGCGTCGTGCTGGAACTGACCGAGGCGTCGCAAACCTTCCGCTTCACCCAGGTGCCAGAGGTGCCCGTGCCATCGCTGCTGCGCGATTTTTCCGCACCCGTGGTGCTGGAGTACGGCTATACCGATGCGCAGCTGCTGCACCTGTTCCGCCATGACAGCGATCCCGTCAACCGCTGGGAAGCGGGCCAGCGCCTGGCCATGGAACGCTTGCTGAAACTCACCGGCGCCGTCGCCGCCGGAGCGACCCTGGCGCTGGACGAGACCTTCATCGCCGCGCAGCGCGCCTTGCTGGCCGATGAAACGCTCGATCCTGCCTTCCGCGAGCTGGCCCTGATCCTGCCATCGGAAACCATCATCGCCGAGCGCATGGCGCAAGTCGACCCGCAAGCGATCCACGCGGCGCGCCAGTTCATGCGCACGACCATCGCGGCAGCCTTGAAGCCCGAATTGCTGGCGCAGTACCACGCCAACCAGACGCCGGGCGAGTACAGCCCTGACGCCCTGTCGGCCGGCAAGCGGGCGTTGAAAAACCTGGCCCTGTCGTATCTGTTGATCGCGCCCGGGGCGGCGGAGCTGGACCTGGCGCGGCTGCAGTTCGACAATGCCGGCAACATGACCGACCGCGCCGCGGCGCTGGCGGCACTGATTCATTCCGGCTCGCAGCCGCATGCGCAGGCGGCGTTGACCAGCTTCTATACCGATTTCGAGAACGAAGCGCTGGTGATCGACAAGTGGTTCGCCATGCAGGCGGCCGCGCCAACGACCGATGTGCAAGCCGTGCGCCAGTTGATGACGCACCCGGCCTTCACCTTGAAAAATCCGAACCGCGCACGCAGCCTGATCTTCAATTTCACCAATGGCAATCCATCGCAGTTCCATGCGTTTGATGGCAGCGGCTACGCTTTCTGGGCCGAGCAAGTCATCGCGCTCGACGCCCTGAACCCGCAAGTGGCGGCCCGCCTGGTGCGCTCGATGGACCGCTGGCGCCGTTATGTGCCCGCACTGCAAAACCACATGCGCACGGCGCTGGAGCAGGTCGCCGGCCAGGCCAGCCTGTCGAATGACGTGATGGAAGTGGTCAGCAAGGCGCTGGCCAACTGAATGCATGTCGGATTTACACGGCGTCATGATTTCGTAGGTCGGCTTGGCGCCAACGGCGCGTAAGCCGACAGTCACCGCACGAGACGTATTTAAAACACTAACTAAGGGGTTTCATGAAACGCATCAGTCTTACGCAATACCTGGTTGAAGAGCAGCGCTCGAACAACAGCATTCCGGCCGAACTGCGCCTGCTGATCGAAGTTGTCGCGCGCGCTTGTAAAACCATCAGCCACGCCGTCGGCAAGGGTGCCCTCGGTGAAGTGCTGGGCACGGCCGACACGGAAAACGTGCAGGGCGAAGTACAGAAAAAACTCGACATCATCTCCAACGAGATCCTGCTCGAAGCGAACGAGTGGGGCGGCCATCTGGCGGCCATGGCGTCGGAAGAAATGGAATCGATCCACCCGATCCCGAACCGCTATCCGAAGGGCGAATACATGCTGCTGTTCGACCCGCTCGATGGCTCGTCGAACATCGACGTCAACGTCTCGATCGGCACCATCTTCTCGGTACTGAAAGCGCCGGAAGGCATGGGGCAGCCGACCGAGCAGGACTTCATGCAGGCGGGCACCAAGCAGGTCGCCGCCGGCTACGCCGTGTACGGTCCGCAAACCATGCTGGTGCTGACCTTCGGCAATGGCGTGAACTGCTTTACCCTGGACCGTGAAATGGGTTCGTGGGTCCTCACGCAATGCAATATGCAGATTCCGCCAACGACGAAGGAGTTCGCCATCAACATGTCGAACGCGCGCCACTGGCATCCGCCCGTGAAACGCTATGTCGACGAACTGCTGGCCGGCGACACGGGCCCGCGCGGCACCAACTTCAACATGCGCTGGATCGCTTCGATGGTGGCCGACGTGCACCGCATCCTGAACCGCGGCGGCATCTTCATGTACCCGGCCGACCTGCGCGACACTTCGATGCCGGGCAAGCTGCGCCTGATGTACGAAGCGAATCCGATGGCCTTCATCGTCGAGCAGGCCGGCGGCGCCGCCACCGACGGCCAGCAGCGCATCATGGACATCGCCCCGCACAAGCTGCACCAGCGCGTGCCCGTGTTCCTCGGCTCGAAAGACGAAGTGGCCCGCGTCACGGCCTACCACGCGGAATAAAAGCCGCACTTTTCCGCGATTTTCAGCGGCCCGCAGCCGGGCCGCTAAAAAAATGCAAAAAAGTTCGCGTTGACACTAGCAAATTTTGTGCATTGTTTGTAGAATGTGGGTCTTCGCCGTTGTAGCTCAGTTGGTAGAGCAGCACATTCGTAATGTGAAGGTCGCCAGTTCGATTCCGGCCAACGGCACCAAGTATTCGCAGTAGAAAAAAACCACCGCTCAAACGGTGGTTTTTTTTCGTCTGAAGCTTTGTTCCCCGCCAGCCTGCGCCGGCGCGGTCATCTGGCGCCTAAATGACGAACTCCTGGTGCGCCACCGGCTTGTGCGCCAGCAGCAGCGACAGTTTTTTCAAGGCGCTGGCCAGGCGTGCGCGGTCGCGGATGCTGCCCAGCGAGATGCGGATGGCGTTCGGTGGTTTGCTGGCGTGGAAGGCGTCCGAGGCCGTCACGGCCACGCCCTGGGCGCGGGCGGTGGCGGCCAGTTCGCGCGAGGTCCAGTAGCTGGGCAGTGAAAACCAGACATGGATGCCGTCGCTGCGCGGGTGAGTGGTGCCCGTCAGGATGGTGCGGATGACGTCCTGGCGCACGTCCGCTTCGCTGCGCACGCCGGCCAGCAGTGCGTGCGCGGAGCCGTCGTGTATCCATTGCGTCGCCAGCGCCGTCGTCAGGGGCGTGGCCATCAGGGAAAACGCGCGCAGGGCCTGCACGAAGCGCTCGCGCAGCTGCGCGTCGGGAACCAGCGCGTAGGCCATGCGCAAGCCGGGCGCCAGGCATTTCGACAGGGTGGCGATATACGACACGTTGCCCGGCGCGTAATGAGCCAGCGGCGGCGGCGCATCGGAGGCCAGCAGCCAGTACGGGTCGTCCTCGATTATATGCATGCCGCAGCGTATGGCCACCTGCGTGATGGCCAGGCGCCGCGCGACCGGCATGGTGTGTGCGGTGGGGTTTTGCAGGGTGGGATTCAGGTAGACCAGGCGCGCACGGTGCTTGCGGCTGGCTTTTTCCAGCGCATCGGGCAGCATGCCGTCCGCGTCCGTTTCCACGACGATGACCTTGCGATTGAGCTGCCCCGCTGCCGCGCGCAAGCCCGGATACACGGCTGGCTCCGTCAATATGCTGTCGCCGGGCCGGCTCAGGGTCAATATCAGCGCTGCCAGCGCCGCCTGCGCGCCGGGGCAGGCCACCACCTGTTCCGCCTCGACGTGGTCGAACATGGGCGCGAGCCAGGCGGCGCCCGCCGCGCGGTCGGCCTTGCCGCCGCCGCCCAGGTGATAACTCATCAACAGATCGCTGTCCGTGCGCATCAGCACCTGTGCCACGCCCTGTTTCAGCAGGTCGTCGAAATCCACGCCTGCGGGCGGCGGCGGGATGTTCATGCTCAGGTCCAGCATCTGCGTCAATTCCACCTTCGGCGCGGCCACGTAGGTGCCGCGCGCGCCTTGCCCTTCCAGCAGATTCCTGCGCTTGGCCTCGTCGTAGGCGCGCGTCACCGTCGTCAGGTCGATCTGGAACAGGGCCGCCAGACGGCGCTGCGGCGGCAGGCGGTCGCCCGGGCGCAGGCTGCCGTCGGACAGCGCGCGCTCGAGCATGTCGGCGATCTGCAGATAGCGCGGGCCGCCGTGCTGCACGAATGGCGTGATCCACGCACTGGCCTGGCTTTCTTCTTGTATGGCTTTTGATTTGGACATTTTGTCTATATGTATGGATATTGCCTCTCGCAATTATGCGGAAAATCACGTTAAAAATCCATACATGTTTGGATTCCTCGCTGGACTCACCAGGCTGGCGGGGATTGTTATTGCCAACAGGCATTTAAGTCTGGCTTCAAGGTGTGGCAGCGCACGGTGGCGCACGGCGGGCGCGGTTAAGGTAGTGCCAACAGCTTGCTGCTGATCCCGTATTTGATATGGCTCAGCCCGGCAGCGTTTAGCCGCTTCTTTTTCCCCGAAGCGAGGAGAATCATGATTCGGTCACGGCATCGAGCATGGTTGAAATTATTCACTGTTAAGGAAACCACCATGAACGCGATTGAAAAAACCAGCTCCGATATGAACGGCACCGTGCAGGATACCCGCCAGGAATTGCACCGCACCATCGACAAGGTGGCTAGCCAGGCCCAGCCCCTGGCCGACAAGGTCGCCACGCGCGCCCATGACGGCGTGGACCAGGTGGGCGAGCGCATCGAGCAGGTCAGCGACAGCGTCAGCAAGGCTTCCGAACGCCTGATGGCGCGCGGCAAGCAATTGGGCGCCGCCTGCCAGCGCGCTGGCGAGACGGGCCGCGATTATGTGCGCGAACGCCCGGCCATGTCGCTGCTGATTGCAGCGGCGGCCGGTTATGGCCTGTCGAAGCTGCTGGGTTCGCGTAAATAAGCTTACGCAGTCCGGCAAGGTAGTTGTCGTGGGCGCTGGCCCGGTTTGCCCTCATGGCGGGCCGGAGCAGCGCCCACGCGCACAAGGTAGTAGCAAGCAGTAAAGGAGAGTGAAGATGCGCTCCATTTTGTTGTGGTTGATTGGCATACCTATTCCCATCATTATTTTGATTGCCCTGTTCGTACGCTGAATGAGGGAGTTGTAGCGTTACTTCCCGGGGCAAACTACTCACAGGAGATGTAATGGCTACCAACAAGAAAACGCCGTCCACGGACGGTGCGGGTTCCGTTTTGAGCAGCATGTCCGGCCCATCCGACAGCAGTGCGCCGCACAGCCTGGGCGCGGACAATGACATGACCCGCGCGCTGCTGCAAAAGACGGCCACCAGCCAGCAGCTGGCCGCCGCCATGGCCGACAATCCCAAGGAGGCGGGCCAGTATGGCGAGGCGGCGCGCACGCCGGCCGAAGGCGTGCATGTGGCGGCCGGCGAAGCGCTGGCCACGGCCAGTACCACGGGCGAAACGATACCTTCTCCGAAGACCGGCGATGGCCAGCCCGCGCTGGGCGAGAATGCGCGTAACGTTTCCCTCGATGGCGCCCGCAGCGACGACAGCGGCTGCGTGCTGACGACCAACCAGGGCGTGCCCGTGGGCGACAACCAGAACTCGCTGAAGGCGGGCTTGCGCGGCCCGACCCTGATGGAAGATTTTATTTTGCGTGAAAAGCTCACGCATTTTGACCATGAGCGCATCCCCGAGCGCGTCGTGCATGCGCGCGGTTCGGCCGCCCACGGCTATTTCGAATGCTACAAGGAGCAAAGCAAGCTGACGCGCGCCGCGCCGTTCGCCAAGGCGGGCAAGCGCACGCCCGTCTTCGTGCGTTTTTCCACGGTGGCCGGCGAACGCGGTTCGACCGACACGGCGCGCGACGTGCGCGGCTTTGCCGTGAAGTTTTATACGGACGAGGGCAACTGGGATTTGGTCGGCAATAACATCCCCGTCTTCTTCATCCAGGATGCGATGAAGTTCCCTGACCTGATCCACGCCGTCAAGCCCGAGCCGCACAACGGCATGCCGCAGGCGGCCAGCGCGCACGACACCTTCTGGGATTTCGCCTCGCTGTCGCCGGAAATCACGCACATGCTGATGTGGGCCATGTCCGACCGCGCCATCCCGCGCAGTTTTCGCATGATGCAGGGATTCGGCGTGCATACCTTCCGTCTGGTGAATGCCAAGGGCCAGTCCGTGTTCTGCAAATTCCACTGGTCGCCCATGGCCGGCACACATTCGCTCGTGTGGGACGAAGCCGTCAAGATCAGCGGCGCCGATTCCGACTTCCACCGGCGCGACCTGTGGGAAGCCATCGAGTGCGGCGAGTATCCCGAATATGAATTGTCCTTCCAGGTCTTCACGGAAGCGCAGGCGGAAGCGTTTCCCTTCGACGTGCTCGATCCCACCAAACTGATCCCCGAAGAACTGGTCCCGCTGGTCCCCGTCGGGAAAATGGTCTTGAACCGCAATCCCGACAATTTTTTCGCCGAGACGGAGCAGGTGGCCTTTTGCACGGCGCACATCGTGCCCGGCATCGATTTTTCCAACGACCCGCTGCTGCAGGGGCGCATCCACTCG
The DNA here is from genome assembly GCF_019443505.1 of Janthinobacterium sp. PAMC25594. Classification (NCBI taxonomy): domain Bacteria; kingdom Pseudomonadati; phylum Pseudomonadota; class Betaproteobacteria; order Burkholderiales; family Oxalobacteraceae; genus Janthinobacterium; species Janthinobacterium sp. PAMC25594. The sequence goes on from NZ_CP080377.1 coordinate 5,121,668, forward strand.
TACGTGGACACGCAGATCACGCGCCTGGGCGGCGCCAACTTCCATGAAATCCCCATCAATGCTCCGCTGGCGCCGCTGCACAACAACCAGCGCGACGGCATCCACCGCCAGGCCATCAACCGTGGCCGGGTCGCGTACGAACCCAATTCGCTGGCGGGCGGCTGTCCGTTCCAGGCGGGCGCGAAGGGGTTCAACAGCTTTCCCGCGCCGACCGAAGGCGACAAGGTGCGCGGCAAGCCCGAGAAATTCGCCGAGCATTTTGCGCAGGCGCGCCTGTTCTGGATCAGCCAGACGCCTATCGAACAAGAGCACATTGTGCATGCGTTCCGCTTTGAACTGAGCAAGGTGCAGACGGTGGTCATCCGCAAGCGCATCGTCGCCATGCTGCGCAATGTCGATGAGACGCTGGCGCAGCGCCTGGCCGACGCGCTGGGCCTGGCCCTGCCACCGGCCATGCCGCTCGCCTCCATGCTGCCCATGCCTACGTATCCGCCATCGCCAGCGCTGTCGCTCTTTTTCCGCCCCGGCAAGACGGGCATCCATACCTTGCGCGTGGCCATCCTGGTGGGGCCGGGCAGCGATGGCGCACAGGTGCGCCACATCTATGCCGCGTTGCTGTCCGATGGCGCCGTGCCGCGCCTGGTCGGCAGCCTCCTGGGGAAAGTCGACACCAGCGGCGGCGCGCCGCTCGACGTGGAAATCTCGCTCGAAACGGGACCGTCCGTGCTGTTCGACGCCGTCGTGGTGCCCGACGGCCAGGGGGCCGTGCAGCAACTGGGCGACGACGCCAACGCGCTCGACTTCCTGCGCTTGCAATACCGTCACTGCAAGCCGATGCTGGCCATCGGCGCGGGCAAGGGCTTGCTGGACAAGGCTGGCGTGCCGGCGGCCCTGCCCGATGGCAAGCCGGACCCTGCCGTCATCGTCGCGCCTTCCAGCGACGTGGTGAAAGCCGTGGCGGCCTTTAAAAAGGCGCTGGCCGCGCACCGGGCGTTCGCGCGAGAAACGGATCCGCCGCGGGTGTAAGTGGCTGCGTCAGCGCATGGACGGGACCCGTCGGTCCCGTTGCCTACCCTGTTTGCCCTGCATGCGCAACGCCATACAACAATGTAAACAATGAAAACGTCCTGCGGTGATATGCTGCTGACTAGAACTGTTCATTTGCAACTATTTCTATAACACCAGCAAAGAACGGCTTCAGCAAACCGGATCGCGATTACCGCATGGACAAGTACACACCTCGCACCTGGGGGCCGGGCGAACGCCCGACCTTGCCCGGGTCGCCATCGATGCCCGAACATTCGACGCCCAAGCGTGTCGCGTATTTCATCGTCGGCCTGATCGTCGCGCTGACGGGGGGACTCGGCAACGGCCTGGTGACGGCCAATCTGCTGAACCTGCAAGGTTCGCTGGCCGCCTATGCCTACCAGATGCAGTGGCTGCCGGCCGCCTACGTGATGACCATCGTCTCCATGAATTTGCTGCTGGTGAAGTTCCGCCAGCAATTCGGCCTGCGCCTGTTTACGGAAGCGTTCCTGGTGCTGTATGCGCTGGTGACGTTCGCCCACCTGTATGCGAATACCTTGCCGTCGGCGATCGCCGTGCGCGCCGCGCATGGCATGGTGGGCGGCGCGCTGGGCGTGCTCGGGCTGTACTACACCCTGCAGGCGTTTCCCGCGCGGCACCGCCTGAAGGGCGTGGTGCTGGGCCTGGGCTTTGCCCAGCTGGCCTTGCCGCTGGCGCGCATCTTCACCTCCGAACTGCTGCAGATCGGCGAATGGCATGGCTTGTACCTGTTCGAACTGGGACTGGCCCTGCTGGCGCTGGGCTGCGTGCTGGCCCTGAAACTGCCGCCCGGCGACCGCGTGCAGACGTTCGAGCCGCTCGACTTCCTCACCTTCATCCTGTTCGCGCCCGGCGTGGCCCTGCTGTGCGCCGTGCTGGCGCAGGGGCGCACGGCGTGGTGGATGGAGTCCGAGTGGGTGGGCGTGTGCCTGGCGTGTTCCATCGTGCTGATCGCCGCCTCGCTGGCCATTGAGCATAACCGCGCGCGTCCGCTGCTCAATACGCGCTGGCTCACCACGGGCAAGATCGCCAAGCTGTTTTTATCGGTGCTGTTGTTTCGCATCGTGCTGTCCGAATCGACGGGGGCGGTCGGCTTCCTGCAGGCGCTGGGCTTGAACACGGACCAGATGCAGCACCTGTTCATCGTGGTGCTGCTGGGCAGCGTGGCAGGTTTGGTGGTCAGCGCGCTGACGATCAATCCGGCCACCCTCAATCGCTCGCTGATGTTCGCGCTGCTGCTGATCGCCGCCGGCGCCCTGATCGATGCGCACGCCACCAGCCAGACGCGCCCCGTCAACATGTATGTCAGCCAGTTCCTGCTGGCCTTTGGCGGCACGTATTTCCTCGGTCCCACCATGGTGGCCGGCATGGGCGCCGTGATCGCCGAACCGCGCAACCTGGTGAGTTTTTCCGTGATGTTTACCATGACGCAGAACCTGGGTGGCCTCCTTGGCTCGGCCATCGTCGGCACCATCCAGACGGCGCGCGAAAAATACCATTCCAGCTACCTGGTCGAGCACCTGACCATGCTCGACCCGCAGGTGGCCGCGCGCGTGCAGTCGGGCGCCGCAAGCTATGGCGGCGTGCTGATGGACCCGGCGCTGCGCAGCGCCCAGGGCGTGGCGCGCCTGGGCGCCATCGCCACGCGGGAAGCCAATGTCCTCGCTTACAACGATGTTTTCCTGATGATCGCCGGCGTCGCCATCGCCACCTTGATCTGGATGCTGGTCAGCCAGTCCTGGACCCGCATCACCACCGGCGCGCGTCGCCTGGTCGGCCCCGTGCGCGATGCGCAGACGGCCATGGCCATCGTCCCCATTACCAATTCGGAACCGAGCAATGACAGAAAATAACACGACGCCGCCAGTACCTCCCACCGCACCCGCACCGGCCGCCCCTTCCATGGCGCAGCCGGACCGGCGCCACCAGTGGCTGTCCGCGCTGGCCTTTGCCGCCGTGGCCCTGGTGGGCGTACTGATCGTGCTGTACGCGTGGCGTTTGCCGCCGTTCACCAGCCCTATCGTGACGACGGAAAACGCCACCGTGCGCGGGCAGGTGACCATCATCGGCACGCAGCTGTCCGGTTATGTGGTGGAAGTGACGGTGCAGGACTTCATGGATGTCAAGGAGGGCCAGCTGCTGGTGCGCATCGACGACCGCATCTACCAGCAGCGCTACGAGCAGGCGCAGGCCCAGCTGGCGGCGCAGCAGGCGGCGCTGTCGAACTGGGCGCAGCAGAAGGCCAGCGCGCAGGCGGGCATTTCCGTCAGCGAGGCGGCGCTGGCCAACGCGGAAGCGCAGGCGCGCAAGGCCAGCGCCGATTTGAATCGCGTGGAGCAGCTGGTGGCTGACGGTTCGCTGTCGCAGCGCGAACACGACCAGTCACGCGCCACGCAGGCGCAGATGGCGGCGGCGCTGGCGCAGGCGCGCGCCAATCTCGACATCGCCCAGCAAAGCGTGCATAGCGTGGTGGTCAACAAGCAGGCCCTGGAAGCGGCCGTGGCCAACGCGCAGGCGGCCGTCAAGGCGGCGAAGATCGACCTCGATAACACGCGCATCGTGGCGCCTTCCGACGGCCAGCTGGGCCAGGTGACGGTGCGCCAGGGCGCGTACGTGAATTCGGGCGCGCAGTTGATGGCGCTGGTGCCGCGCCAGATGTGGGTCATCGCCAATTTCAAGGAAACGCAGATGAACGGCGTGCAGGAAGGGCAGAGCGCCACCTTCCACGTCGACGCGCTTGACGGCGCCGTGCTGACGGGCCAGGTGGAGCGCATCTCGCCGGCCACCGGTTCCGAATTTTCCGTGCTGCCGGCCGATAACGCGACGGGCAATTACCTCAAGATCGCCCAGCGCATTCCCGTGCGCATCCGCATCGATGCGGGGCAGGCGAATGCGCGCCGCCTCGTGCCGGGCATGTCGGTGGTGGTCAGCGTCGACACGTCCGCCGTGCTGAACGACTCGGCGGAGAATCCGGCGCCCCCGCCGCCGCCGCCAAAGAAAGCCAAGCCATGAAGCGCCGCGTATGGCTGATGGCCGGCGTGCTGGCGCTGGCGGGCTGCGCCGCCAACGCGCCACCGCAGCCCGTATCGGCCCTGCAACTGCCATCCGGCTGGCGCGCGCAGGCGGCCGGTGCGCCTGCGGCGACTGACGCCCATGTCGAGCAGCTGTGGTGGCAGGCCTTCGGCGATCCCGTTTTAAGTGATCTGGTGGGCGAGGCGCTGGCGCGCAATGGCGACTTGCGCGTGGCGCGTGCCCGCGTGCAGGAATACCGCGCCCGCCTGGCGCAGGCCGATGCGAACCGCGCGCCGAACCTGGCCTTTGACGGTTCGCCCACGCGCACGCGCACCCTGGCGTCGAGCGGCAAGCCGTATGTGACGAATGTCTTCCAGGCCGAACTGCAGGCCAGCTATGAAATCGACGTGTGGGGCCGGCTGGGCAATCTGAGCGACGCGGCCGGCGAGAGTTATCGCGCCGAACAGGCCAGTCTCGATGCGGCGGCCCTGTCGATCGCCGCCAGCGTGGCGACCAGTTACCTGAATCTGCGGGGACTCGACGCGCAATTGGCGCTCACCCAATCGACCCTGCAGCTGCGCGAACAGTCGCGCGAGCTGGCGCGCAAGCAGTTCGAGGTGGGCTACAGCTCGCGCCTGGAATGGCTGCAGGCGCAATCGGAATACCATGCGGCTGCCGAGCAGGTGCCGCAGCTGCAGCGGCAGATCTTTGAGCAGGAAAACGCGCTGGCGATCCTCGTCGGCGGCAATCCCGGCGCCATCGCGCGCGGCTTGCCGCTGGCCGAGCTGGCGGCGCCGGGCGTGCCGGCCGGCCTGCCGTCCGAACTGTTGCGCCGACGGCCCGACATCGCGCGCGCGGAACACAACCTGGCGGCCGCCAACGCCAGTCTGGCCGCCACGCGCGACCAGCTGCTGCCCTCGTTCAAGCTGACGGCGGCGGGCGGCGGGCAAGCCACAACACTCACCGATTTCCTGCATGCGCCGACGGCCCTGTGGCGCTTGACGGCATTGGCGGCCGGCCCCCTGTTCGATGGCGGGCGGGTACAGGCGCAGACCGATGCGGCCGGCGCGCAGCGCGACCAGCTGGCATACACGTATGAGAACGTGGTGCGCAACGCCTTCGCCGAAACGGAGAACAGCCTGGGCGCCATCTACCGGCTGCAGCAGCAAGCCGTGGAAAACGACGCGCGCCGCGCCACGGCGGCGGACACCCTGCGCATCGCGCACAACCGCTACCGCAATGGCTATGCCTCCTACCTGGAAGAACTCGACGCCCAGCGCACCCTGTACAGCGCCGACGTGGGCTTGCTGCAGCTGAAGACGCGCATCCTCGTCGCTTCGGTCGACCTGTACCGGGCCATGGGCGGCGGCTGGTCGGCCAAGACGCAATAGGCGCGTGTGCACGGCATCGCCAGTGTAATATTCTGACCGGGGAAAGCGGCGGCATGGTGCCAGCCGCTCCCATCACGAACCAACGAGGTCGCAGCATGACGATTTTTGGCATAGGCATCCACATCCTGATCGCGGTATTTTTTGCGATTCACGTGGTGCGCAACGGGCAGCAGCTGTACTGGCTGCTCATTTTGTTCATGTTCCCGCTGCTGGGCAGCGTGGTGTATTTCTTCGCCATCTACCTGCCCAATTCGCGCCTGCCGCAAAGCGCGCGCAAGGTCGCTTCGGTGGCCGTGCAGGTGCTCGATCCGAACCGGGAATTGCGTGAGGCGAAGGCCGCCTTCGAGTACACGCCGACGGCGCAAAACCAGATGCGCCTGGCCAGCGCGCTGCTCGAAGCGGGCAATGCGCAGGAAGCGGCATCGACGTATGAGGCCTGCTTGCGGGGAGCGTTTTCATCGGACCTGGAAATTCGCCTGGGCGCGGCACGCGCCTACCTGGAGTGCGCGCGCGGCGCCGAGGCATTGACGCACCTGGAATTCATCCGCCGCACGGATATGCATTTTCGTCCCGAGATGGTGTCGCTGCTGACGGCCCGCGCGCTGGCGCAAAGCGGGCGCCAGGTGGAAGCGAAGGCGGAATTTGACGACGCGCTGACGCGCTACAACAGCTTCGACTGCCGCGCCGAATGCGCGATCTGGGCGCTGCAGCAGGGCGACAAGGTGCTGTCGGAACGCCTGCTGCTCGATATCGACAGCGCCATGGCCCGCTGGAGCAGCCATACGCGGGCTATGTATGCGCCGCTGCTGGTGCGCCTGGAGGCGGCGCGCCGCTGATTTTTTGCCGGTGCCTGGCTCAGACGCCAGGCACCGTATTTTTGCCCTCGACCAGTTTGTATCCTTTTCCATCGAAGCCATAACGCGCATGGCCGTTCAGCGGCGTGGCGATGCGCGGCGGGTCTTGGTCCGGTTTGACCGTGACGCCCGGTTTGATCTTTTCGGACGCGCCCGTGAAATCGATCAGCAAGTCGTCGTAGGCGCCGCCATTGCGCGCCGTGGCGAAGCGCCACTTGCCGCTGACCAGCCAGCACTCGTCCGTTTCAGGCCCGCAGGCGCCCATGTTGTCCGAGTACAGGTCGATGGCGCCATCGAGTGAGGTGACCTTGCCGTCGCCGATTTCAAACAGGGCCAGTTGCGTGATGGTGTAACCCTGGCCCGTATAGCCATGGCGGATCGCCAGCCCAGGCTTGTTCGCGCCCAGCATGACCCAGTGGACTTCACCGAGCTGTCCCGACGAGCCCAGGGCGGCGATGTTTTCCAGCCGTTTCACGACTTGCCACTGGCCTTCGTCCGGCTGGCCCTTGGGCGCCAGGAAAAAGACGTTCAACAGTCCCGGCGAGGCGTGCGCCGATTCGGCCGTGCCTTCCGTGTTGGCTGTTTCCGCATTCGCCACCAGGATGGCGCGGCCATCTGGCAAGAGCTTGTGGCTGATGGCGCTGACCACGTAGCTGAGGCTATCGACATGGTTGTCGGGGTCCGGCAGGTCGGCCAGCGCATCCTCGCTGTCGCTGCGGTATCCCTTGCCGAAGACGGCGCGCATCATGCCTGCTTCGCGTTCGCGCGCCTGCGGCGTGTTCATCTCGTCGGTCTTGGAGGCTGTGGCGGCAGGCGGCGGCACAATGTCGGCCGGCGCCGGTTCGACGGCTGCTGCCGGCGCGTCGGCGAGTTCAGCCGTCTTGGCGGGCGCGGTTTTTTCCGAGCAGGCGCCGAGCAGTGCGGAGACCATCAGCAGGACGAGCGGGGTGCGGTAATTCATAGGCAGGGCAGATTGCGTTCATGGAGAATGGGCGCAGTATGCCAGATAGATGGCAGCGAGGGAGCGCGGCCTGGCGGCCCGTCCCTCGCTTCCTTGCCCGCAGGGGGCGATTTTTCAATCAACCGTGGCGCTTATTTTTCCAGCGCCACCCTGTCATCGCGCCGCAGCGGCGCCTGCTGGCGGCGCAGTTTCGCCATGCCGCGCTTGAGCAGGTGCTCGAGGTCGTCGATATAGGTGAATACGGCCGGCACCACCAGCAGGCTCAATAAAGTCGAGGTGATCAGGCCGCCGATGACGGTGATCGCCATCGGCGAACGGAAGCTGGGGTCGGCGCCCCAGCCCAGCGCTAGCGGCATCATGCCGGCGCCCATGGCAATCGTCGTCATCAGGATGGGGCGGCTGCGCTTGTGGCAGGCGTCGACCAGCGCATCGAAGCGGTTCATGCCGGCCTGGCGCGCCAGGATCGCATAGTCGACCAGCAGGATCGAGTTCTTCGTGACGATCCCCATCAGCATGATCAGGCCGATCATCGACGGCATCGACAGGGCGCTGCCCGTGATCAGCAGCGCCACGAAGGCGCCGCCGATCGACAAGGGCAGCGCCGCCAGGATGGTCACCGGCTGCATGAAGTCCTTGAACAGCAATACCAGCACGCAGTAGATGCACAGCACGCCGATCAGCATGGCCAGGCCGAAGCTGGCAAACAGCGAAGCCATTTCCTGTGCGTCGCCCAGTTCGGCGATCTTCACGGACGGCGGCAAATTCTTCATCGACGGCAGCGCGCGCGCTTCTTCATTCAATTCGCCAAGGGTGCGCGAACCGAGTTCCACGTCGAGGGTCACGTTGCGGCTGCGGTTCAAACGGTCGATCTGCGCCGGGCCGCTTTCCATCGTCACGCTGGCCACGTTCGCCAGGCGCACGGGGCCATTCTTGCCGGGTACGCTGAGGCGCTCGATGGCGGCCAGGTCGGCGCGCACGCTGTTGGGCAGCTTGACGCGGATCGGCACTTGCCGTTCGGGCAGGTTCATTTTCGTCAGGTCCGTATCGTAGTCGCCGGCCGTGGCCACGCGCACCGTCTCGCCGATGGCCGCCGCCGTCACGCCCAGGTCTGCCGCCTTGGCAAAATCGGGACGCACGATGATTTCCGGGCGCACCAGCGAGGCGCTGGAATTGACGTTGCCGATGCCTTTCAGGCCGCGCAGCTCGCGCTCGACCTTTTGCGCCGCCGCCATCAACGCCACCGGGTCTTCCGAACGCAGCACCAGCTGCATCTTGACGCCCGTGTCGGGCGGGCCCACCGTGAAGCGGGCGCCGGGGATCGTATCGAGCTTGTGGCGCAGCTGCGTTTCCAGGCCCGCCATCGATTCCTTGCGTTCGGTGCGGTGCACGGTGGTCAGGGTCAGCACGGCGCGGCGCGCCTCTGCCGCCGCGCCGGGGGCGAAGGCATCGCCGCTGGAGCCGCCGCCTATCGAACTGAAGACGCCCTTGATGCCCGGCGTCTGCATGGCCGCGTCGCGCGCCATGGCTGCCACGGCCTGCGTTTCGGCCAGGGTGGAACCGGGCGGCAATTCCAGGTTGATCTGCGTCTGCGCGCGGTCGGCGGCCGGCACGAACCCCGTCGGCAGCAGCGGCACCAGCAGGATGGCGCCGACAAAGAACAGGGCCGCGGCGATCGCCGTGACGCCGCGGTGGTTCAGGCACCAGCGCATCACGTGCAGGTAGCGCGTCATCAGCCAGCCATCCTGTTCTTCCTTGTGCGGCAGCGGTTTTAATATGTAGGCGGCCATCATCGGCGTGAGCAGGCGAGCCACCACCAGCGAGGCCAGCACGGCCAGCACGGCCGTCCAGCCGAACTGCTTGAAGAACAGGCCTGGAATGCCGCTCATGAAGGCCGTCGGCAGGAACACGGCCACCAGCGCGAAGGTGGTGGCGATCACCGCCATGCCGATTTCGTCGGCCGCTTCCATGGCCGCTTGCATGGGCGACTTGCCCATGCGCAGATGGCGCTCGATGTTTTCGATTTCCACGATGGCGTCGTCGACCAGCACGCCGACGACCAGCGCCAGCGACAGCAGGGTGACGGTATTGAGCGTGTAGCCGAACCAGTAGATGCCGAGGAAAGCCGGCATCACGGAAAGGGGCAGGGCGGCGGCTGCCACCAGGGTGGCGCGCCAGTCGCGCAGGAACCACCACACCACCAGTACGGCCAGCAGCGCGCCTTCGTACAGCAGCTCCATCGAGCCGACGAAGTTTTCCTCGACGGGGAAGGCATTGTCGATCGACTGCTGCAGCACCACGCTGGGATTTTCTTTCTGCAGATCGGCGATGGCCTCGCGTGCGCCCTTGGCGACAGCCACTTCGCTGGCGCCCTTGGTGCGGAACACCTCGAAAGCGACCACGGTCTTGCCATCCTGCTCGGCCAGCGCGCGCGGTTCGGCAATGGTGTCGCGCACCGTGGCCACCTGGTCCAGACGCACATGGCGGCCGTCCGGCAGCGGCACTTCCACGCGCGACAGTTCATCGGCCGTCTTGACGGTGGCGATGGTGCGCACCGATTGTTCGGCGCCGCTGATGTCGCCCCGGCCGCCAGGCGCTTCGCGCTGCACCAGACGCAGCTGGCGCGAGACGTCGAGGGCCGACACTTTCAATGCGGCCATGCGCGCCTCGTCGAGCTCCACCTGGATCTCGCGATAGACGCCGCCCACGCGGTTGACGGCGCCCACGCCGGGTACTGTCAAGAGGCGCTTGGCCACCGTGTTGTCGACGAACCAGGACAGGTCGGGCGCGTCGAGCGGATTATCGACACCGGGTTTCGCCGTGGCGATAAAGGTCAGCACCACGCGCCCGGCGGTGGACGCCTTGGTGACGGTGGGGTCGCGCAACTCGGCCGGCATGTCCGCTTTCACTCGGGCGACGGCATCGCGCACATCGTTGACGGCTTCGGCGATCTGCTTTTCCAGGATGAATTCGACGGTCACCGTGACGACGCCATCGAGCACCTTGGTGTAGATGTTTTTCACGCCTTGCAGGGTGGCGACGGAGTCTTCGATCTTGCGCGCCACTTCCGTTTCCAGCTGGGCCGGCGCGGCGCCGGGCAACACCGCGCTGACGGTGACGATGGGCAGTTCGATGTCAGGGAAATCCTGCACCGGATTGGCCTTGTAGGCCAGCAGGCCGGCCAGGGTCAGCAGCGCGAACAGCATGATGGCCGGGATCGGATTCTTGATCGAGAGGGAGGAAAAGTTCATGGCCTCTCCTTACTTTTTCGCTGCCGGTGCTGCCACCGGCGTCTGAACCGGGTTTTTCACATTACGGACCAAATCTCCGTCATTGAGGAAGCCGGCGCCGCTGACGACAATCGTCGTGTCGGCCGTGATGCCGCCTACAATCTCGATGCGGTCGCTCAGGCGCCGTCCGGCCTGCACCTTGATCTGGCTGACCCGCTGGTCGGCATTGAGGCGGAAGACATAACTGAAGCCATCGCGCACGGCAATCGCCTGTTGCGGCACCGTCAGCGCGCCCGAGGTACCGAGTTCAAATTCGCCGCTGGCGTACATGCCGGCCTTGAACGGCGCATTGTTGCCGCTGCTGGCCGGCAGGTCCACGTATACGAGGGCGGAACGCGTCTGCGGATCGACGGTGGGGGCGATCATGCGCACCTTGCCCGTCAACACGCTGCCATTGGCCGCCTTCACTTGCGCCAGCGTGCCCGGTTTCAGGTTCAGCAGCTCGGTGGCCGTCACTTCGGCGCGCCATTCGAGGCGGCCCTGGCGGATCATGCGGAACAGTTCCGTGCCGGCGCCCACCACCGACCCCACGGTGGCCGAGCGCGAGGAGATGATGCCGCTGTCGGGCGCCACCACCTGCGTGTATTTCAGGCGCAGCTGCTGCGACGCCAGCTGCGCCTTGGCCGAGGCAATGCGCGCGTTGGCTGTCTGTTCGGCCGTCAGGTACTGGCTGATCTGCTGCGCGCTGATGGCGCCCGTGCTTTGCAGCGAGCGGGCGCGCTGGGCGTTGGCGGCCGCTTCCGCCGCATTCGCTTCCGCTTCGAGTACCGCCGCTTTCGCCTGCGCCACGTCGGCGTTGACCGTGTCGTTCGAGAAGACGGCCAGCACCTGGCCGGCGCGCACCACGTCGCCGACATTCACGCGTACGTCGGTGAGGCGCAAGCCGTTCGATTCGCTACCGATGACGGCTTCCTGCCAGGCGGCCACGTTGCCGTTGGCCTTCAGTTTGATGGGCAGGCTGGCCGTTTGCGGCTTGGCCGTGGTGACGGTGAGCGCAGGCTTTGGTGCCGCGCTTTTATCCTTGGCGTCGTCGGCCGCCGTGGAGGAAGGAGAGTACAGGGCCACGCCGGCGCCCAGCATCACGCAAAGGGCGGCCAGCGCGAGCGCCATCGGTTTCAAGGTCATTTTTTTCATGTTGTCGTATCCGTCAGGGGGCATTGTTGGCGATGGCGTTGCTGCTGTTCCAGCCGCCGCCGGCGGCGCGGTACAGCGCCACCCAGGCGGCGCTGCGTTCGCGCTCCAGGTTGACCACCGTGTTTTCGGCGGCCAGGCGCGTGCGGCGCGCGTCTTCCAGTTCGATCAGGCTGGCCAGGCCATTCTTGTAGCGGTCTTCGGTGGCGACGAACGACACGCGGTAGCCTTCCAGGGCCGTTGTCGCGTGGCCGCTGCGCTCGTCCGTGCTGGCCAGGTTGACCAGCGCCTCTTCCACTTCGCGCACGGCCTGGCGCACGCCGGCGCGGTACTTCACCACCGCTTCGTCGTAGCGCGCCGTGGCTGCATCGACCTGGGCGCGGCGGGTGCCGCCGTCGAAGATGGGCAGGCTGACGGCCAGCGGACCGATGCTCCAGGTGCTGGCCGTGATGCTGGTCCCGCCAGCGCGGATATTGCCCTTGCCGATGGAGCCGGCCAGGCTCAGACGGGGATAGCGCTGCGCCTGCGCGCCGCGCACTTCAAAGCTGGCGGCCGCCACTTCGCGCTCGGCGCTGTAGATGTCGGGACGCTGGCCCAGGGTTTGCGCCGGCAGTTGCGCAATCGCCACGGGCGAGGGCGCAACAAAGGGGCTGGCCGCCAGCTTCTGGCGCAGCGTCTCTTCCGGCACGGCCGACAGGGCCACCAGCGCCTTGACATTCACATCGCAGGCGGCGCGCTGTTCGATGGCGCGGCTGGCGCCTTCGGCGGCGCTGGCGCGGGCCAGGGCGGCGTTGGCGGGCGGCTGGAAGCCGGCGCCGGCGCTCAGTTCCGTCAGGCGCGCCGAGTCGCGACGCGAGACGGCATCCTGTTCGGCCACGGCCTGCAGTTGCTGGCAGGTGCGCAAGGCGTAGTACTGGTTCGCCACTTCGGCGGCGACCGACACGCGGGCCTCATGCCAGAGCGCGCGGGCGCTGTCGTAGCGCTCCTGCGCCGCATCGCGCGTGGCGCGGTTGGCGCCAAACACATCGATTTCCCACGACGCCTGCAAGGCGGCCTGCGAGGTGGTGCCGCCGGGCTGGGCCGATTGCTGGCTGGTGCGCACCACGCTGCCGGTCGCATCGAGCTTGGGCGCCAGCGCGGCGCCGCTGGCGATGCTGTCCGCGCGCGCCTGCACGATGCGCGTGCCGGCGGCGGCGATGGTGGGGCTGACCTGCTGCGCATCGATGATCAATTCCACCAGCAGGCTGTCGCCCTGGCCCTGCCACCAGCTGGCCAGGTCCGTCAGCTTGCCGTTATGCGGCAGCGGCGCCTGCCATTGCGCGGGCGCGCTGGCGGCCACCGCCGCGGGCGGGCCCTGCAGGGCACAGCCGCCCAGCGCCAGCACGATGCTGGCGGCGAGGGCGCGTTGAACGGTGCATCGAATAGTCGTCATGCTGGTCCTTCTGCTTGTCGTTGAGCGGTAGGGGGAGAGGGCGGAGTGGCCAGGCGCCGGCGCTCCACGTCGGCCATGGCCAGCGCGTAGTCGGTCATGCGCGCCAGCCAGGTATCGATGGCGTGCGGCGTTTCCAGCAATTGCGGACGCAAGGTTTGCAGCACCTCGGCGCCCACCATGTGCTGCAGGGCCAGCGAGGCGATGGAAAACGCCAGCCGGTGCATGTCGTCGCTGTTGTCGGGCGCGCCCAGGTGGCGCGCCAGCACGCGCGTCAGCGCCTCGTGCTCGGGACGGATGTTCTGGTCGATCTCGCGTGCCCACAGGCCCGTCGGTTCGAGCATTTCGCGGCACCACAGGCGCATGCAGTCGCGCGCGATCTCGCCCTGCTGCATGGGCGCGAGCAATTGCGCATAAAAGCCTTCCAGGCTTTGGCGCAGGGTGAAATGGGGCTGCTCGTACAGGGCGATATTGTCTTGCGGGTCCGACGATTGCTGCGCGAAGGCGGCACGGTACAGGCCCGCCTTGTCGCCAAAATAGTAGCGGATGGCGGCCGCGTTGGTGCCGGCCGCCTGCGCCAGTTCGCGCGTGGACGTTTTGGCGTAGCCCTGCTCGGCAAACAGGCGGATGGCGCTATGCAGCAGCCGCTCGCGCGACTGTTCGCCGTCGGAACGGGGCTTGCGCACGTCGTCGGCAACTGATGTATGGGAAATGTTTTTTTCAATCATGCCGGAGATTTAAACACATATCTCAAGCGTTTGATATAACTAAATCGATTGATTTAGTTAAGGAAAAATGAAGATAATGTAAAACGCAGGCAAAAAAAAGCCCGCGGTTGTATTCGCGGGCGTAATCCAATGTTCGGAGAACAAATTGGAGGAGACAGTTCCACTATAGCGCTGAAAATGGTGCAGTGCAATACCGTAGAACTACGGTATCGATCTGCTTCAGATGGCAAAATATGCAGAATTCATGCTGCGGCGCACTCGAATCAGGGCTTGCTGCGCAGGGCCAGCGTAAACGTGCTGCCGGAGCCGTAGTCGCTATTGAAGAACAGGGCGCCGCCGATGGCGTTGGCCAGGTTCTGGCACAGGTACAGGCCCAGTCCCGCGCCTTCCACGTGGCGCGTGGAGGTGGAATCGAGCTGCGAGAAGGCCTGGAACAGCTTGGCCTGGTCTTCTTCCTTGATGCCGGCACCGCTGTCGGCGATGCTCATTTCCGTCACCAGCGCGCCGTCTTCTTCGCGCTGGGACAGGCTGATGCGCACCGTGCCCTGTTCCGTGAACTTGATGGCGTTGTTGAGCAGGTTGATGAGGATTTGCGTCAGCGCGCGGCGGTCCGTGTCGATGATGGCGGGCGGCTGGCCCGCATCGCCCAGTGCCATTTCCAGCGTCAGGCCCTTTTGCTGGGCCAGCGGGCGCAAGGTGTCGGCCACTTCGGCCATCAGCTCCTGGCAGTGCACGGGTTCGATCGACAGGGTCAGCTTGCCCGCCTCGATCTTGGCCACGTCGAGGATGTCGTTGATCAGCGAGAGCAGATGGCGCGCGCTGGCGCGGATGGTGTTGAGTTGCTTGTCCTGGTCGGACGTCAGGGGGCCGGGCAGTTTCATCAGCAGTGCGCCGGTAAACCCGATGATGGCGTTCAGCGGCGTGCGCAGTTCATGCGACATATTCGCGATGAAGGCGGACTTCATGCGGCTGGCCTCGGCCAGCTCCAGGTTTTTCAGGGCGATTTCGCGGTTGATGGTTTCCAGTTCGGCCGCATGGTGCGCCAGGCGCATGTTCAATTCGATCACCTGGCGTTCACGCGCCTGCAGTTCGCCGTTGACCTGCACCGCCTGCTCATACGTGGAGATCAACAAATCGAGGATTTGCTGGCGTTCCGCGTTGATGAAGTGCTTCTGGTCGCCCAGGTACAGGGCGATGCCGATTTCCACGTTCTGGTTCTTGCGCAGCTTCTGGTTCATCAGCATGTGGCTGATGCGGTTGAGCAGGTAGTCTTCCGCATATGGCTTGCGGATGAAATTGTCGGCGCCGCATTCGATGCCGCGGATGATGTCCTTCGGGTCGTTGAGCGAGGTGACGAGGATCACGGGAATGTCGCGCAGGGTCGGATCGGTCTTGATGGCGCGGCACAGGTCGTAGCCATTCATTTCAGGCATGACGATATCGGACAGCACCAGGTGCGGCTTGCGCTCGCGGATGGCGGCCAGGGCCAGCTGGCCATTCGCCGCCACGCGCGCGCTGTAGTGCAGCGACTGGATCAGGCGGCGCAAGCGCTCCGCCTGGGTCGGGCTGTCCTCGACGATCAGGATCTCGATTTCGTCAGGCTTGATTTGGTTGTTGGAGTCCACAGACCTCTCCTAGGATTTCAGTGTGGTGATGCTGGGCGCAATGAGCGCACAATATCGACATCGTATGACTATATCGGATTTAGGTCTGCAAAAGTAACTTCCAAGTAACTATTTTGGCCACAGGGAATGCTGTGGCCGCCTGTCAGTTTTCACCCTGGAACTGGCCGGCGCGATACGTCAGCACCAGCGTATCGCGGTGGCCATGTTCGCCGATGGGCTGGATCGGCGTCGATTCGTGGATCACCGCCGCATCGTCGAGCAGCAGCAGCGACCATGGCTCGGTCAGGGTAAAGCGCTTGCCGTTGGGACCATTGGCTTCGAAGATGCGCGTCTCGCCGCCCTTGACCTGCTCGCGTCCGATCAGCAGTACGGCGACGAAATCGACGCCGTCGCGGTGCGCGCCTTCCGGCGTGGGGCGGCCGATGCCATCGGTCGTATCGATGCGGAACTGGTGCGCCTCGATGAACCACGGCTGGCTGCCCCTGACCTGCGAGCAGGCGTCGCCCAGCGCGCGGATCAGCTGCTGCCATGCCGCCTGCGCGACGATGGCCGGCTCGACCGGTTCGAACAGGCGGTGCATGCCGCCATGCAGGGCGTTGTATTCCACCGGCTGCCAGTGCGGGCGGTGCGCGGTCTGCGTCAGGCGCGCGCCATCCTGCACGAAGCACGAGTGGCGCCGGCGGCGATAGCGGCCGCCATCCTTCAGGTAATTGTCCAGCGCCAGGGTATTCCAGCTCGGTTCGAGCGCGCGCAGTGCGGCCAGCGGGCAGCCGGACAGCGCCGCCACGTCTTGCGGGCGCAGCACGGCATAGCCGTCATCGCGCAAGGCGTCCTTGATGTGGGACGGGTCGGTAAAGATCGGTGCGGAAGTGCTCATGGCGGTGCGGGCCGGAACGCGGCCTGTCTCAGTTTATCCAGCCTGGCATTCTACGACTTCGCGGCGACTCTTGTGCTACGTCCGCCAGGAATTATGCTTGTCGAGTTAAAAATTCTTTACCAGGGTCAGGCGCAGCGAGCGCGATTCCACCGGATGGAAGTGGATATCGTCGACCGGTAGCGCCTCGCCGGGCAGGCGCGAGGCATAGTAGTAATCGATGGCCGAGTCGCGCCGGTTGGCCAGGTTGTAGCCTTCGACCTCCACGCGCAAGGTCTTGTCGATCTGGTAGGCGATGCGCCCGTTCAAGCCCACGCTGGCCGACGAGCGCACGCTGTTGTCTTCGATCAGCGGGCGCGGGCCGAAGTAGCGCAGGCGCAAAGAGCCTGACCATGGCCCGCGCGGCGTCACCGTCATGGCCAGCTGGGCTACGCCTTCGATGGCGCCGGGGATAAAGTCGCCCGCCGGATCGCTGCCGCGCGAGCGCGCCCGCGCATACGCCAGGTCCAGGTCCAGCGACAGCCAGCTGGCCGCCTTGTAGTAGCTGGAAAACTCGATGCCGTAGCGGCGGCTGGGGCGGCCCGCTTCCGTGGCGCCGGCGTCGCCGATGAACAGCAGTTCGGAATCGAAGTCCAGGCGGTACAGCGACAGCGAGGTTTGCAGGCCGGCGATGGCGGCGCTGCGCAAGCCCAGTTCCAGCCCCCGCGAGCGCACCAGGGGCGTGACCTTGTCGGCCGCCTCGCCCGTCTTCGGATCGATGGCGATCGTCGTGCCGCGCGCGTCGTTGCTGTGAAAACCATTGCCAATGTTGAAGTACGCTTCCGTGTCGCGCCACGGCCCCGCGATCACGCTCAGGCTGGGACTGAACAAATGGTCGCTGGCCTGGCCCGAATTGGCGGCGCGGTCGCTGCGCACGTCGAAGCGGTAGGCGTCCGCGCGCAGGCCGGCCACGGTGCGCAGCCAGCGCGACCAACGCGTGCTGTTTTCGCCATACACGCCGATGCTCGTTTCGACGATATGGTCTTGCCGCGTGGTCGACAGGATCTGGCGCTGGCGCGTGTTGTACAGGCCATTGTGGATATTGTCGTTCTGTAGCTGCAGGCCAATGGTGGTGTCGCTGCTGCCGCTGTCCGTGTGACGGTGCCAGGTATGGCTGGCATCGAGGCCTGACGTCACGCGCCGGTCGGGCTGGGCGAACTGGTCGCCGTTATCGGGGTCGTCCAGCGCATACGTGAAATTCGAGAACAGGGCCAGGCGGTTGGCGATCACATACGCGCTGACCCTGGACGACACGTCGTCCGTCGTCTGGCGCCAGGCGCCCGACAGGCTGTAGCGCTGCGCCTTGCCGCCGTCGCTGGCATCGATGGCGTCGAAGCGGCCCAGGCTACCGTCCTGCACGGCGCGCAGCGGAATCTGGTCGGTGGCGTTCCAGCTGGCGTCGTACGCCATGGCCGTGACGTTGAAGCCGTTGTTGGCATAGCCTTGACTGTAGCGCAGCACGCCATTGCGCTTGCGGTAGCGGTCCGGCTGCGTGAACGGGCCATCGTTATGCTGCGCTTCGAGCGCGTACAGCAGGCTGCCGTCGCCTGCGTCAAACGAATCGGCCAGCAGGGCGCGACGAAAGCCGTTTTGCCCCATGCCCGCGCTGGCGATACCTTGCGTCAGGCGGTTCGCATAGACGATGGACGCCGCTCCCGCCGAGGAAAAATCGCCTTGCGCCGCCGCGTACGGCCCCTTTTTGTAATCGAGGCGCATGGCCAGTTCGGGGATCAGGAAGTTCAGGTCCGTCCAGCCCTGTCCGTGGCCATGGCTGCGCTGGTTGACGGGCATCTCGTCGACGCTGGTGCGCAAGTCCGTGCCGTGGTCGAGGTTGAAGCCGCGCAGGTAGAACTGGTTGGCCTTGCCCTCGCCGCTATGCTGGCTGACGATCAGCCCCGGCACGGCTTCGAGCAATTCGCCGGGCCGGTAGCTGGTGCGCGCGTCGAGTTGCTGTTGCGTGACGCTGCCCGCGTTGGCCGAATCGGCCACGCCCAGCTGGTTCAGGCGCGAACCGTCGACCAGCACGCGCTGGAAGATGTCGTCGGCATGGACGGCGGCGGGTGAAAACAGGGCGGCGAGGAGCAGGGGAAGAGAGCGTGGCGTCATGGGTGTACTGGGGCTTAGCGGATCGGCAATTCCGTGTTCTGGCGGTCGAAAATCAGCGTCTGGATGCTGCCGCTGTCCTGCACGTTGAGGGTATTGCGCTGGCTGGGCAGGAAGTCGATCAGCAACTGGTTATGGATGCGCGTGGCGGGCGCCAGGCGCGTGCGTTCGATCTCCTGGAAGATCACCACATTGTCGGCATTGACCTTCATGCCGACCCAGTTCAGGCGCAAGCGCTTGCCGTCCGGCGCCACGAGGTAAAACTGTTTTTCGACATAGCGGCGCAGGGCCGCTTCGCTGTCTTCCTGGCCCAGGTCGAAGCGGCGCTGGTACAGGTTTGTCAGCAGCGCCTCGACGTCGTGGCCCGTGTAGGTGTGCACCACTTCCGTGCTGCCGCTGGCAGCGTTGTAGCTGATGTCGGCGATCCCCATGTGGAAGTTATGGGCGCCGGCCGCCATGCTGGCGCAGGCCAGCACGGCGCAAGCGAGGAGGCGCCAGCGCTTCACGCCTCGTCGCCTTTGGTCGCGCCGCTGCCTTTCAACGGCGTATGAAAGTCGCGCATCAGGTTATCCTTGGGCGATTTTTCGCTCTTGAACAGTTCCAGGCGCGATGGCGTGATCTTTCTCGGCCAGCTATTGTTGCTGGTGTCGATGTCGGCCGTTTCCCAGTACGGGTCCTGCACCAGGCCCACCATCGGTTCATCCGTGATGACGACCTTGGTGATCTTTTTTGGCGAGTAGCGCCACACTTCGGCCGGCACGCGCTCCACGTACTTTTTTCCGCTTTTCAGTTCGATCTCGAGGATCAGGGGCATGACCATGCCGCCCACGTTCGACAGGTCGACCAGGTACAGGTGCTTGCCCTGTTTCAGCAGGTCCTTTTCCCACGGCTCCAGGCTGGCCAGCGCTTCGGCGTAGGCGTTGCGGTCCTTGTTGGTCACCGTGAAATCGTCGTGCTGGTTGTAGAAATCCTTCAGCTCCGGGTGCGCATCGACGCGGCGCGGCATGCCCTTGTTGGCGCGGCTCGTCACCGATTCCGGCTGGGCGGCCTTTTGCGCCTTTTTCCAGGCTTTTTCCGTGGCGGGATCTTTTGAGCTCACGCCGTATTCGCTGATGCCATCGATGCTGATGTCGACCGGATCGGTGGTATAAAACCAGCCGCGCCAGAACCAGTCGAGGTCCGTGCCGGAGGCGTCTTCCATGGTGCGGAAAAAGTCGGCCGGCGTGGGACGCTTGAATTTCCAGCGCTGCGCATATTCCTTGAACGCGTAGTCGAACAGTTCGCGTCCGAGGATGGTTTCGCGCAGGATGTTCAGGCCCGCCGCCGGCTTGGCGTAGGCGTTGTTGCCGAACTGTAGCAGGGACTCGGAATTGGTCATGATGGGCACCTGGTCGCGGCTACGCATGTAGTCGACGATCTCGCGCGGTTCGCCGCGCGAGGCAGGGTAGTCTTCTTCCCAGGCCTGCTGCGCCAGGTATTGCACGAAGGTGTTGAGGCCTTCATCCATCCACGTCCACTGGCGCTCGTCCGAGTTGATGATCATCGGGTAGTAGTTGTGGCCCACTTCGTGGATGATCACGCCGATCAAGCCATACTTGGTGCGCTTCGAATACGTGAGCTCGCCCGTTTTCTTGTCTTTCACGGGACGCGGGCCATTGAACGAGATCATCGGATACTCCATGCCGCCCACGGGGCCGTTGACGGAAATGGCTGTCGGATACGGGTAGGCTATGCTGTACTTGTTGTACTGTTCTATCGTGTGCACGATGGCTTGCGTGCTGTATTTCTCCCATAGCGGATTGCCCTCTTTCGGATAGTAGGACATGGCCATCACATCGCTGCCGCCCTTCTTGTAGCCCTGCGCATCCCAGATGAACTTGCGGCTCGATGCCCAGGCGAAGTCGCGCACGTTGGCCGCCTTGAAATGCCAGGTCTTTTGCGCGCGGCTCACCGTTTTTTCGGCCGCTTCCGCCTCTTTCTGCGTGACGATGACGACGGGCTTGTCGCTGCCGCGGGCCTTCTCCAGGCGCTCGCGCTGCGCGGCGGACAGCACCTCCTGCGGATTTTGCAGCGCGCCCGTGGCGGCGACGATATGGTCGGCGGGAACCGTCAACTGCACGTCGTAGTCGCCAAACTCCAGCGTGAATTCGCCCGAGCCCAGGAACTGCTTGTGCTGCCAGCCGGCCGCGTCGTAGTAGGCCGCCATGCGGGGAAACCACTGCGCCACTTCGAACAGGGCGTTCTTGTCGTCGAAGACTTCATAGCCTGCGCGCCCGCCCAGCACCTTCTGTTCGTTGATGCGGTAATCCCAGTCGATCTGGAAGACGAAATCCTGGCCCGGCTTCAGGGGCTGCGGCAGGTCGACGCGCATCATGGTGCGGTTCACTACGTATTTCAGCGGCTGGCCGTCCGCGCCTTTCAAGGCGCGGATATGGAAGCCGCCCTGGAAGTCGCCGCGCGCCAGCATGCCGCGCAAGCCTTCGAATTTCATGGTCTCGTCGCCCGCCGTTTTGGCCCACGCCTGGCGCGACGGCGCCGTGGTCATGCGGCGCGCGTCGGAATCGGGTTTGTAGATATTCTGGTCCAGTTGCAGCCACAGGTAGCCGAGGGTGTCGGGCGACTGGTTGTGGTAGGTGATGCTGCCGCTGCCGGCGATCTCGCGTTTGGCTTCATCCAGGGTGGCGCGGATGGTGTAATCGGCACGTTGCTGCCAGTAGGCGTGGCCCGGCGCGCCGGAGGCGGTGCGGTAGGTATTCGGGGTGGGCAGCACTTCGTCGAGCTGGCGGAACTTGTCGTCGAATGGTTCGGCGGCGAACGCCGACACGGTAAAACATAGAGCCAACGAGGCTACGGAGCCGAAAGGTATGCGCATGGTCACCCTGGTGTTGTTGTAAGGAAATAGTGGCAACTATTCTATACGCAGGGTGTGGCCATCCTTGTATCGATTTGTAATAAAGAAAGGCGGATTGTGCGCCAGCTTTTGCCTGGCGCCGTCCGGGTGATGCTTTACCTGATTTTGCTCGGAAAAGCGGCGCTTTTACTCACTTTTCATCAGGCTGTCGCGCAACTGGTTCAGTTGTTGTTTCATGTCCACAACCTGCTCCACGCTGCAATGGCTGGCCGTCAGGATGGCTTCGGGCAGCAGGGCCGCCTCGTGGCGCAGCTGGTCGCCTTGCTCCGTGAGCGAAATGATGACCTGGCGCTCGTCGCTGGCGGCGCGCGTGCGCGTCAACAGGCCCGCTTGCTCCATGCGCTTGAGCAGGGGCGTCAGGGTGGCCGAGTCGAGGAACAGGCGCTCGCCCACTTCCGACACCGTCAAGCCGTCGCGCTCCCACAGCACCATCATCACCAGATATTGCGAGTACGTGAGTCCGAGCTTGCGCAGCAGCTTGCGGTACAGCTTGTTCATGGCGAGTGAGGTCGAGTACAGCGCAAAGCACAGCTGGCTGTCCAGGCGCGGCACCTGGTGCAGCGGGTTGGGAGAAGTGGTGGTATCCATTGGCACAGTATATATAGCGCACTACCTAATTGCAATGCGCGGCGCCTACCCGGCGTAACGCGCGCGCAGCAGTTCGAGCATGGCGACGTTCTGTTCCCATGCATCGCTGACGGGCTGCTGCGTGTACGGCAGCGTTTGCAGGTAGGGCGCGGGACCGAATTCCGGCGTAAACGTCATGCGCTCGGCACCGGCCGCGCGGCGCAGGGCGACGATGGCATCCCACCACGCCAGGTGGGCGTCAAGCGCCTGCTTCGCTTCCGGCGCGCGGAAGTCGGCCACCTGCGGCCCCTGTGCATGGCCCACGCGCGCATGCACATGGCGCACCAGCGGCAGCACTTGTGCCAGGGTCTGTGGCTGGTCTTCCAGCAGCGATTCGCAGGCGCAGCACCAGTGCGACAGGTCGGCCGTCAATGGCAGGTGCGGGTACTGCCGCAGATACGGCAGCAGCAGCATCGGGTGGCCGGAAAAGCGGCTGCGGTGGAGCTCATGCACGATGGGCACGCCGTGCTTTTCCGAGATGGCGGCGGCCAGGTCGATCAGCTGCGCGTTTTGCGCCGGGGTGTAGTAATCCTTGCCCGTGTGCGTGTTGACCAGCACGGGGCGCACCAGGCAGGCGTTTTCCAGCAGCTCGGCCAGGGCGGCGCGGTGCAGATCGAAGTCGCTGTGGAACACGGTTTCCCACTGCGCGGCGATCAGTTCCAGTCCCGCCCTGGCGATGCGGTCCGTCCATTCCTCGCGCAGGGCGGCGTCCAGCGGCAGCGACATTTCGATGCCGTCGAAGCCGGCCGCCGCTACCTTGTCAATGAAGACCTGGGGCGCCAGCTCGTTATTGCCCCAGTGGGCGGCGAAAACCTGGATGCGCATCAGACGAAGCCCCGCACGGGAAACGCCGCGTCGCGCTGTATCCAGTTGTGGGCCGCGTATTCGGTCTGGCCATCGGTGGCGTGCAGGGTGTAGGCATGGCGTGAAACGGGCGAGCGGTTTGGCGCGCTGTAATGGGGCAGCAAGCCGTGGAAGCAGACCAGCGCGCCCGCCTTCACTTCCAGTGGCACGGCCGTGCTGTCGTCGGGCCAGGGCATGGCATCGAGTTTTTCCACGCGCACGGCATTGCCGTTGCGGATGAAGCGTTCGCGCAGGGGGCCGCGGTGGCCGCCCGGTTCCGCCCACAGGCAGCCGTTGTCCAGGGTCGCGTCTTCCAGCGCGAACCAGAACGTGGTCACGCTGATCGGCGTGGTTTCGAAGTAGGTGGCGTCCTGGTGCCAGCGCACTTCGCCGCCGATGCCGGGCTGTTTAAAGATGTACATCGATTGCCAGACCTGCGCGTCCGCCAAGCCCAGGTCGCGCGCCACCTCGGCCAGTTTCGGGTCGGCCGAAAAAGCGCGGAAGACGGGATCCAGGTCATGCATGGCGTGGCCGATTTTGTTGATCGACAGGGACTTGGCCTGTTTTAACTGGCCGTCCGGGCCGAATGCCTCTTCCTCGAAGAAGCAGCGGATGGTGTTGTCGGAGGCGAGAAAATAATCGTTGGTGTTCTTCGCCTGGTCGCGCGTGGTGAAGATGGATTGGCTGACGCCGGGATCGAATTCGTTGACAATCTGCTCGGCGCGTGCGCGCAAGGCGGCGATTTCGTCCGCTGCCTTGAAATCGGGCAGGATGATGTAGCCGTCGCGTTGGTATTGTTCTTGTTGTTCGATCGTTAGCATGGCGGCGGCTCCGGAGGTCAAGGGAAAGCGCCATTGTAGGATGGGGACAGTGCGCAAACAATCGCCCGGCGGTTGACAGATTGTCGCCAAAACGCAGACAATCTTTGACATGGATCAACTAAAAGCGATGGAAATCTTTGTCGAAGTGGCGCGCCAGCGCAGCTTTACGCTGGCCGGGCAGCGCCTGGGCCTGACGCGCGCCATGGTCAGCAAGACCATCATGCAGCTGGAAGAGCGCCTGAACGCGCGTCTGCTGCACCGCTCCACGCGCGAAGTGAGTCTGACGGATGCGGGTCGCGCCTACCTGGCGCCATGCATGGCCACCGTCAGCCAGGCGCAGGAAGCGGCGCGCATGGTGGCGCACGTGGCGCAGACGGGAGCGGGGGCGGCGCTGGCCGGACCGCTGCGCATCCAGGCGCCATCGAGTTTCGGCAGCGCGTGGCTGGCCGATGCCGTGGCCCGTTTCAGCCTGCTGCACCCGCAGGTGCGGGCCGAGCTGTTTGTCGACGATGCGCTGCTCGACCCGATACGCCACGGCTTTGACTTGACCATCCGCGTGGGCGGCATCCCGGACAGCAGCGCGCTGGCCATGCGCCCGCTGGCGCCGTGCCGCGCCGTGCTGTGCGCCAGTCCCGCCTATCTGGCGCAATGGGGCGTGCCGCAGACGCCACAAGATTTATTGCAGCACCAGTGCCTGCATTTCAGCCACCTGACCGACGGCACGCACTGGCATTTCCAGCGGGGAGAAGGGGAGCAGCGCGAGGATGTGGACGTGCGCGTGCAGGCGGGATTCACGGCGAACAATGGGCTGGTGCTGCACCAGGCGGCGCTGCGGGGACTGGGCATCGTCTACAGCACCACCTTCCTCGCCTGGCGCAATCTGCTCGATGGCAGCCTGCTGCCCGTGCTGTCCGGCTGGGAGCTGCCGCTGAATCATTTGAGCGCGCTGTATCCTGCCAGCCGCCAGCCGTCGCCGAAGGTGCGCGCGCTGATCGATTTCCTGGTGGCCGAATACCAGCCCGTGCCGCCGTGGGACCGCGAGCTGGCAGCGGCGGGTTTTTTTAGTTGAGGGTGACGGGTTCCAGCGTCCATGCGCCGTCCGCGTACACTCTTTCGTCGTCGAGGTAAACGGCCTCGGTAACGGCGAAGATATCGACGTGGTAGCGCGCATCCTTGCGCTTGAACTGCGGTTTTGTATACACGCCGTGCTTGGCGCCCAGCGACAGGTGGATGCCGCACATGCGTTCATACGTGCCGATGTCGTTGACCAGCTGCTCGCGCGAAAAGGCGCGGTTCATGCCGAAGCCCAGTTCGCGCACCCACACTTCGCCCTCATGCGCGCGGATGATCTCCAGCATGGCGGTAAATTCCGGCGTGGCATGCTCCGTGCCCGTCACGCGGCCCTTGTCGATGATCAGGGTGATCGGCGTGTCGGGGCGGTTGACCATGAACTGCGTGTCGCCAAAGACGAAGATGCGTACGCGCCCGTTCACCGCTTCCAGGTCCTGCGCTTCCGTAAACACTTCGCCCAGGGGGAACTGGCCGCCGATATTGTTCATGCCGCTGTAGTCGCCGATATTCAGCTTGGCCGATTCGAACGGCGAGGCAAAGACCAGCTGCTCGCCGCCGCTGTCGACCATGCCGTGACGGGCGCGGTCGATGCGGGCCTTGAGCGCATGGCCGACGCCGCGATAATAGGCGGGGTCGTAGGCCAGCGAAGCGATGTAGTGCAGTCCCTGCACGCCGGGCATGCGCGACAAATGCACGTGTTCGATCACTTTCAGGCCCCGCTTGAACAGTTCGATGCGGATGCGGAACGCTTCCAGGCGGAAGCTGGTCGACTGGATCAGCACGACGAGGCTGCCGGCGGGCAGTTCGGCAAACGCGGCCAGCACGGCGTCCGGCGTGACCTCGTCGAAATCGATGAAGCTCGCGTCCGGCAAGGCCTGGCGATACGCTTCCGTCAGTACGACATTGAGCCAGCTGCGCTTGTCGCAGACGATCAGGGCCGGTTCGTCCGGGCGGTGGCAGATGGCCATGGCCAGCAGGTCGGCCACGTTTTGCGCGGCCACTTCGGTGGCGGCGGCGCTGATGGCGTCGAGCCGGCTGGTGTCATTCTCGGGAAGCGTCATGGTGCGAAGGTGTCTGGCGTGAAGGAATCGCAGCATTATAAGGTGATTGCTGCTTAAGGTGATTGCGGCAGGGCACACCATTCCCCATCGGGCGGAGGACCTGTGGCTGCCGCGCCCCTGATTATCTTGTGTAGTGCTTTATGGCAATGTATTATTTGAGAAATGGTATGGTATGGCAGGACATGGCAGCGAGCCTGGAAGCGGACCGGCGCAGCGGCAAAGCCGCACATGCGCACGGTGACACGCTTTCAGTGATGCAGGGACAACAAGCCAACAGGCGATGACTAAGAGTGTGATGTGATGAGCATAATCGGACAAGATATTCCCATGGAGCGGCCAGATACGGATGGGCGCGCTGCCGTATTCGTTCCCGTCACGGGCGTCAAGGAAGATGTCCTGCTGACCATACGCAAGGGTGCGGCGATCGTCGGCTTTGCCAATCACGACCGCACGATCACCGTGTATTTTGAAAGCAACCGCTTTGACGACCCCGTGCTGGCCAAGTGGGAGCACAAGGCGCGCAAGGCCTACGACCGCCTGGTCGACAATGCGCCCACCGTGTCGAAGCTGACCACCAGCCCCGTCAATTTCGAGCAGATCGGCTACATCAATGGCAAGGGCATCACCATCCGCCGTATGGAAAGCCTGCAGCGCTGGCTCGCGTATTCGGATGCGATGGAGACTTGCCCGGTGACGGATATCATTCCGCGCACGGTGATCGCCAAGATTGACGCCGTCAAGGTGTAGGTGTGCATACGGGAGCCAACAATGTTGTCGGATTACGCGCGGCTTTGCCGCGCTAATCCGACCTACTCGACCTACGCCTGACCTTGCTTATTCCTATACCACGATGATATTCGCCTGCGCCTTGAGCGGGCAGGGCAGGGTGTCGTCGAAAGTGATTTCGATGGCGCTGGCGACGAACATGCCGCCGATGTGCTGGGCGGCGATTTCCGGCGGCGTGCCGGGCTTGGTCAGGTTGACGTCTTGCGCGAAGACAAACACGCGCCAGGTGCCGTAGACCTTTTGATCATATTGCAGCAGGGTGCGGTAAGCGCGCTTCAAGTCCAGGCTGCCTGCATATACGCCGTCGTTGGCGCCCGCGTCGAAGCCCAGGCCATCGTCCGTCAGCGATTCGACGAAATACAGGCCCTGCGGTGCCTGGAACAGCACGAAGGCATACAGCTCCGTGCCGCGGAAGACAGTGCCGTTGTCGCGCTTGAAACTGGCGCGTATCCACAACGGTTCATACGCTTGCACGACGGCCGGCGTATCCGTTTCCACAGGCCCCGCCACATGGATGTTGACTTGTGTTTCGGTCACCGCATGCTGGTAGGTGGCGCCCGTCGTGAAACGTTGATACTCCCAGCTGATGTCGGCCGTGTAGGGCAGGCCCGCGTTCGGCGCTTCCGGCAACACCCATTGCGCCACGACGCGTTCGGCCAGGGTCAGTTCGCCGGCGGCCGGTGGTGTTGCTTCCTGGCCACGCCAGAACGGGTCGGCGATATCGGAGCAGGCGACGGCGATGGCGCCCGAGGCGATGGCCGAGGCCACGCCCGCCACCGTGAATTCGGGCTGGCCCGAACCGGCCCCTTCCAGCGAACAGCAATGCACGTCGGGCTCCGTTTCCTCGAAGCTGCCGCCCACGCTGAAACTGGCCTTGCCGGAGCCGAGCGCGGCGGCAATGATGGCCACCAGCGCGGCGATGATGGCGATGATGATGGCGAGTATCTTCCACCACGGGTCGGAAAACGGCAGCTCGCCATGCGTGCCCGCGTAGGCGGGGTTCGGCGTCCAGACGAGGGTCATGCCGGTCGGCACGATGGGCCCCAGGCCGGGCGGGCAGCGGCACTCCTTCCCATCCGTGCCCGTGCCGCCCCAGCGCTTGCCCGGCAAGTGCCCCTGCGGCTTGGACAGTTCCAGCGTGCCTTCCTCGACCGTGCACGTGTAGGTGTTGGTGGTGCTGTCGAAGCGCGTCTGCGAGACGAAGATTTGCTGGATCGAGCGGCGCGGCGTGTAGCCGTCGGCCTTGGCGACAAAGCTGACGAGTCTCTTGCCGGGCGCCGCATGCTGGAAGTCGGCGTCCCACATCACCAGCATGGCCGCGCCGGCGGGAATGCTGGCAAAGAAAAAGGTGCGCGCCACGGGTACGATGCCGGGGTCGCCCACGCTTTCCAGGTACACCGTGACATTCGTCATCGCGCTGCTGGACATGTTGGTGACGTGGGCGGCGATGCGCAAGCCATAGATGGCATTGTCGAAAATGCCATCGGGCAGCATGATATTGGTGACGGGCTCGATCGCGAACGGCCGCGTCAGCACCTGCATGGGG